>NZ_JAIEOF010000200.1 GCF_019750675.1 Methylobacterium sp.
CGTGGCCGCCGACAGGTCCACGATCTCGTAGCGGGCGAACGTGCCCTCGCTCGTCGAGACGTCCGCCCCCTCCACGACCGCGCTGGTCGTCGGACCCGCCGCCGGCAGGATCGACGAACAGCCCGACACCGCCAGGGCGGTGCAAAGGGCCAGAGGAAGTGCGCGCATGCAGGGTCGCCTGTCGGTTTCTCTCATTGGCTGCCTAGACCATTGCCGCAACCGTGTCCGTGGCGGTGGGGTCACACTTCGCCCGGGAGGGGCCAGGAACGGGAAACCATCCCCGCTACTCACCGCCGACCCGTGCGAGATTCACATTCGGGAGACGTCGAACATCGCCCCGAGATAAGCGTTCTCACCCTACGCAGATCTGGTATCTGTCGAGATCAGATTTCTCGACACCCCCGACTCCATGACATCGTCATTCGACTATACACCTCCGAGCCTTGCGGATGGGGTCCCCGGCGCAGTCCGGCGCAGACACGTCTTCTACGTTCCAGGCTATGATCCGGAGGGCAGCAGCCGCTACCGGATGCTGTTCGTCCGGGAACTGACGCGTTACGCGAAGCGCTTCGGCGAACCCAAGCCCAGCATCACCCGCGCCACGATGAACGCGGACGAGACGGTGCAGAGCTGGCGCGTGGCCGCGCAGCCCACGACCGGGGGCGCCGAGACCAGCTACGACGTGCTGCTCTGGGACGACATCGTCCGGAACGATTTCCGGCGCCTGCGCCTCGTCAGCGTCGCCCTCCTGGTGGTGGGCACGCTCCAGGCCATCACCTCCGGCATGATGGTCCGGTTCTACCGGCTGAACTGGAAGTACGGCAACGTCATCCTCTACCCCCTGCTGATGGTCGTGCTCCTCGCACTCTGCACCGTGGCCATCGCGGCCTTCGTGCATGCCCATCTCGGCACGGGCTTCGCGCACAGCCTCGGCTGGCCGCTCTGGGCCACGATCCCGGCCGGGCTCGTCATCGGCCTCGCCTGGGTGAAGGCGATGGAGGCGCTCCTCAACCGGATCTTCTTCTGGCAACTCCTGAACGACTGGGTCTTCAACTGGCAGCACGGTCGGGGCAGCCGCCCCGATTACGAGCGCCGCCTCGACCTCTTCGCGGACCACGTCCTCGCCCGCTGCACCGCCTTGGCGGAATCCGGGGACATCCCGGACGAGATCATGATCCTCGGACATTCCTCGGGCGCCCTGACGGCGGTGGAGGTGGCGGCCCGCGTGCTCGCGCGCGATCCCGACCTGGGACGCACCGCGCCGACGCTCGCCCTCGTCACCCTGGGCTCCGGCCTGCCGCTGGTGGCCCTGCAGCCGCGCGTCGATCGCCTGCGCGGCGAGATCGCGACCCTGGTGACGTCGCGCCGTCTCGTCTGGGTCGACTTCCAGGCGCCGCAGGACTGGATGAACTTCCCGGGCTTCAACCCCGTGAGGGACCTCGACCTAAATCTCCGGGGCCGGCCGGCGGCCAACCCCCTCGTGCGCTCGGCCCGATTCCGCGAGATCATCAGCGCGGAGACCTACATGAAGGTGCGCTGGCGGCCCTTCCGGATGCACTTCCAGTTCCTCCTCTCCAACGATCAACGGGGCTACTACGACTTCTTCGCGATGACGCTCGGCCCCCAGCGCCTGCGCGAGCGGGTGCTGAACCCCGTCCTGCCGGACCCCGGCCCCGCAATCCTCGCCTCCTGAGGCCGCGCCGCCGAATTCCGCCGCAAAGCCTGCTCAGGAGCAGGCTCGGCACAGGAGAGCGCGATGTCGTCAGCCTCGAATCCGGCGCCGGGCCGCAGGCCCGGCATCCTCGTGGTGATGGGGGTGTCGGGCTCCGGCAAGAGCACGGTGGCGGCCTGCCTCGCCGAGCGCCTCGGCTGGGTCTTCGTCGACGGGGACAGCCTCCACAGCCCGGAACACGTGGCCAAGATGCGGGCCGGGCATCCCCTCGACGACGACGACCGCGCCCCCTGGCTCGCCGCGATCGGCGCCTGGATCGACACGCGCCTGCAGGCGCGCGAGCCCGGCATCGTCGTCTGCTCGGCCCTGCGCCGGGCCTATCGCGACGTCCTCGTGCGGGGGCGCGAGGCGGTCCGGATCGTCTACCTCGAGGGCGACCGCGACCTGATCGACCGGCGCCTGGCGCTGCGCCGGGGGCACTTCATGCCGGCGGCCCTCCTCGACACCCAGTTCGCCATCCTGGAGCCGCCGGGGCCGGAGGAGAATGCGATCGCGGTGGGCATCGAAGGCACGCCCGAGGCCATCGCCGCAACGATCGCGGCCCGGGCGGGATTGGAGGAGGGCGCACAGGAGCCCCGAAATCCCGCATGAGCAACGCCCCCGCATGAGCACCCCGTCCCATCCGTCATCGGACACGGCCCCCGCCGATATCGCCCTGGTGATCTCGGACGTGGACGGCACCCTCGTCACCTCCGACAAGCGCCTGACGCCGGCCGCCCGGGCGGCCGTGCGCAGCCTGGGCGAGGCGGGCATCGCCTTCACCATCGCGTCGAGCCGGCCCCCCATCGGCCTCAAGCCACTGGCGGCGGAACTCGGCCTCACACTGCCCATGGGCGCCTTCAACGGCAGCACCCTGGTGGCCCCCGACCTCACCATCCTGTCGGAGACCCTGATCCCGGCCGAGGCCGCCCGCGCGGCGGCGCGCCTCTTCGCGGAGGCCGGCCTCGACATCTGGGTCTTCGCCGAGGGGCGCTGGAACCTCACCGATCCGCACGGCCCCTACACCGATCTCGAGCGCCGCACCCTGGTCACCGAGCCGCACGCCGTAAATGATCTCGCACCGCTCCTCGGCCGGGCCGCCAAGATCGTGGGGGTGAGCGCGGATGCGGGCCACCTCGCGGCCTGCGAGGCGCGGGTCGCCGCCGCGCTGGGCGCGGGGGCCGACGTCCACCGCTCGCAGGCCTACTACCTCGACGTGACGCCGCCGGGCGTCGGCAAAGCCGGCTTCGTCGACGCCATGAGCCGGCACCTCGGCATCCCGCCGTCCCGCATCGCCACCCTGGGCGACGCCGGCAACGACGTGCCGATGTTCGCGCGCAGCGGCTTCTCCGTGGCGATGGGCAACGCCGCCCCGGCGGTGCAGGCGGCGGCACGGGCGGTGACGGCCGGAAACGACGCGGACGGGTTCGCCAAGGCCATCGCAGAATTCATTTTGCGGCGCTGAGGCAGCGCGCCGACCGCCCTCCTCACAAATACCGGAGGGCGTTGAACCCGCTCGCGAATCGGCTCCGCTACAATCGGCACGCATGCCGCACACCTGTGCCATGTGCGCCACAGCACATGGGGAAACGGCCACGCTGACCCGGCCCGAGCCGCTTTCCGGCCGCAATTCGACCGGACCTTGGCCATCCAAGAAATAAGGTCGATCCGGGTCTCCGTATGAACCAGCGCCTCCTGCTCCTCGCCGTCGTGGCGGTCGCCGTGCCCTGCGGGGTTCTCGCGCCCGGCGAGGCGGCCGCGCAGGGTTCGGCGGCCCGGGACAACATCGACGCGCTGATCGAGCAGCAGGCCAAGGCCCAGGGCGTTCCGTCGAGCTTCGTCCACCAGGTCGTGAAGCGCGAGAGCAACTACAACCCGAACGCCAAGGGCGGCAGCGCCCTCGGCCTGATGCAGATCAAGCACGCCACCGCCAAGGGCCTCGGCTACCAGGGCGACGCGGCCGGGCTGTTCGATCCCCGCGTGAACCTGCGCTACGGCATCGCCTACCTGGCCGGCGCGTACCGTGCCGCCAAGGGCGACATCGCCCGCGCCTACGGCTTCTACAATCGCGGCTACTATTACGCCGCCAAGCGCCTCGGCATCGAGACCAGCGTCCCCGACGACATCGACGCGCCGAAATCCGGCGAGGCCTTCGGCAGCGTGTTCGCGCGCGCCGCCACGCCGTCGGTCGCCGCCGCCAACACCGCGCTCGCCTACGCTCCGAGCCCCGCCGCGAACGGCATACCGACGGACGCCGTGGCGGTGCCACTGCCGCCGCGCCGCCCCGCCTCCCTCGCGGGCCTCACCACAACGGAGGTGGCGGCCCTGGCCCCCGAGCCGGCTGCGATCGCCGCGACCCCGGCGATCAGCCCCAATCCCGGCCTGGCCCCGACCGTGGTTCAGACCGGCGCTCCGGTCGAGGCGGCCTTCGGCGAGACCATCGAGGTGCCGCTGCCGCCGCGTCGGCCCTCGGCCCTCGCCCTGGCCTCGGTCGGGCGGCCAATCGTCGCGAAGAAAGCGCCCGCGACCGGTACCATCCTCGAAGCCTCGGCCCTGCCGGTGCAGTAAGGGCGGGGTCTGCGCCTAATCCGGGACGGGGAAGCCACCCGAAACGGTCCGCCAGAGCGCGGCTGGACGCGCCTGACGGGCGGATTTCAGTGCGGCGCGCGCGTGCCCGGCTCCGGCGCCGCCAACCCCCGGAAAAGGTTTTCCACCGCTTCGATTGTCCGGAATGGCTTGCGTCGCGGCTTGCCTAGTCTCACATGGTGCAATGCGATGAACTGCAGTCAGGCCGGTCAGGCACGATCGCTGCAGCATCCGCGAGACGGGGCGCCTGCGGGACAACGGTGTGAACCGATGTTCCTCTGACAGGAGCCACGAACGTATTCAGGCACCATACTTCCAAGTATCGTTCGATTCTTGGAACAGAGCGCCTATTGTATTGCAACCGGCGCGCAGGTCCGACCACCTGGGCGCGCATCGAGGAAGCGGACGACGGCATGGCCGGCGCGGCAGAACAAGAATCGATCTTCCTGGCTGAGCTCGGCCGGAGGGTCCGTCACGCCCGGACCGTGCGCGGCCTGTCTCGCAAGCTCCTCTCGCAGACCTCGGGGCTCTCGGAGCGCTACATCGCGCAACTCGAGAGCGGACAGGGCAACGTCTCGATCATCCTGCTGCGCCGCGTCGCCAACGCGATGGGCGTTCGCCTCGACGACCTCATCGCCGGGCAGGATATCGGCCCGGACTGGCACGTGATCCGTGATCTCCTCGGCAACGCTTCGCCCGAGCAGGTCGCCCTGGCGAAGGGAATTCTGTCGGGGCAATCCTCGGCGAGCGGTGAGGTGCCGCAGCCGCGCGTCGCCGTGATCGGCCTGCGCGGGGCCGGCAAGTCGACCCTCGGGCGCCGGGTCGCCGACCGCCTGGGCTGGACCTTCGTGGAACTCAACGCCGAGATCGAGCGCGAGAACGCCCTCTCGGTGAAGGAGATCTTCGCGATCTACGGGCAGGAAGGCTACCGGCGGCTGGAGCAGGCGGCCCTGCGCCGCCTCACCGAGCATCCCGGCCCGCTGGTTCTCGCCACCAGCGGCGGCATCGTGGCCGAGCCTCTGACCTACGACCTGCTGCTCCAGGCCTTCTTCACGATCTGGCTGCGGGCCCGGCCCGAGGAGCACATGCAGCGGGTGCGCGACCAGGGCGACCTCGCGACCACCGGCGACCACCCGTCGGCGATGCAGGAGTTGCGCGCGGTCCTGGCCAGCCGCGAGCCGCTCTATGCCCGCGCCTCGTCGGTGGTCGACACCTCCGATGTCCCCGTCGAGGTGATGGTCGACCGCCTCGCCGAGGCGATCGAGGCCCGGTTCGGCGATCTCGACCAGCGCCGCCGCGCCTGACAATCGGCGCGCCTCCGCTCGGCCCGGATGCCACTCGGTCTTGATCGACCGCCCGAGGCACACCAAGCTACGGACATGCGACTCGGCGGTAATTCCGTCTGCCGGGGCCGACGACGACAGACGAACCATCCACCGGAACGCCGCGGGGCGGATGCGTCGTCCCGGCGACCACCCAGCGGGGGTCGTCGCGGGGCGGTCCACCTCCCGGCGCTTGAGAGGCCGGCCCAGAGGAGGCCCCGATGTCCGCCAGTGCATTCCCGGTCGCCGCGCAGGGGTCCGAGCCGCTCGCCGTCTGCGATCCGATCTGGGCGCGCCTGCGGGCCGAGGCCGAGGCGATCGTGCGGGAGGAACCGCAGCTCGCCTCCTTCATCGTGGCCACGATCCTCAACCACGCCTCCCTCGAGGGCGCGGTGGCGCACCGGGTCGCGGCCCGCCTCGGGCATGCCTCCCTGCCGGCCGAACTCGTCGCCCACGGCTTCCACGAGGCGATCGGCGCCGATCCGGACCTCGGCCGCGCCTTCCGGGCCGACATCGCGGCGGTGCTCGACCGCGACCCCGCCACCAGCCGGGCCATCGAGCCGGTCCTGTACTTCAAGGGCTTCCACGCGATCCAGGCGCATCGTCTCGCGCACTGGTACTGGGGGCAGGGCCGGCGCGACCTCGCCCTCTATCTCCAGAGCCGGTCGTCTGAGGTATTCCAGACCGACATCCATCCGCAGGCCCGGATCGGACGCGGCATCTTCCTCGACCACGCCACCGGCCTGGTGGTCGGCTCCACGGCGGTGATCGAGGACGACGTCTCGATCCTCCATGCCGTCACCCTCGGGGGCACCGGCAAGCAGGGCAGCGACCGCCATCCGAAGATTCGCCACGGCGTCATGATCGGGGCCGGGGCCAAGATCCTCGGCAACATCGAGGTGGGGGCCTGCGCGCGCATCGCCGCCGGCTCCGTGGTGCTGCGCGCGGTTCCCGCCAACACCACCGTGGTCGGCGTGCCGGCCCGCGTGGTGGGCACCGCCGGCTGCGCCGAGCCGTCGCGGGCCATGGACCAGCTCGTGGCCATGGATCAGTTCATCCACATGGCCGAGGGCATCTGACGGCGCTCAGGGCTCGGGACTCGGCCCCGCTTGCCCATCCCCCGATGGCGTGGCAAGCGGGGGCCAGCCCGGCCCAAGGCCGCGCCCGGCCGAGCCCCGCGGCATGCCGCGCGCCGTCCTGTGCGCCGGAGGCCCCGATCCCAACGCGAGAGGCGATCAGCGTGAACAAGACCGACATTGCGAAGGTGCAGGACTACCTCCGCCGCACCTTCGCCAACACCAACATCCGCCTCGTTCCCCGCCCCAAGAAGGACGATTCGGCCGAGGTCTATATCGGCGAGGAGTTCCTGGGCGTTGTCTCGGTGGACGACGAGGACGGCGACCGTTCGTTCAACTTCGCCATGGCGATCCTGGACATCGACCTCGAGGATTAGGGGCTTCGCCTGCCGGATCGACGGGTCCGCCGCACGCCCCTGCGACGCAGGACCCTGTGCGCGGATTTAACCCTGACGGCAGGAAACCCTTAACGTTTCGTAAACGACGCGGCACAGTGCGCTCCACATCGTTCTCGATGCTGGAGCGTTCGCGTCATGACTCTCAGCCCCTCGGCCATCGAATCCCTTCAGACCCTCTGCGTCGGCCTCGCCCTGTCGGGCCTGCTCGCGAGTGCGTTCGAACTCTTCACCGCGCGCCGCGCCAGCTTCAGCCTGCTCGAGCGCGGCGGCGTCACGGCCGTGGCGGCCCTGCCCATGCTCGCCTTCGGGGCGCCCTTCATCATCCTGCGCAACACCGTTCGCGGGCGGCGCTTCGAGCGGCGACCGATCCCCTTCGTGATGATCGCCACGATCATCGCCTGCGGCTGGAGCCTGATGTCAGGGCGCATCGCCCTCGACCTCGCGCACCTGATCACGGGCCTCTGAAAGACCCGTGATCCCCGGCTCGGGCCGCCGCCGTCAGCGGTTGGCGGTGGCCACCGGCGAGGCGCCGGCGTTGAGGGTGACCCAGGCGAGACCGTCCTGGCCCTCGCGCTTGATGAAGGTGTAGCCGGTGGCGGGGGCCGAGAGCACGGCGTTGGTCTTGTTGTCGAGGATGAGGTCCCCCCGGTCGGTGCGGACCATCAGCACCGCGTGCCCCTCGCCGATATCGTCGATCACCACCGTCATCCGCAGGGCCCGGCGCGGCAATCCGCGTTCCACTAGCATCCGGCGCTTGAGGAGCTGGTAATCCTCGCAATCGCCGAAACCGTCGTCGGGATAATCCCAGCGGTCCACCACGCCCCAGTGGGCGAGATCGGTGATCGGCTTGATCCGGGCATTCACCCGGCGGTTGACGCGGGCGAGCAGGTCGCGGATGCGCGGCGTCAGGGTGATGGCGGCGGGCTCGCTCGTGTCGACCGCGCACTCGGCCGGCATCCGGGCGCACAGCGCGGTCCAGGCCGCGACCGGGCGGGCGGACGGCCCCGCATCGACCCGCGGGGCTTCGGGCAGGGCGGCGACGGTCTGCGCCTCCGTGGTGGCGCCCCCGAGGAGCAGGATCGAGCCCACCAGGGAGAACTGAACCGCGCGACCGATCCGTCGCCACAGGACCCGGCGCCCCCAGCCCGGCGGGAGCCCATCACCACTTCGCAGAATCGCGTGCCGCATGCCGGTCGCCCTGCCGTCCCTCGTGAGACGACGAAGTTTGCACGGGAGCGGCCGAGGCTCAATCGGAAAGTTAAACCCTCGTTAACCCGCGAGCGCAGGAGAAGGTTCCGCGTGACGATGTGGTTTTCGTGTCATCGTCGCGGGACGGCACGGGGCATCGCTCCCGCTCGCGCCTGCGCGGCATCCGCGCCGGGGCGGCCAACCGTCAGCGGTTGGCGGTCGTGACCGGCGAGGTGACACCACCAAGCGAGACCCATGCCACCGTCTCGGCCGATTCGCGCTTGATGAAGACGTAGCCGGTCCGGTGCCAGGCCAGCACATCGCCGACCTTGTTGTCGAGCACGAAGTCGCCCCGGTCGGTGATCAGGGTGAGCACGGCATGGCCCTCGCCCTTCTCGTCGATGACCACGGTCATGCGCATCGCCCGGCGCGGCAGGCCGGCTTCGGCCAGGAGCTTACGCTTGAGGAGCTGATAATCCTCGCAGTCGCCGGCCCCGTCCTCGGCCAGGTCCCAGCGGTCCGGCACGCCCCAGTGATCCATGTCGGTGAGGGGGCGCAGCGTACGGTTCACCCGGCGGTTCACCGCCGCGATGGTGGCCCAGGTGGCGGGGGTGAGGGTGATGCGCGGGGCCTCGTTGAGGTCGATGGCGCACTCGGCGGCGTAGCGCTGGCAGAAGGCGGACCAGGCGGCCAGGGGCTTGGCCTCGTGCAGGGGCTGCGCCGAGGGGGTCGGCGAGGGCAAGGACTGCATGGGCAGGCCGGCCAGGGTCTGCGCCTGGCTCGGGCTCACAGTCGCGGCCAGGGCTGCGAGAAGTGCCAGCGCGATCGTCTTCGTCCTGCCCATGGCGGCGTCCTCAAGTCCAACGCCGTCATCGTGCCGCCACGGAGCCTGTCCCGCGCTGAAGTCGATCCGCGCAATTTTATCGATCCGGCGCGGGCCGGCGCCTCTCGCGCGCCAGGCCGAACGCCGTCTCACGGCGATGTCGCCAACCCGCGCGATTCCCCCAAGGGTCCGGTAACCATCCCGTGCCGGGTGCGATGCGGCGCTCCGCCGTGACACCCGGGGGCGCCCTTGCTATGCCCCTCCGATCCGGGCTGGCGGGCGAGCCGGCGGGGTCAAGACCCGCACCAAGACCCCGCCCAGCCCCTGAAGCGGATTCGTCGTGCCATGAACATCTTCGCCACCTTCGAGGGCCGCGTCCGCGCGGCCGTGCAGGGCCTCATCCGGTCCGGGCAACTGCCCGAGGGACTCGACCTCGCCCGCGTGGTGGTGGAGCCGCCCCGCGACGCCAGCCATGGCGATCTCGCCACCAACGCCGCCCTGGTGCTGGCCAAGGAGGCGAAGACCAACCCGAAGGCCCTCGGCGAGACCCTGGCGGCCGCCCTGCGCGCCGACCCCGACGTGGTGGAGGCGCAGGTGGCCGGCCCCGGCTTCATCAACCTGCGGCTGGCCCCGGGGACGTTCCATGCCGTGGTGCGGGCCGCCCTCGTGCAAGGCGAGGCCTACGGCCGGGGCACGATGCCGAGCGGCGCTTCGCCGGCGGGCCGCGTCAACATCGAGTACGTCTCGGCCAACCCCACCGGCCCGATGCATGTGGGCCACGGGCGCGGCGCGGTATTCGGCGACGCCCTCGCCAACCTCCTGGTGGCGGCCGGGCGCGACGTGACGCGCGAATACTACATCAACGACGCCGGCGCGCAGGTCGACGTGCTCGCCCGCTCGGCCTTCCTGCGCTACCGCGAGGCGCTCGGCGAGCCCGTCGGCCCGGTGCCGGAGGGACTCTACCCGGGCGACTACCTCGTGCCCGTGGGCCGGGCCCTCGCCGAGGCCCATGGCCGCGCTCTCCTCGACCAGCCGGAGGCGGAATGGCTCCCGCCGGTCCGGGCCTTCGCCATCGACGCGATGATGGACCTGATCCGGGCAGACCTCGCGCGTCTGGGCATCCACCACGACGTGTTCTTCTCGGAAGCCACCCTGAAGGAAGCGGTGCCCGTTCTCCTCGCCGAACTCCGAGGGAAGGGGCTCGTCTACGAGGGGCGCCTGCCGCCGCCCAAGGGCCAGCTCCCCGAGGATTGGGAGGACCGCGAGCAGACGCTGTTCCGCACCGTGGAGTTCGGCGACGACGTCGACCGGCCCCTGCTCAAGTCGGACGGCTCCTTCACCTACTTCGCCTCCGACATCGCCTACCACCGGGACAAGATCGCGCGGGGCGCCACCGACCTCATCGACGTGCTGGGCGCCGACCATGGCGGCTACGTCAAGCGCATGCAGGCCGCCGTGAAGGCGGTGAGCGACGGGCACGCCACCCTCGACGTGAAGCTCTGCCAGCTGGTGCGGCTGCTGCGCGCGGGCGAGCCCGTGAAGATGTCCAAGCGCGCGGGCGAGTTCATCACCCTGCGGGAGGTCGTCGACGAGGTCGGCCGCGACGCGATCCGCTTCATGATGCTCTACCGGAAGAACGACGCCACCCTGGATTTCGACCTCGCCAAGGTGGTGGAGCAGTCGAAGGAGAACCCGGTCTTCTACGTGCAGTACGCCCATGCGCGCTGCGTCTCGGTGTTCCGCCAGGCCGCGCAGGCGATGCCGGGCGAGGACCTCTCGCGGGACGGCCTGCTCGCCGAGGCCGACCTTGCGCTTCTCACCGACCCGGGCGAGATCGAGATCATGCGGCTCGTCGCGCAATACCCGCGCGTCATCGAGGCCGCGGCGGGCGCGCACGAACCGCATCGCGTGGCGTTCTACCTCTACGAACTCGCAAGCTCGCTCCACGGTTTGTGGAACAAGGGCAAAGACTTGCCGCAATTACGGTTTATTAATCCTGATGACCGAAACTCCACTCGGGCTCGATTGGCCCTCGTTGAGGCTTTGCGGGGCGTTGTCGCCTCCGGCCTCGCGGTGTTGGGCGTCACCGCGCCGGACGAAATGCGGTGAGGTGATCTCGGCGTGAAGAGGGATGCTGGCATGACGACGAACGCTTCGCGAGCGACAGTCGATTTCGACGCTTTCGCGCGGGATCTGCAGCAGCCCCAGGCGCCGGTTCAGCCCCAGGTTCAGCCCGCGGCCGGCGAGGCCGCTCCCAAGGCCGATCCGCTGGCCGAGCTCGCCCGGATCGTCGGGCAGGACGATCCGTTCCGGGCTCTGCTCCAGGCCCGCGACGCCCAGGTCGCCGGGCGGACCCGCGTCGAGCCGAGCTTCGGTGAGGCGCCGGCCCAGCCCTACGCGCCGCAGACCTACGCCCAGCAGCCCGCGCCGCAGGCGGGCTCGAACGCCGATGCCTTCGACCAGTATCTCGCCTCCGTCGATCACGGCGCCTACCGCGATCCCCAGGAGCCCTACCCGGATGCGAACGCCGCCGAGTTCGCGCCCAACGATGCCGACGACCGGGCCCGCCCCCTGGAGCGGCCGCGCCAGCGCAGCCGCCTCGTCTCGGTGGGGGCCGGCCTCGGCGTCCTCGCCCTCTGCGTCACCGGAGCCCTCGCCTGGCGCGGCCTGCACGGGAGCACCGGCGGTTCCGGCGGTGTCCCGACCATCATGGCCGACACCGCGCCCCTGAAGATCGCGCCGCAGAAGGCGGACGGCGTCGAGATTCCGGACCAGAACAAGCAGATCTACGACCGCACCGCCAAGGACGGCCAGATCCGCATCGTCAACCGCGAGGAGCAGCCCCTCGACGTGGCCCAGGCCGCCCGCGCGGCGCTGGGCTCGGCAGAGGGCGGCGCCACCCCGGGCAGCGCCGCGCAGGCCCCTCAGGCCCAAGCCCAGCAGGGCGGCGGCCTCACCGATTCCCTCGGGGAGCCCCGTCGGGTCCGCACCGTCTCGGTGAAGCCCGATACGCCGCCCCCGCCGCCCCAGCGCGAGGCCCCGGCGGAAGCGACCGCGACGCCCGCCTCCGTGATCCCGACCATGACCCTGCCGGGCGCCGCCGCAGACGGCGCGCCCGCCAGCGCCTCCCTGCGCCAGCGCGCCGCCCGGCTTCCGCCGCCGGTCGCCACCACGCCGGTGGCGGAGGCACCCGCCCCGACCCAGGCCGAGCCCGCCCAGGCCCCGCGCCCCAAGGCCCCCCAGCGCGTCGCCGCCGTGGCGCCGGAATCGACCTCGGCCATCGCGAGCCCGCCCCCCGCGGCGACGGCGCCCGCCAGCGCCGGAGGCGGTTACGTCGTCCAGCTCGGCGTGCGCACCAGCGAGAGCGAGGCCCAGGCCGCCTTCCGTCAGATGCAGGGCAAGTACAGCCAGCTCTCCGGCCAGCCCGCCCTGATCCGCCAGGCCGAGGTCAACGGCAAGACGATCTACCGCGTCCGAGTCGGCCCCCTCGGCAAGACCGAGGCGGCCAGCCTGTGCACCCAGCTTCAGGGCGCGGGCGGCCAGTGCTTCGTGGCCAAAAACTGACACCGGACTAAACTGACCCCGGACTAAACTGACCCCAGACCGAGGGCGGCCCCTCCGGTCCGGTCAGCGGTGACGGGACGCGGGATTCGCGTTCCGTCACGATGCCCGTGGCGCTGCCCCGATCCGGACGGCCCTGTGGCCCCGGAGCCACGCGCCCGCCCTTGCGTACGCCTCCATCTCGTCCGACCATTTTCCGGCCCCATCCGGCGGTGATGCCGGTGCCGTCGAATCGATGTCTCGAGTTTCTCTTCCGGCTCCCCCGAGCCGGCTCCGGTCCATCCCCGAGGACGCGTCCACCGCCATGACCTCCCGTGCCCTGATCCTCGGTTGCGCCGGCAAGACACTCTCAGGCCAGGAGGCCGCGTTCTTCCGGGACGTGGCGCCGTGGGGCTTCATCCTGTTCAAGCGCAACATCGGCACGCCGGACGAGGTCCGGGCGCTCACCGACGCCCTGCGGGCCACGGTGGGCCGGGCGGACGCCCCGATCCTGATCGACCAGGAAGGCGGCCGGGTGCAGCGCATGGGGCCGCCGCACTGGCCGGCCTACCCGGCCGGGCGTCGCTTCGGCGGCCTCAACGGTTCGGCCGCGGCCATCGCGCATCTCGGCGCCCGGCTGATGGCCCACGATCTCGCCAGCGTCGGCATCAACGTCGACTGCGCCCCCGTCCTCGACGTGCCGGTGGCCGGCGCCCACGACGTGATCGGCGACCGCGCCTACGACACCGCCCCCGGCCGGGTGGCCGAGATCGGCCGGGCCGTGGCCGAGGGCCTCATGCAGGGCGGCGTGCTGCCGGTGATGAAGCACATTCCCGGGCACGGCCGCGCTGCTTGCGACAGCCACAAGGGGCTGCCCGTGGTGGAGGCGAGCCTGGAGGCGCTGAGCGCCCAGGATTTCGTCCCCTTCCGGGCGCTGGCCGACCTGCCCATGGCCATGAGCGCCCACGTGGTGCTCACGGCGCTCGATCCCGTCCACCCGGCGACGCAGTCGGCCCGCGTGATCCGCGACGTCATCCGCGGCGCCATCGGTTTCGACGGCCTGCTGATGACCGACGACCTCTCGATGCACGCCCTCCAGGGGACGTTCCGCGCCCGCACCGAAGCCTGCTTTTCCGCCGGCATCGACGTCGGCCTGCACTGCAACGGCGACGCGGACGAGATGCGCGGCGTCGCCGAGGGGGCCCCGGTCCTGGCTGGCGCAGCCCTGCGCCGGGCCGAGGCCGCCCTGGCGCGCCTGCCCGCCGGCCCCGACGCCTTCGACGTGCACGAGGCCCGGGCCCGCTTCGCCGCGGCCCTGTCCCTCGCCGCCTGAAAGCGCGGGCCCGGATCAGGCGACAAAGGCGCGCGGCTGGTCTATGACCTGGAGGCGGGCCGCGAACTTGCATGCCCGCGCTGCGGCGATCGGAACGGAGCGCGCGTCACCCGCACTTCTTGTGCTCGGGGTGCCCGATCCTTAGGTTCGCCCACAATCGACACACGAGACGGCGCCGCGCAGCGTTCGGGCTGCGGCGCGGGAGGTTGCCATGGGCAGCATGAGTATCTGGCACTGGATCATCGTCGCCGGCATCGTGATGCTGCTGTTCGGCGGCAAGATCTCGGACCTGATGGGCGACGTCGCCAAGGGCATCAAGGCCTTCAAGAAGGGCATGGCCGAGGACGAGACGCCGGCCACCACCGCCGTGCCGCCGCCGAGCGCGGGCGAGCCGGTGCGCACGCTCCCCCACCAGGGCGAGCCCGCCACCGCCAACACGGTCTCGGCCAACACGGTCTCGGCCGACCGCAAGGTCGTCTGACCCGCGCGTCGTCGAAGGGAGGCGCATGCGGCCACGCGGGTCTGGCGGAATCCGCCGTGACCTGCCATGGCCTGCGCGCCGTTGATGGACAGCGCGCGGTCGCGGGACAGTCGACACCATGTTTGACATGAGTTGGGGCGAGGTGATGCTGATCGGCGGCGTCGCCCTCATCGTCATCGGCCCGAAGGACCTGCCCAAGGCCCTGCGCACGGTCGGGCAGATCACCGGCAAGATGCGCCGCATGGCCGGCGAGTTCCAGTCGCAGTTCAACGAGGCGATCCGGGAGGCCGAGTTCGACGAGATCCGCCGCGAGGTGGACGGCGTCAAGAAATCGGCCGGCACGATGGGGCCGACCTTCAACCCGGTCCAGACCATTCGCGACGAACTGAAGGGTGCCGTCGACGGACGCACCGCCACGAAGACGACGCCCTCGCCGACGCAAGGGCTCGCCAACGTCGCCGAGCAACTCGCCCCCGAACCCACGATCCAGGCGCCCGCGCAGCCGGAATCTCCGCCGCAGGAGTCCCAGCCACATGGCCCCGTGCCGGAGGCGCCCTCCCACCCGGCGACCCACACCTGGAGCGGCGATCCGCTGACGTCTCCGCCCCCCACCGAGCCGCCGCATGCCGCGCCCCCGCGTCCCGAGGCAGCGGCCAAACCCGAGCTTGATTCCGGCCGATGAGCACCGAGACCGACGACGCCGAGATCGAAGCCTCGCGGGCCCCGCTCCTCGACCACCTCATCGAACTCCGCTCGCGGCTGATCAAGTCGCTGGCCGCCTTCGTGGTGATGTTCTTCGGGTGCTTCTTCTTCTCACGGCACATCTACAACGTGCTGGTCTACCCCTACGTCTCGGTGGTGGGGGTCGAGAACGCCAAGCTGATCGCGACGCACTTCCTCGAGCAGGTGTTCACCAACATAAAGCTCAGCGTGTTCGGCGCGGGTTTCCTCGCGTTTCCGGTCATCGCCACCCAGGTCTACGCCTTCGTGGCCCCGGGCCTCTACCGCAACGAGCGCCAGGCCTTCCTGCCCTATCTCGTGGCGACACCGGTGTTCTTCGTGCTGGGCGCCCTGGTGGTGTTCTTCCTGGCGATGCCGCTGCTGATCCAGTTCTCGGTCTCGCTGCAGCAGATTGGACAGCCGGGGGAGGCGACCATCGCCCTCCTGCCGAAGGTGGACGAGTACCTCTCGCTCATCATGACGCTGATCTTCGCCTTCGGCATCGCCTTCCAGCTGCCGGTGATCCTGACGCTCCTCGGGCAGATCGGCGTCATCGACACCGCGTTCCTGCGCGAGAAGCGCCGCTACGCCATCGTCCTCGTCTTCGTGGCCGCCGCCATTCTGACGCCGCCGGACGTGATCTCGCAGCTCTCGCTGGCGATCCCCATGCTGCTCCTCTACGAGGCCTCGATCTTCTCGGTGGCCCGCGTCGAGCGCCGCCGCAAGGCCCAGCGGGCGGCCGAGGGGCTGGAGCCGTAAGGCCCCGGCTCCCTTACGAGGCTTCGGCCCGGAGCGGCGCCACGGGCGCGGCCGGGTCACGCCAGCGGTTCAGCTCGGCATCGATCGCCCCTTGGGTGCCCCGCATGAACTCGGCGCCGCTCAGGCCCGGGGGCAGGGGGGCGAGGTAACTCACCGTCACGGCGCCGGGGCTGTGGCGGGCCCCCCCATGGGGCCAGTACAGGCCGGAATTCACCGCCACGGGCAACACCGGGAGGCCGAGCTTGGCGTAGAGCAGCTCGACGCCGCGCTTGAACTGGACCGGCTCGGCGATGCCGCCGCGCGTGCCCTCGGGAAACATCAGCACCGAGCGGCCCTGCGCGATCGCCGCGCGGCTCTCGTCGATCATCACCCGCAGGGCCTGGGTGCCGTTGGCCCGATCGATGATGATCATCGGCGAGCGGCGCAGGAACCAGCCCACGATCGGGATCGCCACGAGTTCGCGCTTGGCCACGATCGCGACGTTGGGCACCAGCACGAGGAAGGCCAGGGTCTCCCAGGCCGACTGGTGGTTGGCCACGATGAGGCAGGGCTCGGACGGGATGCGCTCGCGGCCCTCCTCCACGTAGGTGAGCCCGACGATGCCCTTGAGGCCGAACAGGATGCCGCGCGACCACAGGCGGGTGAAGGCGCGGATGGGCCGGGGCGGCGCGCCCAGGAGGGCGAGCACGGCCAGCGGCATGATGAACAGGCCGGTCCAGCCGGCCCAGTAGGCGTTGAAGAGCCCGGAACGGATGCGCGACACGGGGTGGTTCCCTCGATCTCGCTCAAGCCGCCCGACCCGGCACGGATCGGGGCGCCTGAGCGTGGCATTTCATCGGCGACGGCGGCGGCGATCCGGTCTATGCCGGCCCGCCGCCGCCGAGGCGCGACCGTTCCTTTAAACCTTTTCCCGATCCACGCGAGCCGAACCCCGTGCGCCTGACCGTCACCACCTGGAACATCAACTCGGTGCGCCTGCGCATCGACTCGGTCCTGCGCTTCCTGGCCGAGGCCCGGCCCGACGTGCTCTGCCTGCAGGAGACGAAGTGTCCGGATGACGCGTTTCCCCTCAAGGCCCTGCGGGGCTCGGGCTACGAGAACGTCGTGTTCGCGGGGCAGAAGGGCTATAACGGCGTCGCCATCCTGTCGCGCTTTCCGCTCCTCGGGCGGGAGGTGATGGCGTTCTGCGAGCGCCAGGACGCGCGCCACATCTCGGCGGTGCTGGGGCCGGAGGCCGGCAAGGCCGCCGGGATCATGCTGCACGATTTTTACGTCCCGGCCGGCGGCGACGTGCCCGACCGCGACAGCAACCCGAAATTCGCGCACAAGCTCGATTTCCTGGCGGATCTGCGAGCCTGGGGCGGGCGCCGCGTCAGCGGCCCGGCGATCCTGGTCGGCGACCTCAACGTGGCGCCGCTCGAGCACGACGTCTGGTCGCACAAGCAGCTCCTCGACGTGGTGAGCCACACCCCCGTCGAGACGGAAGCGCTCGAGACCCTGCGGGGCGAGGCGGGCTGGATCGACAGCGCCCGCCTGCTCGTGCCCGAACCCGAGAAGATCTATACGTGGTGGAGCTACCGCTCGCCGGACTGGTCCGCCGCCAACAAGGGCCGGCGCCTCGACCATGCCTGGGTCTCGCCCGACCTCGCCGGCACGGTCCGCGACGTCACCGTGGCCCGGCACGCGCGCGGCTGGGAGCGCCCCTCCGACCACGCGCCGGTGACGCTGACCCTGGACCTGTAGGCGGGCGCCGGCCCGAAACCTCAGGCCCTGAAGTAGGCGAGCAGATCCGGGTTGATCACGTCCGCATGGGTCGTGCACATCCCGTGCGGGAAGCCCTCGTAGGTCTTCAGCGTACCGTGCTTCAGGAGCGGGTGCGCCAGCAGGGCCGAATCGGCGATCGGCACGATCTGGTCGTCGGTGCCGTGCATCACCAGCACCGGCACGTCGATGGCCTTGAGATCCTCCGTGAAGTCGGTCTCCGAGAACGCCGCGATGCAGTCGTACTGCGCCTTGGCGCCGCCCATCATGCCCTGGCGCCACCAATTGTCGATCACGCCCTGCGACACCGCGGCGCCCGCCCGGTTGAATCCGTAGAACGGGCCGGCCGGCACGTCGCGGTAGAACTGCGCCCGGTTGGCCGCCAGCGCCGCGCGAAAGCCGTCGAAGACCTCGAGCGGCAGGCCGCCGGGATTCGCCTCGGACCTCACCATCACGGGGGTGACCGCGCCGATCAGCGCCGCCTTGGCGACCCGGCCCGCCTCGGCGCGGGCGACGTAACGCGCGACCTCGCCGCCGCCGGTGGAGTGGCCCACATGGATGGCGCCCCTGAGGTCGAGGGCGGCGGCGAGCGCGACGACGTCGGCCGCGTAGGTGTCCATCGCGTTGCCGGTGGCGGTCTGCGAGGAGCGGCCGTGGCCGCGGCGGTCATGGGCGATCACGCGGTAGCCCTGGCCGAGGAAGAACAGCATCTGGCTGTCCCAGTCGTCGGAACTCAGCGGCCAGCCGTGATGGAAGACGATGGGTTGCGCCTCCTTCGGGCCCCAGTCCTTGAAGAAGATCTCGGTGCCGTCCTTGACGGTGATCGTTCCCATTGCGGCGCTCCCTGGCTTGCGCTGACGACGGATGACCTCGGGCCGGGCGGCATCTGCTTGCCGCTGACTTAGGTATACCTTCGACGGCAGCGGAGAGACACGGCCGGCCCTGCTGAAATCCCGGGCATCCTGCCCGCTTGCACGACAGCCCGCCCGGCGGGCCGAGCCCGGGCCGCATCCGCTGTCACCGGCCGGTCATGCGCGGGGCGTAGGGGCGGCGTCCATCATCCCCGAGGGACAGCCCGAGAGCCCGCATGAATTCCGCAGCACGGGCGGTCCGCCGCGAGACCAGCCTCGGCCTGACCCAGGCCGTGCATCGCAGCCGGGCGCTCTCCCGCGCCGGCCTGTCCGAGCGGCTGTTCACCCTGGCCTTCAGCGGGCTGGTCTATCCCCAGATCTGGGAGGACCCGGCGGTCGATCTGGAGGCCCTCGCGCTGGGGCCGCAGGACCACGTCGTCGCCATCGCGTCGGGCAGCTGCAACGTGCTGTCCTACCTGACGGCCGATCCGGCGCGGATCAGCGCGGTCGACCTCAACGGCGCGCACATCGCCCTGGGGCGCCTCAAGCTCGCGGCCCTGACCCGGCTTCCCGACGCGGCGGCCTACCTGCGCTTCTTCGGACGCGCCGACTCCCCCGCCAACGTGGCGGCCTACGACGCGCGGATCGCGCCCCACCTCGACGCGGCCGCGCGCGCCTACTGGGAGGCCCGGCGCCTCGACGGGCGCCGGCGCATCGTGGCCTTCTCGGAGAACATCTTCCGGCACGGCCTCCTCGGGCGCTTCATCGGGACCGGGCACCGGCTGGCGCGGCTCTACGGCTGCGACCTCTCCGCCGTCCTCGCGGCGCGGACCCTGGCCGAGCAGCGCGTCTTGTTCGACGCGCACGTGGCGCCGCTGTTCGAGAAGCGCCTCGTGCGCTGGCTGATCCGGCGGCCCGCCTCCCTCTACGGGCTCGGGATCCCGCCGGCCCAGTACACGGCGCTGGCCCAGGACCATCCCGGCGGCATGATCGACGCCCTGCGCCACCGCCTGGAGCGCCTCGCCTGCGACTTCGACCTGCGCGAAAACTACTTCGCCTGGCAGGCCTTCGGCCGGGGCTACGCGCCGGGCCCCGACGCCGCCCTGCCGCCCTACCTGCAGCCGCGCCACTTCGAGGCCCTGCGGGCACGGGCCGGGCGGGTGAGCTACCGGCAGCAATCGATGACGGCGTTCCTGGCCGCGAGCCCCGATGCCAGCGCCGACGCCTACGTGCTCCTCGACGCGCAGGACTGGATGAGCGACGCCGACCTGACCGCCCTGTGGACCGAGATCACCCGTACCGCCCGGCCGGGTGCACGGGTCATCTTCCGCACAGCCGCCGACGAGCGCTGCCTGCCCGGCCGGGTGCCGGAGGCGATCCTGGGTGCCTGGGATTATGCCGAGGCCGAGAGCCGCGCGGGTCAGTCCCGCGACCGCTCGGCGATCTACGGCGGCTTCCACCTCTACCGCCTGCGTGCCGCGTGAGCGGGGCCGCGTGAGCGACGCCGCGCAGGCGATGGACCGGATGTACCGGCACCAGCGCCACCTCTACGACGCCAGCCGGAAGTTCTACCTCCTCGGGCGCGACCGGGCGATCGCGGAGCTCGCCGTGCCGCCGGGCGGCGCCGTGCTGGAGATCGGCTGCGGCACCGGCCGCAACCTCGTGCGCATCGCGCGCACCTATCCGGAGGCAGCCTGCCACGGCCTCGACGTCTCGGCGGCGATGCTCGACACCGCAGCCGGCAGCGTTTCCCGCGCCAGGCTCGAGCCTCGCATCCGCCTCGCGCGCGGGGACGCCACTGCCTTCGATCCGCAGGCCCTGTTCGGGCGGGCGACCTTCGACCGGATCGTGATCTCCTATGCCCTGTCGATGATCCCGCCCTGGGAGCGGGTGCTGGCCGAGGCCGCCGGGCACCTCGCGCCGGGCGGAGAGCTCCACGTGGTGGATTTCGGCGGCCAGGCCGGGCTGCCGTGGCCGGCTCGCGCGCTCCTCAACCGCTGGCTCGCCGCCTTCTCGGTGACGCCGCGCGCGACCCTGCCGCAGGTGGTCGCGCGCGTCGCCTCGGCCGTAGGCGGGCGGGCGCGGGTGCGGCAGCGCTTGCGAGGCTACTGCGTGCACGCGGTGATCGCGCGCTGAGGCGTGCCACCGGCCGCAGATTGATTCAGCCCGCTCCGGAACGCCCGGCCCCGGCCCCGCATTGGGTTTTCGACGCGGCGGCCCTCGTGCCGCCCACCCCAACCGGAGATTTCCCCATGCGCAAGCTCCTCGTCGCCTTCCTGCTCCCGAAGCTCGTCTCCTACCTGCGCCGCCGCTATTCCGGCCGTCCGAGCCCGCGCCACTATTCGTAAGCGTCAGCGCGCCGGAGCCTCATCGAGGCCCGGCGCGCCCATCCGGCGCAGCCGCGCCGCCCTTCGGCCGTAGCCGAAGTAGATCGCCAGACCGACGGCGAGCCATAACGCGAGACGCAGCCAGGTGTCGCCGGGCAGACCGAGCATGAGGCCGAGGCAGGACAGGATGCCGAGGACCGGCACCACCGGCATGCCCGGGACCCGGAAGGGGCGGGGACGCGCCGGATCGATGCGGCGCAGCACCAGCACGGCGGTGCAGATCACCATGAAGGCGAAGAGGGTGCCGATGCTCACCAGTTCGCCGAGAAGATCGATCGGCACCAGCCCGGCCACCAGGGCCGTCACCGCGCCGATGGTGACCTGGCTGATCGCTGGCGTGCGGAAACGCGGATGCAGCCGCGCGAAGGCCGGCGGCAGCAGGCCGTCGCGCGCCATGGCGTAGAAGATCCGGGCCTGCCCGTAGAGGGCGGCCAGCGCCGCCGTGGTCAGGCCGAGGATCGCCCCGATCTTGATCGCCACCGAGAAGGCGCCGAGCCCGATCACCTCCACCGCCCTGGCGATGGGATCGGGCACGTCCAGCGCCCGGTAGGGGACGAGGCCGGTGAGCACCGCCGCCACCGCCACGTAGAGCACCGTGCTGACGCCGAGCGATCCCAGGAGGCCGATCGGCGCGTCGCGCTGCGGATTGCGCGCCTCGCCCGCCGCCGTCGAGATCGTCTCGAAGCCGATGAAGGCGAAGAACACCACGCCCGCCCCGCGCAGGACCCCGCTCCAGCCGAAATCACCGAAAGCACCGGTGTTTTCCGGCACCAGGGGCGACCACAGGCGCGGGTCCACGTGAACGGCGCCGATGCAGACGAAGCTCACGATGATCGCGACCTTGATCGCCACCATCACGGCGTTCACCCGGGTCGATGCGCGGTTGCCGCGGACCAGCAGCAGGGTCAGCACGCCGATGATGGCCGCCGCTGGCAGGTCGAACCACGCGGTGGCGCCGCCGGACAGGGCGGTGAAGGGGGCCGCCGTGAGGGCCGGGGGCAGGTGCAGGCCGACTTGGCCGAGGAGCGAGCGGACGTAGCCCGACCAGCCCACCGCCACGGTGGCGGCGCTCATGGCGTATTCGAGGACGAGGTCCCAGCCGATGATCCAGGCGCAGGCCTCGCCCAGGGTCGCGGTGGCGTAGGTGTAGGTGCTGCCGGGCGCGGGCACCATCGCGGCGAGTTCGGCGTAGCACAGCGCCACGAACCCGGAGGCGATGCCGCCGAGGACGAAGGACAGGGTCAGGCCCGGCCCGGCATAGTTCGCCGCCGCCGTGCCGGTGAGGACGAAGATGCCCGCCCCGATGGTCGCCCCGACGCCCAGGGCCACGAGATCGAAGGCCGAGAGGGCGCGCGGCAGGCGTGCGTCCTCGCCGCCCTCGGCGTCGGCCGCCAGGATGTCGGCGACGGATTTGCGCGTGGAGAGGCTGTCGCCCGTCATCGGCCGGACCTTCGCGGGGCGGTGGATCGCGCATCGCGCGGGGCAAATCGCGCGCCAGGGGAGCGCGCCCCGAGCGGCAACCTGCCCGTGTTGTCAGGGCGGCACCCCTCTGGTAGGAAATCGGCCAGCATCAAGAGTTGGGGCGTTCCCTGACGCCAACCTGCCCGCCCGGGCAAGGTGGCACCCTCCGGCATCCGGCGGGGATGTGGCCGGACCGGCAACCAATCGGGCTTCGCCATATTTCCTCTCCGTCGGTCGCCGCGCTCCTGATGCGGACCCTGGCCAGACGAGAGCGACCATGCCCCCCGAGCCCCAGCAATTCGCGAGCGACAATTACGCCGGCATCTGCCCCGAGGCCTGGGGCGCGATGGAGGCGGCCAACCGGGGCTCGGTGCCGGCCTATGGCGAGGACCCGTGGACGAAGCGGGCGGCCGACGCGTTCCGGACCCTGTTCGAGACGGACGCCGCGGAGGTGTTCTTCGCCTTCAACGGCACCGCCGCCAACGCGCTGGCATTGGCCTCCCTGTGTCAGTCCTACCACAGCGTCATCTGCTCGGCCTCGGCCCATGTCGAGACCGACGAGTGTGGCGCGCCCGAGTTCTTCTCCAACGGCTCGAAGCTCCTCGTGGTGGCGAGCCCCGACGGCAAGCTGAATCCGGCCCTGATCCGGAGCGTCGCCACGGGGCGCTCGGACATCCATTTCCCCAAGCCCCGGGTGGTGACGATCACCCAGCCCACCGAGACGGGGCAACTCTACAGCCTGGCCGAGATCGGCGCGATCGCCGAGACCTGCCGGGAGCTCGGCCTGCGCCTGCACATGGACGGGGCGCGCTTCGCCAATGCCTGCGCCAGCCTCGGCTGCAGCCCCGCCGAGATGACCTGGAAGGCGGGCGTCGACCTCCTCTGCTTCGGCGGCACCAAGAACGGCATGGCGGCGGGCGAGGCGATCCTGTTCTTCGAGGCCGCATTGGCCGAGGATTTCGGCTATCGCTGCAAGCAGGCGGGACAGCTCGCCTCGAAGATGCGCTTCCTCTCGGCCCCCTGGGTCGGCGTGCTCGAGGGCGGCGCCTGGCTGGCCCACGCGGCCCACGCCAATGCCTGCGCGCGCCGCCTCGCCGCCGCCGTGGCGGACGTCCCCGCCTTCACGCTGATGTTCCCGGTGGAGGCCAACGCGGTCTTCCTACGGGCCGCGCCGGAGCATCTCGAGGCCCTGCGGGCGCGGGGCTGGCGCTTCTACACCTTCATCGGCGGAGGCGCCCGCTTCATGTTCGCCTGGGATTCGGACCCGGCCCGGATCGACGCCCTGGCCCACGACATCCGGGCGGTGGCCGGCACCGAGTCCGCTGCGGCCTGAACCACTCTCCCGGGCACCGGCGCGGGACCGCGACACCCCGAGGGCTGGCATCCCACCCCGTTTCGTGTATGGTCCGCGCCGCTCCGACCCGTGCGAACGGGGCCGGGGCACAAGCTGCTTGTGGGCCTGACCGTGCTGGACGACATCCCGGCACCGGCCTTCCATGAGCGCGGCGCGGTTCTCGCGACGAGGCCGCCCTTCCCGAAAACCCGTACCGAAAGGCACTGCGATGTCGATCACGGCAGAGCGCAAGACCGCGCTCATCAAGGAATACGCGACCGGCGGCAAGGACACCGGTTCTCCGGAGGTCCAGGTGGCGATCCTCACCGAGCGGATCACCAACCTCACCGGCCACTTCAAGACCCACGGCAAGGACAACC
>NZ_JAIEOF010000136.1 GCF_019750675.1 Methylobacterium sp.
CGATGGTCCAAGACCGATCCGTCGCCCCTTAGTCAGGCGGCCGTGCCCTGAACGGGCGGGCTCGCGTCCCCGGACGAAACCGGGACAAGGTTGGTACCGTCCGGGGTAATCTCGGGCACGGACCTCGGGATCAGGACGATCAGGCCCCCCCGGAGGGTGAGGACGAGGTCAGAAGCAAGCGTCCGGGTCCGGAAATAGGCCATGTCGGCGCGCGCCTTGAGCGGGAACAGAACCTCCCGGTAGAAGCGTTGCGGGTCGACGTTCCGCGTGTGGAGCTCGCTCTCGCTGCGGAACAGGATCTGGCAGGGTCCCAGGAGGCCCGGCTTGTGATCTAGAACCTCGTCGAACCCGTCATGGAAGCAATCCGCGAAGGCCAGGCTCTCGGGCCGGGGCCCGACGACCGACATGTCGCCACGCAGCACGTTCCAGAACTGAGGCAATTCATCGAGCTTCGTCGCCATCAGGAACTTCCCGACCGCGGTCATCCGGGCATCCCCATCCAGGGTCAGCGGACTGCCGCCGGTGCCGGCTCTGGGACCGAATTTCCGGAACTTGTACATCACGAAAGGCAGCCCGCCGCGCCCGAGGCGGACTTGCGCGAACAGGATGGGCCGACCCGATTCCAGCAGGATGGCGAGGGCGACGAGCAGCGCCACGGGCGCCAGCAGGAGGGCGGCGAAGACCACCACGACGAGGTCGAAGGCACGGCGCTGCGTGGCCTCCTTCATGCGGAATCGGGCAAAGACCCGGGTACGGCGGGGGCGGGCAACGGAAACGTCGGTCATGAGGCAGTTCCGTGTCGGGAGGGTGCACACCCGCGGCGCGCGGGGGCTCGGGGGACGAGCGTCTTAAGGGGCGAGCGCCTCGCGCAGGGCCGTGACGACCCGGCGAACGTCCTGCTGATTCATGCGGGGGTGGAGCGGCAGGGTCAGTTCCCGGTCCGCGAAAGCCTCGGTCGTGGGCAGGGCGAGTGTGGAATCCTGCGCGCGGTAGAACGAGAGGCGGTGCACGGGCGGGTAGTGGATGGTTGTCTGAATGCTCCGCTCCGCGAGCGCGTCGATGACCGTCTGCCGGTCGGCGTGGGCGGGTAGCAGCACGGGCATGATGTGGTGCACGGAGGGGCGTGCATCCTCGAAGGGCAGGCTCACCTCCGGGCACTCCGCGCGGAGAAGACTCCGGTAGCGATGCGTCAGCGCGCGCCTGGTCTCGTTCCACTCTAAGAGGTGGGAGAGCTGGACCAGGCCCATGGCCGCCCGGAGTTCGTCCATGCGGTAGTTGAAGCCCAGCATGGTGACGTCGTAGGTCGGCGTGCGGCTGTTCAGCCTTTGGAACGTACCCGTGGTCAGGCCATGACCACGGGCCTGGCGGACGGTCTCGCGCAGCGCCGGGTCGCGGGCGACAACCATACCGCCCTCCGCCGTGGTCATGTTCTTGTTGCCGTAAAAGCTGAAGGCCGCGGCCGCGCCCAGGGTCCCGACGCCGGGCAAGCCCGCGGCATGGGCCGCGTCCTCGACCAGTACGAGACCCCGCTCGGCGGCGAAGGCCCGCCAGGGCTCGGGGTCGACCAGATAGCCCGCGAAGTGGACCAGAATCACCGCCCGGGTGCGTGGCGTGCACTTGGCCGCAGCGTCCGCGAGGGACATCAACGGCAGCTCCGTGCTCGCGATGTCGACGAAGACCGGGGTCGCGCCGACGTAGCGTACGCAGTTGGCCGTCGCGACGAAGGTGAGCGAGGGCACCAGTACCTCGTCGCCCGGGCCGAGCCCGAGCGCGTGCATGATCAGGTGCAGCCCCGCCGTGCACGAACTCACCGCGACCGCGTCCTCGGTCCCGTGCATCTCCGCGAAGGCCCGTTCGAAAGCCAGCACGCGCTCACCCATGGTGATCCAGCCGCCGTCGATGACCTCGGCCAGCGCGGTCATCTCCCCGAGGCCAAGACAGGGCTCGGCCACGAGGAGCCGACGCGACTCGCGGGTGGGTTCGGGTCGGGCGGAATCCGAGGCTGCCGGAGCGCGCGCGGACAGGGTCTCCATGTCAGGCTCCCACGACCATGAGGGACGGGGCGTACTCTTCCCACCGGATGTCCTGCGCCTTGTGGAAATCCTCGACGCGTCCGATGTCGAGCCACAGGCCCTGGTGTTTGTAGACGTGGATGGGGACTTTCTTCGCCAGCAGGCAGTGGGCGAGGTCGTCCGCGCCGAACGGCATCCCGCGGGGGATGAAGTCCAGGATCTCCGGCTCCATGCAGTAGATGCCCATGCTCACGCTATTGGTGAGCACCGGCTTCTCGTTGAAGCTGATGACCACGCCGTCCTCATCCTCGATGACCCCGAAATCCAGCTTGTTGGACCGGCACGCGGTGGCGATCGTGAAGGGGTGGCCGTGGGCGCGGTGGATGCCCGTGAAGCTCCGGAGGCTGAGGTCGGTGAGCACGTCGCCGTTCAGGACCAAGAAGGTCTCGTCCAGGTGCTTTTCCAGCAGCGTGAGCGCGCCGATCGTGCCGAGGGGCTCGGTTTCCTCGGTGTAGACGATGTGCAGGCCCCACTGGCGCCCGTCGCCGCAGAAGCTGCGGATGAGATGCCCGAGGTAGCCGGTGGTGATGTAGAGTTCCTCGATGCCATTGCGGCGCAGCCACTTCACGAGGAGTTCGAGGACCGGCTTTGCCCCGATGGGCATGAGCGGTTTAGGCAGAACCGAGGTGTAGGGCATGAGGCGCGTGCCCCGTCCGCCCGCTTGGATGACGGCTTTCACGTGATCCTCCTCGTTCGACGTGTCCCGATCGACGTGCCGGCCAAGCTGCCTCAGTCGGCAGTCGCGACCCTAGGTGGCTCGTCGGCCGCGTGAACTGACGGCCGTCACTTTCGGACCGGCCCAGCGGCCTAGCCTGAAATCGCTCGCATCCTCGCCGCGGCTCCGATGCGCGCGGCAGGGGCAGCGCGTCGGGCAATGGACCGGAAGGAGCCGTGAGCGTGAATGAGGCAGGTGACATCGCGCGTGGCGCGCGCCAGCGGGAACAGGCGACGCTGCGGGAGGCGGGGACGAGCCGGGAAACGATCGCGACGCTGAGGGAGATCGTAGCGCCGGGAGAGGCGCGCCACGACGCGCCGTTCCAGGCGCCGGAGCTGCGCGCGGGGATTCGCCCCTTCCCGGCGGTGGCGCCAGCGGCGACTTACGCCGATAGCGGCCTCCGGATGCGCGATCTCTTCTCGGTGATCAGGCGGCGGGCCCGCCTCATCGGGATCGTGGCGGTCACGGGGGCGTTGCTCGCGGGGACGCTGTCCGCTCTCCTGCCGCCCTCCTACGTGGCGACCGCGCAGGTCATGGTCGAGCCGGCCGCCTCCGAGGTCGCCGCCGGCCTGCTCGCGCCCGTCGTGGACACGCACATCATCCTTCTCACGTCCGAGGCGCGACTTCGGCGCGTGTTTGACGACTTGGCTGCCGAGCCCCAATACGTTGCCGCTTCTGCAGCCATCGGGGCCCAACCCTCGTTCGTCGAGCGCGCCAGATTCCTGCTGCGCGACGCAGCGCGCGAACTCGGCCTTGTGTCCCGCCCGGTGGAGCCCGAGGCCGAGACGCCATCGAACGATCTCGGTCCTGGCCAGGCCCGTACGGCGATGCTGGTGCGCCAGGAGCGCCAGTCCAGCATCATCAGCGTCAGCTTCCAGGACCGCAGCGCGCAGAGGGCGGCGCTCGTCGCCAACGGCATGGTCAACCGCCACGTGCGGGAATTGGGCGAGCGCCGGACCCAGGAAGCGTCCGGGCGCCGGGAGTTTCAGGAGCAGCGGGTCGAGGAGGCCCGGGGGGAAGTGGCGGAGGCCGAGCAACGGGTGCGCGCTTTCCAGGTCGAGAACGGGGCGGCCGTCACCGACCGCGAGGGTGAATCCGTCGCCGAGATCACCCAACAACTGGTCCTGCTGCGCTCGGAGATCGCCGCGCGCGAGCGGGATGTCGGGGTATCGGCCGCCGCCGACGATCTCCGGGTCGTCCGGCTCCAGGCCAGCGCGCTCGAGGCGCGCCTCGCCGAGCTCAAGGCCGTCCAGGGCACGACCGTCGACCAGCGCATCAAGAGGCAGGCGCTGGACCTGCGCCTGGACACGGCCCGCAAAAACCTGACCGAGCAGCAGCGCCAATTGGAAGAGGCGAGCAAGCCCCAGCCCGCCTTCGCGTCCGCCGCCCGCGTCGTCGCCCCGGCCTCGGTGCCCACGCGGCCGAACTCGCTGCACCCCGTCGTGGTGGCCGTGCCCGCTCTGGTAGCCTTCGGCATCCTGGGCGCGATGGTCGCGTTGCTGCTGGAACGGCTCGCCAAGGGCTACCGGAACGAGCGCGACGTGGAGGAAGAACTGGGCATCCCTTGCCTCGGGCTCGTCCCACGCGCGCCGACCAAGCGGGGGGGCGGCGCCTCCACCGACGATGTGCACGCGCCCTGGAGCCGTGCGGTAGGCTCGATCGCGCTGACGCTGCTGCATCGTTGCGGCCGCTCCGGCTCCTCCTGCGTCGTGCAAGTCACGGCGTGCGCGCGCGCGGAGGACAAGGCGGGGCTGGCAACCGCCCTCGCCGTACGCGCGCGAAAAGACGGGCGCCGGGTCCTGCTGGTGCGCTGGGACGACGATGCCGACCTCGGACAGCACGTCCTCTCCTACCCGCTCACCGAAGCCGGCGCCGCCTCGAAATCCTTCTCCGCCGCCGCCGCTTTCGCGCGCGATCCGTTGCTCGGCGTCGACCGTCCCGTCAGCGAGGGCGTCGGACGTGATCTCGTACTCGCTCTGGGATGCGACCGCTCCATCCGGGTCAGGCAGATCCTAGCGTATCAGTACGACCTCGTGGTGGTGGACGCCCCGCCCGTGCTGGCCTCCTCGCAGGTCCGCCTGGTCGCGGACGGTGCCGACGTCACGCTGATGGCGCTCGCCTGGGGGCGCACGGATCGAAAGGTCGCGGACCAGGCCCTGCGCCTCCTCCGCCGGCCCATGCCGCTCGGGGGCGACGGGCCGGCTCCGGGTGAGCGCGCCATCCTCGCGATTCTCACCGACGTGAACCTGAAAATGCATGCCCGCTACCGCCTGGGTGACGTCGGCGAACAGTTGTTCGAGGCCCAGCGTCGGCGGAACCGGTCGCGTCGGACCGCCCCACCGCCTACCGTCCCGATCCAGGGGCAGGCCGCCCCCGTGTCCGGCAAGCGCGCGGATGACGAACTCGAAACCTGTCCGCTTCCCCGCAGGCGAGCAGGCGCGTGACGGGGAACCCGGAGGCGGTCCAGATTCTCCTTCACTTGGCGGGACAGTTCGCCTGGAGGCTGGTCACCCCGTCGAACCTGTTTCCCGGGCTCGCGCTTCTTGGATTGGCCATGATCGCGGCGGGCCGGCACCGTGTCGGGGCTGGGCTCGCCTGGGCCGGCGTGCTGGCAATGCTTTCTGGTTTAACCCCGCTCGCCAACTGGGCACTCCTGCCCCTGGAGCAGCGCTTCCAGGCGCAGCACGACGTGGTTCGGCCGGTGGACGGCATCATCGTCCTCTCGGGTGGGGTCGATCTCACCACGTCACGCACCCGAGGACAGCTGACGCTCAACGATGCCGGAGGCCGCATCACGGCGCTGATCGATCTGGCCCACCGCCACCCGACGGCGCGCTTGATCTACACCGGCGGGGACCCGGCCCCGTCCGGTGGGAGAGCGCGCGCGCCGGAGGCCGTGCTCGCGGGCGCCTACCTGGAGGAAATCGGCATCGCGCCGGCCCGTCTCACCATCGAGGCCCGGTCGCGGACCACCGCCGAGAACGCAGCCGAGGTGCGAAAGCTACTGAAGCAGCAGCCCGGCGAGCGCTGGTTGCTCGTCACCTCTGCGTGGCACATGCCCCGGGCCATGGGTGCCTTCCGTCGGGTCGGTCTCGTGGTCGAGCCTTACCCCGTCGACTTCCGCACGGCGGGGCCGTTCGCCACCCGATTCACGTTCGAGCATACGGCGGACGGGCTGCACCTGCTGGACGTGGCTGCGAAGGAATGGGTCGGGCTGGTCGTCTACCGCCTGACCGGGCGCAGTGATGCTCTCTTTCCGGCACCCGACGCCGGGCCGGCGTCATCGATCGCCGACCAGGATCACCGCCATCACGCCGCGCCGAACCGGTCACGGTCGACAAGACTTTGATGGGGAAGGTCAGAACGATGCCTGCCCCGCAGGCGCGCGGGGGCAGCCCGGGGCCGGTTTGCCGGCCCGCGCGCCGTGCCGGGCCTCCACGGGCCGCGCCCGCGCCGCGTGCTGCCGGGTCCAGGCCTCCAGCATGAGCAGGCGCCAGAGGAGAACCCCGAAGCCGCGCCCGGTGCCCGAGCCGTGGACGTCCAGGATGCGACCCACGCCTCGGCGGTCCCAGTGGCCCAGGTCCGCTCCGTGGCCGCCGAGCAGCCGCTCTCGCACGAGCGCTCGGCCCTGAGGTTCGCGGAACCACGCGTCGAGGGGCACGCCGAAACCCCGCTTGGCACCGCGCTCGACGGCAGACGGCAGAAGGCGGCGACCGAGCGCGCGCAGCGGGAGTTTGCCCTCTTGCGCGTCGAGCAAAGCCCCGCGCGGCAGCCGGGCGGCCCACTCCACCAGGCGTACGTCGAGAAGCGGAGACCGCACTTCGACGGAATGGGCCATCGAGGCACGGTCGACCTTCACCAGCACGTCGTCCGGCAAGTAGAGCCGGTAATCGAGATCCTGCTGGCGCAGCGTCGTCGCCCTGCCGCGGCTGCGGGCCCACCGCGTCCAGAGGGGCGCGCCCGCCTCCGCCAGGAGCGGGCGCAGACGCGGGTGCGCGACGGCCGCCAGGGCGGGGTCTGCGGGCAGATCGTCGAACGCGGCAGCACAGCCCCGGTCGGGCAGGCCGAGCTTGGCCAGTCGGGCCCGCAGGGGCGACAGGGCGGGCGCCAGCCCGGCGAGCCGGCGAAGGGTTGGCCCAGCGAACTGAGCCGCGCCGATGACGTGGCGGTGGCGAAGCACCTCCACGTAGCGCCGGTAGCCGGCGAAGGCCTCGTCGCCCCCGTCGCCCGACAGGAACACGCGTCCGACCGTCGCGGCGGCCTCGCACAAGGTGAAGGTCGGCAAAGCGGAAGGGTCGCCGAACGGCTCGTCGAAGAACCAGGCGAGCTCGTCCAGACGGTCGAGGCCGTCCGGCTTCTGGGGGACGATGCGGTGGTCCAGCCCGACATGCCGTGCCGTGGCCTGGGCGAGGTCGGTCTCGTTGGCCTCGCCCTCCGCGAATCCGACCGTCAGGGCGAGCGGGCGCGAACCCGGCACGTCGGCAGCGCAAGCCGCGACGAGACCGCTGTCCAGGCCGCCCGACAGGAACACCCCCACCGGCACGTCGCTGCGCAGCCGGATGCGGACGGCGTCCCGCAGGAGGTGCTCCAGCTCCTCCGTCTCACCGGGGGATAGCGGCCGCCGGGTCGGGTCGTCGCTGAGCGACAGATCCCAATAGGGACGCGTCCGCGCGGCGCAGGGGTCGTCCAGGGAGCCAGCCAGGACGTGAGCCGGTGGGAGCTTGGCGTGACCGCGGAAGATCGCCGACTCCCCGGGCAGGTATCCCAGCGCGAGGTAGCGCGCCACGGCCTCGTCGTCGATCTCGCGCCGCTCGCCCGGCCAAGCCAGCATGGCTTTCGGCTCGGAGGCGAAGCGCAAGCTTCCGCCACCGATCGCGTAGTAGAGGGGTTTCACCCCGAGGCGGTCCCGAGCCAGCAGGAAGGTGCGGCGCTCGGTGTCGATCAGCGCGAAGGCGAACATGCCGTTGAGCAGCGGCAGCGCGGCCTCTCCCCGTCGCGCGAGGAGCCGCAGCAGGACCTCCGTGTCGGAACCGCCCCGGAAACGCTCGCCCTCCGCCTCCAAGTCGCGGCGCAACTCGACGTGGTTGTAGATCTCGCCATTGAAGGCGAGGTGGAACCGCCCGTCGCCGTAGCTCATGGGCTGGTGGCCGTTGGGGCTGAGGTCGAGGATGGCGAGGCGTCGGAAGCCCAAGCCCCAGCCCTCGCCCTGCGCGACGCCCGCATCGTCGGGGCCGCGATGGCGGAGGAGGTCCGCCATGCGAACGAGAACGTCCTGGCCGCCCCTGTTCCAGGGGTCGATGTAGCCGCACAGGCCGCACATGCCTCAACTCCCCCTGTCGCGCGCCCTGGCTTCCCGAAGCTCCGATCTGCGCGGATTCGCGCTGGATGCGGCCGCCGCGCGGGTCAGGGCCGGTACGTGTTTCCGGGCTGTCGTGGAAGGAACGGGACCAGATGCGGAGTCGGGCGGTGTCTGGAGAGGAGCACCGTTCTACCCCTGGCGCTTGGCGATCCTATGGATCTGAGCGACGTTCCGGAACCGGATGGTGCGACGGGTCGGCATCTCGATCGCTTGCCGCCGTTTCAACTCCATCAGGCCACGACAGACCGTCTCCGGCGACAACCCCAGGTGATCGGCGATGTCGTTGCGCGGGATGATGAACTTGTAGGTGTCGGGATCGGCATCCGTGCAGGGAAGGTGGTTGCGCATCCGCAGGATAAACCACGCGATGCGGCTCAGCGCGGAGCGCCGGCTCACGCCCTGGATCAGATCCAGCATTTCCCGGAGAACCTGCTCATGTGCACTGACCGGGACGCCTGTGTCCGTACCCTGCGAGCTCTGCCGCGACCGTATCTTGCAATGCGTCACCGCCTCCGCAGTATAGGTCGGAGTGCCCATGCAGCTTGAATGGATGGTATCGCCAGGCCAAAAGAACGCAAGAACTTGCCGCTCCCCCGCTGAGCAAAGCCGCACTGCCCTTACGGCGCCTTCCAATATTTCCAGCTCTTTATTTTGCGGTTCGCCTTGCCAGAATAGCACGCGATTAGGAGGAAGGACTTCCGAAGCGCTCGGATATCCCAAACGAGGCCATGAACCGCGCCCGGTGGCGCCGTTCAGTTTTTCTACGGCGAAATTGTTCTGCATCGCCCCGCCTCATTATTTAACGAATTCTTAACACTGATTTGGCGCCTGTATGGATGGCCATTAGGGGTAGGTGGGGGTACCCCTATAGTTCGAATGTATTATGTCGTTTGAGGGGGCGGCCGGCGAAACGAAGGAGCGTCCGCGTGGACGGCCAAGCACATCGTGTGCGTCGGCGAGGACCGACCGGGGAAGCTTCAGTCGCGAAGCGAATGCCGTGCGCGCTCGCCGCACCGATGCGGCAGGGGAACCAGCCTCATCGCGTGGCGCGGGCCAACGCTTCCCCGTCCGGGGCCTTTGTGGTGGCGATCGCGAAGGTTTGCCCGACTGTCCGACGGAAACAGGTCAGAGCGGGTTCGCGGGGTCGTGACCTGGGGGTCTCCCGCGCCTGTGCATTCAGCCACGAACGGCCACCGCAGGGCACCAGATCCCCTGCAGACGCGTCAATTTTCAGGAAGACTAGAGTGGAGCGGGTACCGGGAATCGAACCCGGGTATTCAGCTTGGAAGGCTGCTGCTCTACCATTGAGCTACACCCGCATCGATGACCGAGCATCTGGTCGCCGATGTAAGAAACCTCGGCGCGAGGCTCGACATCTTGATGAGTTTGGTGGGGGAAGTAGGACTCGAACCTACGAAGCTTACGCAGCGGATTTACAGTCCGCCCCCTTTGCCGCTCGGGACATTCCCCCAAACCGGCCGCCTCTCGGCGGTGCGCCGTCCTTATGATGACGGGTCGGGCGCGAGTCAACCGCATCGCTCAATCGAAATGCGCGAGATCGCAGATCCGCATCTGGGCGCGCTCGGCTCCCCGCCAGGTATCGACCGAGAGAGTGCCGGCGACGTGGACCTCGCGGCCGATGCCGGACAGGATCGCCTGCCCCAGGGGGCCCTGCGCCGCGCGAAATGCGATCGCCCCGATGGCCTGGCCGTCGCGGCTGCGCAGGCGGGCGCGCACATGGCCGTGGCCGACGATGCCCGCATCGACGATGCGGTGGCGGGGTAGGACGAAGGTCGGCTCGGGTGCGGCGGACCCGAACGGACCGGCCCGGTGGATGGTGCGGACCATTTCGGCCGTGGCGCCCCCGGCGCTGAGGGTCCCGTCCACGAGGAGCGCTTCCACGGCACGGGCCTCCGCCACGGTCCGGGCGAGAGCGGCACCGAGATGCTCGCGGAAGGGGGCTACGTCGAACCCCGGAAGGGTGACGCCTGCCGCCATGGCGTGGCCGCCGCCCTTCAGGGCCAGACCGGCCTCCACCGCCGCCCGCACCGCTTGGCCAAGGTCGGCACCCGGAATGGAGCGGCCGGAGCCGGTGGCGCTGCCGTCCGGCCGCAGGGCGAAGGCGAAGGCGGGGCGTCCGAAGCGTTCCTTCAGCCGCGCGGCGATCAGGCCGACGACGCCCGGATGCCAGTCCGCCGATGCGGCGACGAGGACCGGCCGCTCCGGGTCGAGACTGAGAGCGTGATCCATCTCGGCCTCGGCGTCGGCGACGGCCTGCGCCTCGATGGCCTGGCGCTCGCGGTTGAGACGATCCAATTCGGCGGCGATCCGAGCGGCTTCGGCGGCATCGCCGGTCGTCAGGAGGCGCGCTCCGAGCCCCGCATCGCCGATGCGTCCGCCCGCGTTGATGCGCGGGCCGACGAGGTAGCCGAGGTGCCAGGCTTCCGGCGGCTCGCTCAGGGAGGCCGCGTCGAGGAGCGCGGCCAAGCCGATGCGGCCGCGCCCGCGCATGACTTTCAGGCCCTGGATCACGAAGGCCCGGTTGAGCCCCTGGAGGGGCACGACGTCCGCTACGGTGGCAAGGGCCACGAGGTCCAGGCCCTCCGTGAGATCCGGCAGCCGTTCTGCCGCGACGCCGTCCCGGCGCAGGCGCCGGTTGAGGGCGACGAGGGTCAGGAACACCACCCCGGCCGCGCAGAGGTGGCCGAGGCCGGAGAGGTCGTCCAGGCGGTTGGGGTTCACGAGGGCGCGGACGGCCGGCAGGTGTTCCGGGGCGCCGTGATGGTCGAGCACGACGACATCGAGGCCGAGCGTGGTCGCCGCCGCGAAGGGCGCATGCCCGCTGGTGCCGCAATCCACCGCCACGAGGAGGGTGGCGCCGGCCGCGTGCAGGGCGGTCACCGCGGCGATGTTGGGCCCGTAGCCCTCCGTGATCCGGTCGGGGATGTGGATGCGGACGTCGAGGCCGAGCCCGCGCAGGTATGCGGCAAGCAGGGCGGCACTCGCGGCCCCGTCGACGTCGTAGTCGCCAAAGACCGCCACGCACTCCCGGTCCGCGACCGCGCGGGCGAGGCGATCGACGGCGGCCTCCATGTCGACGAGGCTATCGGGGTCCGGCATCAGGTCGCGCAGGCGCGGCTGGAGATGGGCCTCCGCCTCGCCCGGGCGGATGCCGCGCCCGGCGAGCACCCGGGCAAGAAGCTCCGGCAGTCCGTAGGCCTGGACCATCGTGGCTGCGTAGGCCTGGAGCGCTGGATCGGCGCAGCGGTCGCGCCAGGGGCGCCCGAGCACGGATCGGGAAACGTCGAGGAACGCGCGCGGCGCGTCGAGGGCATGAGCGGCTGACACGGCGCGGATCATAGCCGCATGTCCGGTTCAGGGCTGCATCCCAAACGCCCCGGCCGAACGACAAAGGGGCCGGCGTTCGCACGCCGGCCCCCCTGCCCTGCCGCCGGTCGAGGCCGCGGCGTCCGCGGACGGGATCCGCTCAGAGGTTCTTGACGATGCTGTCGACGACCTTCTTGGCGTCGCCGAAGAGCATCATGGTGTTGTCGCGGAAGAAGACCTCGTTCTCGACGCCGGCGTAGCCGGAACCCATGCCACGCTTGATGAAGAGTACGGTCTTGGCCTTCTCCACGTCGAGAATCGGCATGCCGTAGATCGGCGAGGTCTTGTCGGTCTTGGCGGCCGGGTTGGTGACGTCGTTGGCGCCGATCACGAAGGCCACGTCGGCCTGCGGGAAGTCGCCGTTGATGTCCTCCAACTCGTGGACCTCGTCGTAGGGCACGTTGGCTTCGGCCAGCAGTACGTTCATGTGACCGGGCATGCGGCCCGCGACGGGGTGGATGGCGTACTTCACCTCCACACCTTCCTTCTTGAGCAAGTCGACCATCTCGCGAAGGCTGTGCTGGGCCTGGGCCACCGCCATGCCGTAGCCCGGCACGATGATGACGCGCTCGGCGTTCTTCATGATGTAGGCCGCGTCGTCCGCGGAGCCCTGCTTGACGGGACGGGTCTCCACTGCGCCGCCCGCACCGGCCGCGGCGGCGTCACCGCCGAAGCCGCCGAGGATGACGGAGATGAACGAACGGTTCATCGCCTTGCACATGATGTACGACAGGATCGCACCCGAGGAACCGACCAGCGCACCCGTGATGATGAGGGCGAGGTTGCCGAGCGTGAAGCCGATGCCGGCCGCCGCCCAACCCGAGTAGGAGTTCAGCATCGAGACGACGACGGGCATGTCGGCGCCGCCGATCGGGATGATGAGTAGGCCGCCCAGGACGAAGGACAGCAGCACGATCACCCAGAAGACGAACTTGCTCTCGTTGCCGATGAAGACGGCGATCAGCACCACCAGCAGCACGCCGAGGACGATGTTGATGACGTGGCGCTGCGGCAGCATGATCGGCTTGCCGGACATGCGCCCGTCGAGCTTCAGGAAGGCGATGACCGAGCCCGTGAAGGTGATGGCGCCGATGGCGACGCCGAGGGCCATCTCGAACAGCGACTCCTTGTGGATGTGGCCGTTCTCGAGGATGCCCACCGCCTGCGGCGCGTAGAGGGTCGCCGCCGCGCCCATCACGGCCGCGAGGCCGACGAGGGAGTGGAAGGCCGCGACCAGCTGCGGCATCGCCGTCATGGGCACGCGCTTGGCGATGACCGCGCCGGCACCGCCGCCGATGGCGAGGCCGAGGATCACCAGTAGCCAGGCGCCCAGCCCGGCCGGGGGGTGCCCGACCAGGGTGGTGAGCATGGCGAGCCCCATGCCGATCATGCCGTACAGGTTGCCCTGCCGCGACGTGGTCGGGTGCGAGAGGCCCCGCAGCGCCATGATGAACAGGACGCCGGAGACGATGTAGAGAAGGGATGAGACGTTCTGGGACATGTCTCAGGCCTTCTTCTTGTACATGCCGAGCATGCGCTGGGTGACGAGGAACCCGCCGAAGATGTTCACGCTGGCGAGGATGATGCCGACGAAGCCGAAGAACCGGGCCCAGCCGGTGCCGTGCTCGACGTAAGGGACGCCGGCGGCGAGAAGCGCGCCGACGATGATCACCGACGAGATCGCGTTGGTGACGGACATCAGAGGCGTGTGCAGGGCCGGGGTCACCGACCAGACCACGTAGTAGCCGACGAAGATCGCCAGCACGAAGATCGCGAGCTGGAAGACCGTCGGGTCGACGGCGCCGTGGGTCACGGCGCTGAGGCCGTGGCCGAGGCCGTCGGCGTATTTCTGCGCCTGGAGCGCGTGCTGCTGCGCGATATCGGCAGCGGTTCGGGCCGCGGCGGCGGCGGCGCGCGCCTGCTCGGCGGCCTGATCGGGGGGAAGCGTGGCCATCGTGTCCTCCGGCGGGATCAGGATTTGGGCTGGAACGAGGGGTGCGAGACCTGGCCGTCACGGGTCAGGTTCGTCGCCTTGACGAGCTCATCGTCCCACTTCACCGCGAGGGTCTTCGCTTCCTTGTCGACCAAGGTCTCGACGAAGGCGTAGAGGTTGCGGGCGTAGAGGCTGGAGGCCGTGGCGGCGAGGCGGCCGGGTACGTTGAGGTGACCGACGATCTTCACGCCCTTGTCGGTGGTGACGACCTCGCCAGGCTTGGCGCCCTCGACGTTGCCGCCGCGCTCGACCGCGAGGTCGATCAGGACCGAACCCGGCTTCATCGAGGCGACCATGGCCTCCGAGACGAGCTGCGGCGCTGGCCGGCCCGGGATCAGCGCCGTCGTGATGACGATGTCCTGCTTGGCGATGTGGGTGGCGACGAGATCCGCCTGCTTCTTCTTGTACTCGGCCGACATCTCCTTGGCGTAGCCGCCCGAGGTCTCGGCCTGCTTGAACTCCTCGTCCTCCACGGCGACGAACTTCGCGCCCAGGGACTCGACCTGTTCCTTGGTGGCGGGACGGACGTCCGTGGCGGTCACGACCGCGCCCATGCGGCGGGCGGTGGCGATGGCCTGAAGGCCGGCGACGCCGACACCCATCACGAAGACGCGGGCGGCCGGAACGGTGCCGGCGGCGGTCATCATCATGGGCATGGCACGCCCGTATTCGGACGCGCCGTCGACCACCGCGCGGTAGCCGGCGAGGTTGGCCTGGCTGGAGAGCACATCCATCACCTGCGCGCGGGTGATGCGGGGCATCAGTTCCATCGCGAAGGCGTCGAGCCCGGCTTCGGCCATGGCACCGAGTTCGGCCTCATGGCCGTAGGGGTCCATGATGGCGATCACGGTCGCACCTCGCTTGAGGAGACCGATCTCGTCGGACGACGGGCGCCGGACCTTCAGGACGAGGTCGGCGGAGCCCGCGGCGTCCTCCGCCGAGCCCGCGATGGTGGCGCCGGCGGCCTCGTATTCCGAGTCCGGTACGCCGGCCTTCAGACCGGCGCCGGACTGGACGGCCACCTCGGCCCCGAGGCCGATGAATTTCTTGACCGTTTCTGGCACCGCCGCGACCCGCGGCTCCGCGGGATCGGTTTCCGATAATACAGCGATGCGCATGCAGGAATGCTCCTTAAAGGACGGCCCGAAGGCGACCCGCAAAACCAGTCAGAGGAGGGGAAATTCAGGCGAAGGCGAGGTACAGGGCAAGAAGGATGCCGACCGCCAGGGGAGCCTTGTAGCCGACCGCCGGCGCAAGCGCGCCGACCGTTCCGGCGATGCCGGACAGGATCACGCCGAAGATCGCCGTCAGCCACGCCTCGCGGATACCGCCGATGGCGAGCGCCAGAACCCAGCACAGCACCACGCCGGTGCCGATTTCGACGAAACGAACGAAGCCGCGATAGGTCTGCTCGTGGGTCTTCTCATCCATCGCCGGGCTGTAATGTGCGCCGGACACGGTCTTGGAATCGGCCATCGTGTGAGCGTCCCCTTGGGCATCGTCTTGATTTGTTCCAAGGGGATTTAGCGCAAGCCAAGGTCGCTCGCAATCGACATGCGCGCTCGCCAATCACCCTGGGCGGCTTTTTCCGGCCATGTTTTCAGATCGGCAGCGGCAGCCCCGCAGATTTCAGGGCCTCGCCTTGGCGCGCCTCGAGGTCCGCGAGGGAGAACCGGTCGATTTCGGCCTCGAACAACCGGTGGTAATTCAACTCGGAGCGCAGGTGCAGGAACACGGCGCCGAGGCCGACGGCCGCCCGGTCCATGAAGACGAATTCCTGCGGGATCGTGACCGGTCCACGTTGCTTGAGAGCTTGGTGCACCTCGAAAGCCTGACGCCTGCCATACTCGCCGGGCTTGACACCGTCCGCCACCGTCCGGGTCCGATCCTCGAGGATGGGTCCGTAGATGAAGCGGGCCCAGATGTTGAGGATCTCGACCAGCTCCTTGTTCAGGTTCTTGAAGCCCCAGGTCTCGTAGGCGTGGACGATGCGGGCGTTGTCGTTCGTGAGCAGGCCCCGGTAGAGATCGACCACACCGCCGACGAAGCGCGGATGGAAGATGCGCACGCAGCCGTAATCCAACAGGTTGATGCCCTGGGCCTCGCCGCCCTCGGAGAACACCGTGTAGTTGCCGAGATGGGGATCGCCGTGGATCACGGCGGCACGGCTGAAGGGATGCCACCATGCCTTGAACATCGACTGGGCGAGGCGGTTGCGGATCTCGATCGGCGCTTGCGCGAAATCCAGGATGCGCTCGCCATCGAGCCAGCCGAGGGTCAGGAGGCGCTTCGTCGAGAGATCCTTGTGGATGGCCGGCACGCGCACCGCATCGATGTCACGCAGCACGTTGCCGTAGAGGACGGCGTGCTTGGCCTCGCGCTCGTAATCCAGTTCCTCCCGGACCCGGGCGCCGATTTCCTTGGCGATCTCGCGGGTGTCGAGCCAGGACGACATCCGGCGATGCAGGGCGAACGCGACCTCCAACTGCTTGAGATCGGCCTCGACGGCCGATTGCATGTCCGGATACTGGAGCTTGCAAGCGAGCCGGGTTCCGTCGAGGGCGGTGGCGCGGTGGACCTGACCGAGCGATGCAGCGGCGGCGGGTTTGAGGTCGAAGCTCTGGAAGCGCGTCTGCCAGTTGGCGCCGAGTTCGGCCATCATGCGGCGCTTGACGAAGGCGGCCCCCATCGGCGGGGCGTCGGCTTGGAGCTTCTGCAACTCGGTGGCGTATTCGGGCGGCAGCAGGTCCGGAACCGTGGCGAGAAGTTGCGCCACCTTCATGATCGGCCCCTTCAGGCCACCGAGGGCCTGGGCGAGCGCCGCCGCGTTGGTGGGGGCCTCCTTGCCGCCGAACAGCTTCGCGCCCGCCATCCGGGCGGCGACCCCGCCGACATTTGCGCCGACGCGCGCATAGCGGCTGGCGCGGGCGGAGAAGCGGTTGGCTTCGCTGTCGTGATCGGCCATCGGGTTCATCGAATCTCGGCGAGGACGCATCCGGTCATCCGGTTGCGTCCCTGAGATAAGCCCCCTGGCTTTTCCTGCCAGGGCGCTGCGCCGTTGCGGCGCGGTGCACCGCGTCAGGGGCGTGGCAAGGTATCCCGAATCCAGCGCAGCAGGCCGGCTTCGTCGGTCTCCCCGGCAGCGAGGCTGCGGATCACCACAGTTGCTTCGGCGTCATTCGGCTTGAAGGGCACGCCATTCAGGCGGAGGAACATCACCATCGCCACGAAGGCGATTCGCTTGTTGCCGTCGATGAAGGCATGGTTGCGGGCGAGACCGAAGGCATAGGCGGCAGCCAGCGACGCGAGGTCGCCTTCTTCGTACCGCCACTTGTTGATCGGTCGCGCAAGCGCCGATTCGAGGGCGTTTTCGTCGCGCAGCCCGGGGGGGCCGCCGAAGCGGACGAGCTGACGCTCATGAGTGACTATGATCTCATGCGAGGTCAGCCAACGTGGCTCGGTCATTGGGCGAGCGCTCGAAGCGTATCCTTGTACTCGTCCATGATGTCATCGACGATGGCCATGGCTTTGTCGAAGTCAGGATTGTAAGGCGTCAAGCGCACGCCGCCGTCGGGCAGCTCCGTGACGTGCAGCCATTGGCCCTGCTGGAGATTAAGCTTCGCGATCAGATCCCTCGGCAGGATCAGCCCCGTGGAATTGCCGATCTTCTTCACTTCGAGCTTCATGACGTCCTACCTTCCGTTGTACGAAATGTACAACGGAAGGTGGGACTCGCCAAGCGACAATCAGTTCTCCATCGCCTCCAGCTCCACGATCATCCCCTCGATCATCGACAGGCCGATCTGCCAGAAGCCCGGGTCGCGGGCGTCGAGTCCGAAGGGGGCCAGCAACTCGCCGTAGGGCTTGGCGCCGCCGGCCGAAAGGAGAGCGAAGTAGCGGTCGACGAACCCGTCCTCGGCCTTGGCGTAGACGCCGTAGAGGGAGTTCACGAGGCAATCGCCGAACGCGTAGGCGTAGACGTAGAACGGCGAGTGGATGAAGTGCGGGATGTAGGCCCAGAACGGCTCGTACCCGGCATCGAGGGTGATCGCGGGCCCGAGGCTCTCGGCCTGCACCGACATCCAGAGGCCGTTGATCTGCTCGGCGGTCAGCTCGCCCTGCTGGCGGGCGAGGTGAACCTTGCGCTCGAAGGCGTAGAACGCGATCTGGCGCACCACCGTGTTGATCATGTCCTCGACCTTGGCGGCCAGCATGGCGCGGCGCTGCGAAACGCTGGAGGTAGCGGCGAGCAGGCGGCGGAAGGTCAGCATCTCGCCGAAGACGCTTGCGGTCTCGGCCAGCGTCAGCGGCGTCGGTGCCATCAGGGCGCCGTTGGGTGCCGCCAGCACCTGATGCACGCCGTGGCCGAGCTCGTGCGCGAGGGTCATCACGTCGCGCGGCTTGCCCTGGTAATTTACCAGTACGTACGGGTGGGCCGAGGGCACGGTCGGGTGCGCGAAGGCGCCCGGCGCCTTGCCGGGGCGGGTCGGCGCATCGATCCAGTTCCGGTCGAAGAAGGTCCGGGCGATGTCGGCCATGCGAGGCGAGAAGGCGCCGTAGGCATCGAGCACGGTGTCGCGGGCCTCCGACCAGGGGATGGTGCGCTGGTCGACCTTCGGCAGGGGCGCGTTGCGGTCCCAGTACGGCAGCGCCTCGAGGCCGAACCACTTGGCCTTCAGGCGGTAGTAGCGGTGCGACAGGCGCGGATAGGCCGCCTGCACGGCCTCCACCAGGGCGGCGACCACCTCGGGCTCGACCCGGTTCGAGAGGTGGCGGGCCTCCGCCACGTCGGTGAAGCCGCGCCAGCGGTCGGAAATCTCCTTGTCCTTGGCCAGCGTGTTGGTGATCAGCGTGAAGGTGCGCAGGTTCGCACGGAAGACCTCGCTGAGCGCTCCGGCCGCCTCGCGGCGCACGGCGCCGTCGGGGTCCTGAAGCTTGTTGAGGGTCGGCTCCAGGGTCAGCTGTTCGCCCTGAATGGGGAAGCGCAGCGATGCGATCGTGCCGTCGAACAGTCGGTTCCAGGCCGAGCGCCCGGTCACGGACTTCTCGAGGAAGAGCTTCTCGGTGCGGTCGTCGAGCTGGAACGGCTTCTCCCGGCGCAGGTCCTCGATCCACGGCGCGTAATGCGTCAGCGGACCCTCTGCCATCGCCCGGTCCATGATCGCGTCCGGAATGCGGTTGAGTTCGAGGGCGAAGAACAGCAGGTGGCTGGAGGCCGTGGTCAGGCGCTCCTGCGTGTCGCCGTAGAACTTTTCACGGAGCTCGTCCGTGGTGTCGCCCGAATAGACGAGGCCCGCGAAGGACATCAGGCGTCCGAGGAGGTCCTCGATGCCCTCGTAGGCCGCGACCGCCTCGGCGAGGCCGGCGGATGCGTCGGGGCCGGCGGCGATCTCGGCGAGACGCCCGGCATAACGCTCCGAGAAGCGGGCGCACTCGGCCTCGGCGCGGACGAGGTCTGCGGTGAAGTCGGGCGAGTCGATCCCCGCATAGAGGTCCGTCAGGTCCCATTCCGGCAGGGCACCGAGATCGGCCGCGCGCGCTGCGGCCCTGGCTGCGCTGGCCCCTTCCGCATTCGCGACGATGCCCGAGAGAACGGCATGGGCGACGGCTCGGCTCGGCATGATGGTCTGCTTTCCTGGCGGCACGACGGGTGCCGTGCGGGCTGATATCGAGCGCGGACGTGGTACGATCAATCCGCCATCGACAGAATCCTCCCGTTCCGGAGGTATTGTCGAAGGGGATCGATCGATCGCGACAGTCGCGGCGTCGATGAACCGCGAAAAGTCCGATCGTCGTTAAGCGCAGCTTTACGCATCTGGCTCACCCTGCGGTTCGAAACGAAACAAGCCGATGGTCGAGAGTCCGGAAGACGCCGTGTCTCCGGTCCTCTCCGTTCGGCGAGCATCGAGGCGCCCCATGTCGACAACGATCCTCATCGTCGACGACGATCCCGTGCAGCGCCGCCTCGCCGAGGCGATGGTGCGCCGTCTCGGCTTCGAGGCGAAGGTGGCCGAGAACGGCGAGCAGGGCCTGAACCTCCTGCGCTCCGGCGAGGCGTTCGACGTGGTGCTCCTCGACCTCGTCATGCCCGGCGGCCTCGACGGCCTCGGCGTCATGGCGGAGATGCGCCGGACCGGTCTCGACGTGCCGGTGATCGTGCAGACCTCGAACGGCTCCATCGATGCCGTCGTCAACGCCATGCGGGCGGGCGCGGTGGATTTCGTGGTCAAGCCCGCCGGGGCCGAGCGCCTCCAGGTCTCGATCAAGAACGCGCTCCGGGTCGACCAGCTGGAGGAGGAGGTCCGCCGCATGCGCCGGCGCGCCTCGGGTTCCTTAAGCTTCAAGGACCTGACCTCCCGCAGCCCCGACATGGACCGGGTGATCCGGCTGGCCGAGCGCTCGGCCAAGTCGAACATCCCGGTTCTCATCGAGGGGGAATCCGGCGTCGGCAAGGAGGTGCTGGCCCGGGCGATCCAGGGCTCGGGGGACCGGCGCGGCCGGGCCTTCGTGACGGTCAATTGCGGCGCGATCCCCGACAATCTCGTCGAATCCACGCTGTTCGGCCACGAGAAGGGCGCGTTCACCGGTGCCACCGAGCGGCATGTCGGTAAGTTCGTGGAGGCCTCGGGGGGGACGCTGTTCCTGGACGAGATCGGCGAACTCCCCCTCGATGCCCAGGTGAAGCTCCTGCGCGCCCTGCAGGAGGGAGAGGTCGACCCTGTCGGCGGAAAGCGAAGCGTGCGCGTCGACATCCGCCTGATCTCGGCGACGAACCGCTCGCTCCTCGACCTCGTCAAGCAGGGGCGCTTCCGCGAAGACCTGTACTACCGCCTCAACGTCTTCCCGATGACGCTGCCGCCCCTGCGGGCACGGCGCGAGGACATTCCGGACCTCGTACGCTCGTTCTGTGCGCGCTTCTCGGCGGAAGAGGGCAAGAAGGTCCGCGCGGTCAGCCCGGAGGCGATGGCGCTGCTGACGCGCTACGGCTGGCCCGGCAACGTGCGCCAACTCGAGAACGCGCTGTTCCGCGCCGTTGTCCTGGCCGACGGCGACGAGCTCACCGTCGCGGAGTTTCCGCAGATCGCCGCGCAGGTCGAGGGCTTCGACGTGCGCATCCCGGCCGCCCCCATGCAGCCGATGGTCCAGTCCGGCGCACCGGAGCCGGTGCGAGAGATCGTGCGGGTGGAGGTGCGCGATCCCCACGCGATGAGCCTCGTCGCCGAGGAGACCGGCGAGATGAAGACGATGGACGGGCTCGAGGCCGAGATCATCCGGTTCGCGCTGCAGTTCTACCGGGGCCGCATGTCGGAAGTCTCGCGCCGCCTCGGAATCGGCCGATCCACCCTCTATCGCAAGCTCAAGGACCTCGGTCTCGACGACGACGCGAAGTCCGACGAGGCTGCGGCCTGACCGTTTCCGCCCGGGTGCGGCCTGCGTGCGATTGCACACGCTCGCCCGTGGCCCGATTATCTAATGCCATCGGCCGGCCCGGTCGGTTCCGAAGGAGTTCCCCCATGGGCGTTTCGCGCTCCGCTGCCGTCGCGCTGTCCGCCCTGCTCGCGGGTGCCTCGGCGCAGGCCCAGACGCCCGACGCGGCTCCGGCTCCCGTTCCGCAGGTGCTCCGCAACGCGGCGGCCGATTCCGGCGCGATCCCAGCCGAGACGAAGGCGCCGGCCGCGGCTCCGGAAAGCCCGGGGCCGGCTGCCGTGCCGGCTGTACCCGCTGCGCCCGAACCATCCGCCCCTCCCCCGGCGGCCGAGGCGCCCGCGCCGCCGCCGCTGCCGAGCGACCCCCAGTCGGCGGCCGTCGCGCAACGCCTCGCGGACCCGTCGCCCCTCCTGGCCCGCCTGACCACGAAGGAGCGCGAGGCGATCCAGGCCTTCTACGCGCTCGGCGCCTTCAAGCCGGTCTGGATCGTCGACGGCGCCTTCACCCCGGCGGCGAAATCGGCCGCCGCGCGTCTGGCCGCGGCGGGCGAGGACGGGCTGAGCGCCTCTGCCTATCCGGTTCCGGTGCTCGGGACCCAGGGCGCGACGGAGGCGCAGGTCGCCGACGCGGAGCTGCAGCTGTCGGCGGCCATCGTCCTCTATGCCCGTGACGCGCGGGGCGGCCGACTGAACCTCGCGAGCATCGCCAAACTCATCACCCCGACCCTCGACATCCCGGCTCCCGATGCCGTCCTCGGCCGCATCGCCTCCGCGGGGCCCTCGGCCGGTGCTCTCCTGCAGGGCTACAATCCGAGTCAGCCGGGCTACCTCGCGCTGAAGGCCCGCCTCGCCGCGTTGCGAGGCCACAACCACGCCCCGGGTGCCCCAAGCGTTCAACTACCCCCGGGCCCGGTTCTGAAGCCCGGCATGACGGATCCGCGCGTGCCGATGCTTCGCGCGCGCTTCGGCCTGGAGACCCGCACCGCCGGAACCCTGGATGCCGGTCCGGGCAATCCCGAGGCCTACGATGCCGGCGTGGCGGCAGCCGTGACGAGCTTCCAGCGCGGACGCGGACTGCCCGCCACCGGGACGCTGACCGCCCAGACCGTCGCGGCCCTGGGCCGGCCCGACACGGCGACGCGTACGGACGAGGGCGAGGCCGCCCTCCTGGTGAACATGGAGCGCTGGCGTTGGCTGCCCTCCGACCTCGGTCGGGACTACGTCCTCGTCAACGTGCCGGAGTTCCGGCTCCGGGTGGTGCGCGACGGGCGGCAGCGCGACGAGGCACGGGTCATCGTCGGCAAGGTCGAATCGCCGACGCCGATCTTCTCGGGGATGATGGAATACGCCGTCGTCAATCCGTCCTGGAACGTGCCGCCCTCGATCCTGAAGAACGAGTTCCTGCCGGGCCTCGCCCGCGATCCCAACTACGCGGCCCGGCGCGGCTACGAGGTCGTCTACCGCAACGGCAACGTCTCGGTGCGCCAACCCCCGGGCGAGCGCAACGCGCTGGGCTTCATCAAGTTCATGTTCCCCAACAACCACGCGGTCTACCTGCACGACACGCCGAACCGCACCCTGTTCGGCGCCTCGCAGCGGGCGCTCAGCCACGGCTGCGTGCGCGTGGAGGACCCCTTCCGCTTCGCCGACGCGGTGCTGCCGGAAGCCTGGTCCAGCGAGCGGCTGAAGAAGCTGATCGGAAAGGGCGAGCGCCAGATCCGCCTGTCCGAGAAGCTGCCGGTACACCTGGCCTACTTCACCACCTCTGTGGACGAGACCGGCACCGTGCGCACCGCGCCCGATCTCTACGGCTACGATGCGCGGATGAAGATCGCCCTCGGCCTCAGCCCGGGCAGTCTCCTCGTCGCCAAGGCCCCTGCCGCGAAGGCGAACGCGAAGGTCAAGCCGGCCACGGCGCCGAAACCCGTTGCGGAGACGCGCCCGCGGCCCGTGCGGGAGGCGCATTCGGATCTGGGGCCGGCTCCCCGGAACGCAGCGCCGCGCCCCCCGGCCGATTTCGGTGAGCCGGACCTCTGGACGCCGCGTCCGGCCCGCACGTCGAGCGGGTGGTGGTAGGGCACGCGCCCTTTGCCACGGTCTCGCCATGGTTCGCGCGTGTGTCGCGCCTTCGCGTCGCCCGCCGGTTGCGCGAGGCGCGACGGTCACGACGCGTTGGCGCTCCACGTGCGCCCGCGCACCCCGGGCACGTTTTTGCCACGGTTGCGACCTAACCGTTAAGCCTTCGATCGGCGAAGCGCCGAGGAGCCGGTAAACCGATCGTTTACGGTTTTCGGCAACCTTGCGTTCACCACGATCCGCGCTCCGCGTGCGGTCTGGCAGGGGGTGAGACCACGGTGCTGAAGCGTCTGCGAGCAAGGGTCTCGGACTCCCTGCGTTCCAAGCCCCTCCGGCGCCTCGCCGTCGTCGCCTCGGGCATCGGCCTCGCGCTTCTCGGCGGGACGCGCGGCACGCAGGATGCCGTGGCCAACGGCGACACCCGAACCCTCTCGATCTTCCACAGCCACACCAAGGAAAGTCTCACCGTCACGTTCAAGCGGGACGGGCGCTACGACCGCGCCGCCCTGGAGCAGCTGAACTGGCTCCTGCGCGACTGGCGCGTCGACGAGCCGACCAAGATGGACCCGCGCCTGTTCGATACGGTCTGGGAGGCCTATCGCTCCGTGGGTTCGCAGGAACCGATCACCGTCGTCTCGGCCTACCGTTCGCCCGGCACCAACGCGATGCTGCGCCGGCGCTCGCGCATGGTGGCCGAGTACAGCCAGCACATGCTCGGCAAGGCGATGGACTTCTACCTGCCCGACGTTTCCATCGACCAGATCCGGGCCGTGGGCATGCGGATGCAACGCGGCGGCGTGGGCTGGTACCCGCGCTCGGGATCCCCCTTCGTGCACCTCGACGTCGGCTCGGTACGCTCCTGGCCCCGCATGACGCACGACCAGCTCGCCCGGCTGTTCCCGGACGGGAAGACCGTGCACCTGCCCAACGACAACCGCCCCCTGCCCGGCTACGAGCAGGCCCGCGCCGAGATCCTGTCGCGCGGCGGCACCGTGCTGGGCGTGACGGAAGTCGCCCAGATGGACGAGGATGACGGCCCGAGCATCAAGGGCTTCTTCGCCAGCCTTTTCGGCGGCGGCTCCACCCGCGAGGCGGCACCGCCCGTGGCCGTCGCCGCGAAGGCCCCGCCGCGGGGCCGGACCAAGCCGGCCCCGGTCGTGGTCGCCAGCGCCGACCCCGAGGATCAGGCCGGCTCGCGGGCGGCCCTCGCCTACGCCGCACCGGCCACCGACGAGACGCTCCAGACGGCTCTCCTGCAGCGCGAGACCCGCGACGC
>NZ_JAIEOF010000332.1 GCF_019750675.1 Methylobacterium sp.
CCCGGGACGCCGGGTCGCCCTTCACCTTGGCCAGGACCTCGAGGCCGTCCACCTTCGGCAACTTCAGGTCCAGGAGGATCACGGCCGGGTCCAGCGCTGGCCGACGCTCGTGGGGGCCGCGCCGATAGATCCAGTCCAGGGCTTCCGCGCCGTCGCGGCAGATGACGATCTCGTTGGCCAGCTGGCTCGATTCGAGGGCGGCCAGCGTCAGCTCGATGTCGTTCGGGTTGTCCTCGACGAGGAGGATCGGCTTCAGCCCGGCCATCTCAGTATTCCTCGCCCCGGATGGGCAGCGTGAAGGTGAAAGTCGCACCCTGTCCGAGCTCGCCCTCGGCCCAGGTCCGTCCGCCGTGGCGCTCGACGATGCGCCGGACATTGGCGAGGCCGATGCCGGTCCCCTCGAACTCCTCCACCCGGTGAAGGCGCTGGAACACGCCGAACAACTTGTCGACGTAGGCCATATCGAACCCGGCGCCGTTGTCACGGACGAAGAAGACGGCTTCGCCGTCCTTCGGTGCCCCGCGGCCGACCTCGATGACGGCCTCCGGACGGTCGCGCGTGTACTTCACGGCGTTCGACAGGAGGTTCTCGATGACCAGCCGCAGCATGAACGGGTCGGCGTAGGCCCGCCCGAGGGGGCCGATCTCCCAACGGACCGTCCGTTCCGGCGGCACGTCGCGAAGGACTTTCCGGCGTACCTCTTCGACGAGGGGATTCATTTCCCCCGACACCTTGTTCAGGGCATGACGGCCCATCTGCGAGAAGGTCAGCAGGTTGTCCACGAGGGTGCCGGCCGAGAAGGCCGCCTCGATGATCGTGTCGACGTAGTGCCGGCCCTTCTCCGAGAGGTTCGAGGCCTCGCGCGTCTTGAGCAGGTTCGAGTAGCCGACGATGTGCCGGAACGGCGCGCGCAGGTCGTGACTGACCGAGTACGAGAACGCCTCCAGCTCCTTGTTGGAGCGCTGGAGCTCCTCGCTCATGGCCGCGAGCTCCTCGGCGCGGCGCAGCACGATCCCGAGCACGGAGGAACGCAGGTCCTTGGCGGCCTCGACCTCGGGCAGGGACCACGGCAGCGAGCGCCCCTTCACGGTCTCCTTCCAGATCTCGAAGCTCTTTCGCGGGTGCAGGCGGTCCGGGCCACCCTCCGGGTCCTGGGTCGCGGGCTTGGCCGGGTTGCCGCCCCACTTGACGGTGCGCACCACCTCGGGCCGGAACCAGAGGATGTAGCTCGCATACCGCTTCGAGACCGAGATCGCGAGAAGTCCGCTGGCCTGCGCGGCGAAGGCCTCCGCCTTGGGCAAAAGGTCGGACAACGCATCGGTGCTGAAGACCTCGTCCGCGTCCTCGCGGGCGGAGAGCCAGTCGTAGAGGCCCCGTACCTCCGTCTCGCCCGGGGTGGCGCCGATCAGGCGGCAGCGGTCACCCGTGACGATGGCGGCGCCGGCGGCGTTCACCAGCGCCATGACGTCGTCGGGGTGCTTCAGGAGGCCGTCGACGAAGCTGTCCTCCTCAGCCATGAAGCCGAGGAGGCGTGCCTGGATCGCGCCCAGGGCGAGACGTTGCTCGGCCTGGGCGCCGCGCTCGCGTGCCGAGAGTTGCAGGGCGAAGATCTGGGTGAGGAAGTCGCAGGCGTTGCGGGCCTGGAGCGGCACGCGCTTCGGCTCGGCGTTGTGGCAGGAGATCAGGCCCCAGAGCCGGTCGTCGATCAGGATCGAGACCGACATCGACGCCATCGTGCCCATGTTGCGCATGTACTCGACGTGGACCGGCGACACGGAGCGCAGCACGGATTGGCTGAGGTCCAGCGGGGGCCCCGCGGGCGTCAGGGTCGGTCGGATGGGTACCGGAGCGTACCCGGCGTCGGGGATGATGCGCAGGCGATTGCGCCGGTAGAGTTCGCGCGCCTGGACGGGAATGTCGGAGGCCGGGAAGCGCAAGTCGAGGTAGGACGGGAGGTTGCCGTTGCCGGCTTCCGCCAGCACCGTGCCGTGCCAGTCCCGGTCGAACCGGTAGATCAGGGCCCGGTCGAAGCCGGTGACGTGCCGGACGTCTTCCGCGACGATGGCGCAGAGATCCTCGACGGTGCGTGCCACGCGAAGGCGCTGGACGAAGGCGCGCAAGCGAAGGCTGAGCGCATCGAGCCCGGCCTCGACCGATGGGTCGGCGAACTCTTCCAGTTCCACCACGACGAGGTCGCCGACGCGGTGGGCCGCGACCTCGTAGGCCTGGGACGCGGCGGCGGCGAGGGTGACGGTCCGCAGGTAGTGGGCCCCATCCTCGGTCGGCTGATCGTCGAGATAGCGCCGCACGATGGGGACAAGTTCGGGAAGCGCGGTTTCCAGGGCGGCGCCGACCTCCGTCCCAGCCGGCGCGTTCGCGCTCGCCTGCACGATGGCGAGGCTGGCCGCATCGAGGGTCAGCAGGAAGCCGTGCGGTTGAATGCTGCCGACGATGTGGATCGGTTCGCGGTCGCAGGCCGTCAGATCGACCGCAAAGGTTTCAGCGCTCCGTACGTTCAAGCCAGGTTGTCCCCCAGGTAGCGAATGAGACCGGATCGCGTCTTGTCAAAGCCCTAACATCCGGATTGGCACATGCCTACGACGCGGACATTAACCGGCGAAAACGTGACCTGGGCTATACGGTCACAGTGCGGGTATACCAACAGGATCATGCACCAGGTCGGAGCCGGTGTCATGGACCGGCCCCCGTCGCGGTCGCATCCGCCGATCTGCACTAGGACGATCTGCGCAAGCCTTGCTTGCAGGCGGAGCCAGGCTGCTCCTACCCCTGGAGACCGTCTGGTCCTCGCTGCGAGAGCATGCCGTCCGAAGGTATTGGCAGAAACCGCGTCGCGTGAGCGTGTCGCTGGTGCTCTCGGCAACCCGGCGTCAATCCGCGTGGTGGATGGCTTCGACGACCTGCGAGGCGCTGTAGGGCTTCGCGACGAAGAGGCCGTGGTCGGGCACATCCCTGTCCGCGAAGCGGTTGCGCCCCGAGGTCAGGACCAGTCGGATGTCGGGCCAAGCTTCATGGACGCGCTCGGCCAGCGCCACTCCACACATCGATCCGGGCATGTCGACGTCCGTGAAGAGCACACCGATGTCCGAGCGCTCGTGCAGCACGAACCAGGCCTCGTCGGCTTGGCGTGCCTCGACGACCGCGAAGCCGGCATCCTCGAGCATCTCGACGGCCATCATCCGAACGAGGTCGTCGTCCTCGACCACGAGGACCAGCGACGTTTCAGGGTTTCGCTTCCTCGGCATCACCGTCCAACGGACAGGCTTCGGAACGGTTGCCTCCGCGGCCATCGAGAACCAGCGCTGTCGTCGAGGATCGGCCGTCGCGGGTCTCCGCGTTTCAAGGGCCATCCGGTTCGGCGTGCGCCACGCCTCGACCGCGCGGGCCCATCCGCCCCCCACGTTTCAGGGGCGTGGGACCTCGCGTAAGGTTTCCCGATGCCTCGCTGTCAGGCCGGCATCGCCCATCCCGCGCGGGGCTCGGCTTTCGCGGCGGCAGCCGGGAAAGTCCCGTGCTCGCAAGCGCGCTGAGCCCGAAGCCCGGATGGCGGAAGGCCGGCCGGGCCTGGTTCGATCACGGCCGCCGATTGGCTGCCGCTCGAACGACGCGGCCGGCGCAGCACCCTCGACAACTGCTCGGCGGAATAAGGCTTGTTCAGCAGTTCGAAACCCTGGGCCCCGCCCTGCGCGAGTGCGTGGCTGTAACCGGAGGCGAGCACCACGGGCAGGGTCGGCAGCCGACGCCGAAGCTCCTGTGCCAGGGCGATGCCACCCATCCCCGGCATCAGGACGTCGGAAAACACCACCTCGAACCCGTTTCCGTCGCTGCCGAGCCGCTCCAGCGCGTCCTCGGCGTTCACGGCCCATTCGGTCCGGTAGCCGAGATCCTCCAGGATCTGGGTGCAGAACCGGCCGACCTCGACGTTGTCCTCCACCACCAGCACGCGCTCGCCCGTCCCGACCGGTACCGGACCATCGTCATGGTCGACCGGGCGTTCGGGCTGAATTTCCGCAGCGACCTGGGGCAGGTAGAGCGTGAACGTGGCGCCGCGACCTACCTCGCTGACGACAGCCACGTCGCCGCCGGACTGCTGGGCGAAGCCGAACACCTGTGACAGGCCGAGGCCGGTGCCCTTGCCGAATTCCTTCGTGGTGAAGAAGGGCTCGAAGATGCGGCCGATCTGGTCGGCAACGATGCCGGTCCCGGTATCGGTCAGCGACACCGTCGCGAACATGCCCGCCGCGCCCGTCTGTCCGCGGATCCTCGAAATGGCGTCGCTCACGGACACCCGCAGCGTCAGCGTACCCTCGCCGTTCATGGCGTCACGGGCGTTGACCGCCATGTTGACGAGGGCCGCCTCGAATTGGTTCAGGTCCGCCCGGACGCAACAGGGCGCATCGGGGAGTTCGACGGCCAGACGGATGCGGGCGCCGACGAGGGTGTCGAGCATCTCCGCCGTGTCCCGCACGCTCGCCCTGATATCGAAGACCTCGGGCTTCAGGGTCTGGCGCCGTGCGAAGGCGAGGAGCTGGCTCGTCAGCTTGGCGGCACGGTCGACCGTATCGGACACGGCATCGAGGTAGCGGCCCTTGCGCGCCTCGGGCAGATCCGGGCGCCGCAGGAAGTCGACCGACGACCGTATGATGGTCAGCAGGTTGTTGAAGTCATGCGCGATCCCACCGGTGAGCTGCCCGATGGCTTCGAGCTTCTGCGACTGGCGCAGCGCCTCGTGCGCCTGCTCCAGTTCACGCGTCCGCTCCGCGACCCGCTGCTCCAGGGTGGCGTTGAGCTGCGCATGCTCAATGGCCAGGGCGGCCGAACGCGCCAGGGATTCCAGCAACATGATTGTGAAGGGATCGTGCTCGCGCACCTCGGCCCAATATGCTCCCAGCGCCGCCACCGGCTCGGCCGTACCGATCGGAGCCATGATCAGGCTGCGCACGAACGTGCGCCGGTACGCCTCTTGGGGGACCCGGGGGTCGGAGGCGATGTCGGAAATCGTCACGGTCTGCCGATGGAGCATCGACCAACCGGACAGGCAGTCCCCGATCGGATATCTGGCGCCTTGCCAGAGCGGCTCCACGGCATCTTCGGCGACGTAGTGGCAGAGTTCACCTTGGCGCAGCACGACGGCGATGCCGTCCGCGCCGAGGACCTCGCGCGCGGTATCGCGAAGGATCGCCGCGATGGCATCCAGAGTCCGGGCGCAGCCTAGGCGTTCGCTCGCGGCGATCAACCTCAGCAGGGCGGGTTCGGAGCGTTGCGATTGCTCGATGACCCAGAGCCTCCACGACGGCGAGACGCGTTGCCGACGCTCCACCTGTATCAGGCTTGTGGCGCGACGGCGATAGGGCCGTGGTCAGCCCGGATGTCTCATATCATCCGCACGGCCTGCGGGCGGACCTCGGGCGAGCAACGTGTTGTTGGCCTCCGCATGGCTCCATTCCCTCGCGGGTTGAAGCGTCCGAAAATCTTGAGTCGATTCACCCGCGACGGCATCGTTGCGCCTGTGGCGCTCGCCGACCGGCCTCGCGGTGCCGTGCCGTCTCGCCGCGAAGACGGCAGGGACGGCTCGGTGGGAGCGACCCGCACCGTGGATCGCAACCCGATACGGTGCACACCCGAACCCGAGAGCTGACGCGGTTGCCCGGGGCGCGATGCCCGCCAAGGTTGCGGTGCGGGAGCCCGACCGGTAGTCTGAAAGCCGACACATTTGCGCACGACTGAACTTAACGGCTTGGACACGGCCCGGCGGGATCATGCGCGCCGGGATCAGGACAGGGATCGCATGACCGAGATTGCGGCGCGGCCGGCTTCAGACCGGATCGCCCATTCGTGAGGCGGATTCGGGGGCGGGTCCACAACACGTCGATCCTGCGGCTGGCGCGTGCCGCGTGGCCGGTCGCTGCCGGTCTCGCCGGCGGCGCGGTTCCGGTCGCGCCAGCGCTGGCTTTCGACCTCTTCGGGCTGTTCGCCTCCGAGGAGGAGCCGCCGGCGCCGAGCGCCGGTGCGCTGCCCTACACGGTGAAGTTCCAGGGCGTCGACGACGAGGACGTCCTGCGCGCGCTCCAGGACACCTCGACCCTCCATCGGCTTCGGCAGGAGGCCCCGCCGGACGGTGAGGGCCTGGTGCGCCGCGCCGAGGCCGATCTGCGCCGTCTGGCCGACGTGCTCTCCGGATACGGCTACTACCAGGGCCGCGTCGCGATCCGGATCGACGGCGTCGCGCTGGCCGGGGAGCCCAGCGTCATCGTGGCGGCCCGCGCGGCGGAGGCGTCGCGCGGGCGTGTCCTCGTGCCGGTGAAGGTGGTGGTCGAGCCCGGTCCCCTCTACACCCTGCGCTCCGTCGCGGTGTGCGATCCGCGGGGAACCCCTTTTTCCGAGGAGATCCTGCCGGAGCGCTTCACCCGCGTGGGCGAGGACGTGCCGGCCCGCTCGGCCACCGTACTGGCCCGCGAGGCTCGGATCGTCGACCGCTTCCGGTCCCTCGGACATCCCTTCGCCAAGGCCGTCGCGCGCGACCCCGTCGTGGACGACGCGGCCCACGTCATGGACGTGACCTACTCGGTCGATCCGGGACCGATCGCGGGCCTCGGCGAGGTCGCGGTGCGCGGCACGAAGGACATCGACCCGGCGGTGGTCCGCTCTTTCATCTACGCGGAACCGGGCGACCCCTACACGCCCAAGGCCGTCTCGGACATCCGCCGCTCCGTAGCCAAGGTCGAAGGCCTCGGCTCCATCCGCGTGCGCGAGGGCGAGACCCTGGACGGCGCGGGCAATCTGCCGATCTTCGTGGACGTCACCGAGCGCGAGAAGAACCTGATCGGCGTCTCGGCCCGCTTCTCCACGGTGGATGGTCCGGGAATCCGGGCCTACTACGCCAACCGCAACCTGTTCGGGGGCGGCGAGACCCTGCGGGTCGACGCGGACATCTACTACCTCGGCAACGACCTCTACGCGAAGCAGCGCAAGGCCGCCGGCATCGATTCGAACGGGCTCGGCGGCCGGCTCTCCGCCACCTTCGTCAAGCCGGCCCTGTGGGGCACCCGCAACGACTTCATCGCCAACGTCTTCGCGGGCCGCGAGGCGCAGCAATCCTATGTCAGCGACGCGGCCGGCGGCACGGTGGCCCTACGCCACCGCTTCTCGGACACGTTCTTCGCGCAGGTCGGCGTGGACGGACAGGCCGGGCGCTCCCAGGATGCGCTGGGCAAGGTCGATTACCGTCTGATCGGCGTGCCGGTCTCGGTCGGCTACGATTCCACCGACAACCTGCTCGACCCCACCGAGGGCGTGCGGCTGACCGCTTCGGCGACACCCTATGCGGGCTTCCTCGGCTCCGACCCGTCGATCTTCGTCGCCAAGGCGCAGGGCTCGACCTACTACGCCTTCGACGACGAGGGTCGCTACATCCTGGCCGGTCGCCTCGGCTTCGGCTCGATCTCGGGGGCGAACCTCGAGGATATCCCGGCCAACATCCGGTTCTTCGCCGGCGGAGGTGGCTCGGTGCGCGGCTTCCCCTACCGGACGCTCGGGCCGCGCGGACCGTTCAACCTGCCCATCGGCGGGCGCAGCCTGCTCGAAGCGTCGGTGGAGGCGCGCATCAAGGTCACCGACACGATCGGCGTGGTGCCGTTCATCGACGCCGGCACGGCCTTCGCCGGCAGCCTGCCCGATTTCGACGAGCGCATCCGCTACGCGGTCGGCCTGGGTCTCCGCTACTACACCGGCATCGGCCCGATCCGCGTCGACGTCGCCTTCCCGATGGACCGCATCAAGGGCAATCACGAGCGCCCCGTGGCCCTGTACATCAGCTTGGGACAATCCTTCTGATGGGACTTCGGACCGCACTGAGCCCCTGGATCGCGACCCTCCCTCGTCTGCGGGGGAAAGTCCGTTTCGCCGCCGCCGTCCTGTGCGTGTCCGTCTTGGCGACCGGCCCGGCCACCCGCACCCGTGCCGACGACGGCGAGAAGACGGTGCTCGGCGGCCTGCTCTCGAAGGCGCTGTCCACGCCGGGCTCCCGCGTCGCCATCGGGGCCGTCGACGGCGCCCTCTCCTCGGACGCCACGATCCGCGACGTGGCCATCAGCGACGCCAACGGCGTTTGGCTGAAGCTCGACCGGGCGCGCCTCGTCTGGCGCCGCCTCGCCCTGCTCTCGGGCCGGCTCGAGGTGGAGACCCTGGAGGTCGGCCGCCTCGAAGTCATCCGGCGGCCCCTCCCCGCCCCGGTCTCGGCCACTCAGGAGCCAGACGGGTCCCTGCTGCCCGACTTGCCGGTCAAGGTCGAGGTCAAGGCGTTCAAGCTCGCCGAACTCGTGCTTGGCGAGGCCCTGGCCGGGCAGCCGGCGCGCCTGTCCGCCACCGGTCGCGCCCGCCTCGGCGCGCCGGCCGAGGGGCTCGACCTCGACCTCAGCGTGCAGCGCCTCGACGCGCAGGGCCGGTTCGGCGCCCGCCTGCTGTTCGTGCCGAAGGGCGAGACCCTCGAACTCAAGGCTACCCTGGTCGAGCCAGCCGGCGGCCTGCTCTCGAAGGCGGCGAACCTCCCCGGCACGCCCCCGATCAACCTCGATCTCGACGGGCGCGGCACCCTGGACGCCTGGAATGCCCGCCTCGATTTCGATGCCGGGCCGGAACTCGGCGCCAAGGGCTCGGCCCGAATCTCGCGCATCGGCAGCGAGCGGCGCCTCGCCCTCGATCTCGCCTCGCGCATCGAGGCGCTGCTGCCGGGGCCGGCGGCGGCGATCTTCTCCGGCACCACCAAGCTCGATGCCGGCCTGCGCTTTGCCGACAGCGGCGCCTTCGGCATCGATCGTCTCGAACTCGCCTCCCGCACCGCGCGCCTCGATGCGCGCGGAACCCTGAGCGCCGACCGCATCGCCGACTTCCTGGTCTCCGCCCGGGCCGTGCCCACCGAAGGCGGGGTGACGCGAGCGGCCGATACGGAACTCGACAGCCTCGTCTTCGACGGCACCCTCAAGGGGGCGATCGCCCGCCCCACCGTGAACGGAACCCTGAAGGCCGCCGGCCTGCGGGCCGACGGCAGTGCCCTGGAGCGGATCGAGGCCGACATCGCGATGCTGCCGGCCGGGCCGGAGCCGAGTGCTGCCCGCTTCGCCCTCTCGGCCAACGCGAAGGTGGACGGCCTGCGTCTCGCCGACCCGGCCCTGCGTCGGGCGATCGGGACGCGGGCGGCCCTGACCTTCCGGGGAACGCTCCAGCCCGACGGCGTCGTCGAGGTGGCCAAGCTCGACCTCGACGGACCGACCGCGCGGGCCTCCTACGCGGGCAAAATCGGACAGAACACGCTCGCCGGCGTCCTCGACGCCGCGCTTCCGGACCTGACGGCCTTCTCCGAGTTCGCCGGCCGGCCGCTGGCCGGGGCCCTGACGGCGCGCGCCGGCTTGAGTGGCGACCCGGCCCGCAAGGCGGTGACCGCCGATGTCGATTTGCGCACGAGCGGCCTCGCGCTCTCCGTGGCCGCCCTGGATCGCACCCTGGGGAACGCCCCACGCTTCAGCGGCCGTCTCTCGCAGATCTACGACGGCTACGCCTTCGAGGGCGCCCGCCTCGAGGGGGCCGAGATCGTCGCGCGCCTCGAAGGCCGCGCCACCGCCCGCCTCGCAGACGCCAAGCTCGTCGTGGACCTGAAGGACCTCGCGACTTTCGATCCGAAGCTCGCCGGTCGAGCCCTCCTCGACGGTCGCCTCACCGGCACCCTGGAGAAGCCGGACCTCAACGCGACGCTCACCGCCTCCGAGGCGCGTGCCCTGGGGCGCCCCGTGCGCGACCTGCGGATCGAGACCGTCGTGAAGGACTTCACGGGCGCCCTCGACGGAACCCTGCGCCTGTCCGGCGATGTCGCCGGCAAGCCCCTGCGTGGCGACGCGCACCTCGCCAGGCCTGCCCTGGACGCATGGCGTCTCGACCGCCTCGCGTTCCAACTCGGATCGGTCGCCCTCGACGGCGATGTGGCCCTGGATGCCCGGACCCTCCTGACGCAAGGGGCCTTGACCCTGTCGGCGGGCAACCTCGACGATCTCTCGCCCCTCGCACTGACGCCGTTGGCCGGCGCTCTCGATGCCACCGTGACCTTGTCCCGCGACGGCGGTCGCCAGGATGCGGCAATCCGCGCGAAGGGCGGATCGCTGCGCGTCGGCGAAATCGGCCTGTCGCGCCTCGATGCGGACCTGACGGGGCGCGACCTGACCGGGCGGCCCGTCATCGACGGCCGTGTGAACGCCGACCGGCTCGTGGCCGCCGGCCAGAGCCTGGACACCATCCGCCTCGCCGCCACCGGCGGGCCGAACGCCAGCGACATCACGCTCTCGGCCAAGGCGCGCGGGTTCGACCTCGACGGGTCCGCGCGCCTCGTGCCCGGCGAGCGGACCCGCATCGAACTCGCCCGGTTCTCCGCCGCACGCGGCGGCGACCGGCTGGCACTGGCGGGACCCGCCAGCGTCACCCTGGATGCCGGAACCGCGCTGATCGAGAACCTCGTGGTGGCCGCCGGCAGCGGGCGTGTCAGCCTCTCGGGACGGGCCGGCCGCGACCTCGATCTCAAGCTCGGCATCCGCAGCTTGCCCCTGGCGCTCGCCCGGATCGCCTCTCCCAGTCTGGCGCTCACCGGCACCCTCGACGGCGAGGCCGACCTGCGCGGTTCCGCGAGCCGGCCGGAGGGCCGCTACGCCTTCACGGTGGCGCGGCTCGTCACGCCCGAGACCCGCAAGGCCGGGCTGCCGCCGATCGAGGCGCGTGCCAGCGGCACCGTCAGCGAGGGCCGCGCCGGGATCGACGGGCGCGTCTCGGCCGGGCGCGGCGCGGAGATGACCGTCTCCGGTTCGCTCCCCGTCGCGGCGGGCGGCGCCCTCGCGGTGAAGCTGCGCGGCACCCTCGACGCCGCCTTGGCCAACAGCGTCCTCAGCGTCGGCGGCCAGCGCGTTGCCGGGCGGATCGCCCTCGATGCCGGCGTGACGGGAAACCTTGCCGCGCCGCGGGCCGAGGGTGTCGCCACCCTCACCGCCGGGTCCTTCACCGACCCGCTCCAGGGCATTCGCCTCACCAACATCGAGGGCCGCGTCACCGGGCGCGGCGACACCCTGGTGGTGGAGCGCCTGACGGCGCAGACCCGCAACGGCGGCGCCCTGCGCGGCGACGGCCGCGTGGCCCTGGAGCCCGCCGCCGGCTTCCCCGGGACCATCCGGCTCACGGCCGAGCGGGCCGAACTCGTCTCCAGCCCGCTGATGACGGCCGTCGCCAGCCTGAACCTCGCCTTGACCGGGCCGCTCGCCCGCACGCCGAAGGTTGCGGGACGAATCGATCTCGTCTCCGTCGACGTGTCGGTGCCCGACCGGCTGCCCGCCACCGTACAGCCCCTGCCCGAGATCCGCCGGGTCAACACCCCGCCCGACATCCGCGCCCGCCTCGACGCGCGGTCGGATCGCCGCGCTAAAATCGCGGCCCTCGGGCGCAAGGGCCGGAAGGCGGCACCGCCCTTCGATGCGACGCTGGACGTCGCCGTGAACGCGCCGAACCGGATCTTCGTGCGCGGGCGCGGGATCGATGCGGAACTCGGCGGATCGCTGCGCCTCACCGGCTCGTCGCGCGATCCCGTGGCCACGGGTGATTTCGAGATGCGGCGCGGCCGGCTCAGCGTGGTCGGCCAGCGGCTCGACTTCACCCGGGGGCGCCTGACCTTCGGCGGCGAGATCGCCACGCCCGAACTCGACTTCATCGCCGAGACCAAGGCCGCGGAGGTCACCGCCCGCATCGCGGTCGCCGGACCAGCCAACCAGCCGAGCTTCCTCCTCACCTCGGACCCCAGCCTGCCGCAGGACGAGGTGCTGTCGCGCCTGCTGTTCAAGAAGGCGTCCGGCGGCCTTTCGCCGTTCCAGGCGCTACAACTCGCGCAAGCCGTGGCCCAGTTCTCGGGCGGGGCCGGCGGGGTCGACGTGTTCGAGCAAGCGCGCAAGGGGCTCGGCCTCGACAGCCTCGACGTCTCCACCGGCGCCAGCGGCGGACCGGCGCTCGGGGCCTCGCGCTATCTCAGCGACCGGCTCAGCGTCGGCGTGAAAGCCGGCGCCAAGCCCGCCGATACGGCCGCGACGGTGGATTACGACGTCACGCGGCGGATCAAGATCCAGGGCGAGGCCGGCAGCGACGGCCGCACAGCGGTCGGTGTCGGCGCCGAGTGGGAGTATTGATCAAGAGCGTCCGCCTGCCGGCGCGAGCCGGGCGGGCGGTTCGCGTCGTCACCGCATCAGCCAGAGGGATTGGCCGAAGCTGCTCAAGGGGGCGTGGAAATGGGTGACCAGAACGATCGCCCAGAGCGTACCCAGTACGGTGGCGAGGCTGAGGACGATGACCTCGCCGGATTCACGCCCGGATTCGAGAAAGTGCCGGCTCGGGCTGGCCGTGGCCTTGAGGTTGCGCTTGGAATGACGATCCGTCATTGCGTCACCTGATAGGGTTGGCTTCATTCGAGGCGCCGCAAGGCCCGGGCCAAGCCGGCCCCCGGCCCATCTCGCCAACCCGGTCCTCGCGGGTCCGTGACCGCTCGAACTCTCGGAACGTCGCCGGTGTCCGCCCCAACCCTGCTCCTCTATCCCGACCCGCGCCTGCGTCTAGTCGCGCCGCCCGTCGAGCACTTCGACGACGAACTCGCGGGGTCCGTGCGCGATCTCGAGGCCGTGATGCGGGCCGTCTCGGCCCTCGGCCTGACGCTTCCTCATATCGGCCGCCTCCAGCGCGTGGTGATCCTTCGCATGGAGCCGGGCGATCCGATCACCGCCTACGTGAACCCTGAGATCGTCTGGGCGTCACCCGAAATCGGACCCCAGACCGAGGGCAGCGTCTCGATGCCGGGCATCATGGAGGTGGTCGAGCGCGCCGTCGAAGTCCGGGTGCGATACCGCGACCTGTCCGGCGCCGTGCACGAGGAGGCTGCGGAGGGATTCCGCGCCGCCTGCCTCCAGCACGAGATCGATCAGCTTGACGGGATCTTCTGGATCGATCGCCTCTCGCGCCTGCGCCGCGACCGGGCGATCAAGCGCTTCACCAAGCTGCGGCGCGCCGGGGGCTGAGCACCATTCCCCTTCCCCCGGTGGTGCCCTAGAATCCGCAGGGTTCGTCGCGTCCGACCGAAACGGCATCGCGACAGGGATGCCAGATGTCTCCGCTTCGTCTCCTCGGGCTCGTCCCGTTCCTCACGGCCTGCCTGCCGGCCATGGTATCCGCCGCGCCGGCCCCGAACCCGATCATCGGGTGTCCCTCTCTGGCCAACCTGCGCATGCTTCTGCGGCAGACCAAGTCGGACATGCCCGCCGCGGCGGCGCTGCTGGGCAGTAGCGGGACGGACCACCTGGGCTGCACGGTGCTGGCGCGTGAAGCGGTGACGGCCCTTCAGGAACACCTGACCCTGAACGGCAACGCCTATGACTGCCTGACCCTGCGCAGCACCAGCGTCTGCCACTGGGTCGTGGCCGGGGCGGTCAATCTCAGCGAAGCTCCGCCGAAGGCAGGCGGCGACAAGAGCCGGCCCACCGAGAAAGCAGCCCCCGAGAAGGTGCCTGCGCAGGAGAAGGCACGTCGATGAGAACGAGAATCCCGCTGATCCTGAGCGTGCTTCTGGCGGTGACGTCCGCTCGCGCAGAGGCACCCACGGTCATCGCTTGTGACACGCTGGTGTCGCTGCGCGTGCTCATGGCAGCCGGAGGGCATGATGCCATGGAGGGCGCCCTCCCCCAGCATCCGGGCTGCCGGACAATTTCCAGGGATCGCATCGGAGCGCCCGAACACCGGGCGATGGTCGGCGGGGCACCCTTCGAGTGCCTCGCGGTGGTCGGCGAAAAGGCCTGCGCCTGGGTCGTCCCTTGAGCCGCCCGGGGCCTTGGTCGACCCCGTATTGAAGCGGATCAGACGCTCAAGGGGGCGCCGATGCGGGCGCGCAGCACGTGCCGGAGGTTCTCGTTGGCGGAGGCGTCCGCGTCGAGGGCCGCCATCAGGCGCAGCAGCCGGCTGATCGGCGTCGTGCGGTCCTGGACCGCCGACTGGATCTGCACCTGGAGCGGCGGCTGCTCGCCGATGCACTCCGACTTTAGGTTCGTTTGGGCCGGCTGGGGCATGGTCCGCGGATCCGAGACGTGATCATGCGCGATCACGGGCGGCTCGCTACGCCATCGAATGCGCCCACGCCAGAGTTTTTTGCCATCTATCCATAGCCGGCACGCAATCCTGCCCTGCGGGCGGGATGAAACGCCGAATCCTGGGGACGATCCGCGCGGCTTAACGGGCCAGGGGCGAATCGCCGAACCTGGCGTGGAGATCCTGAGGATCCTGATAGATCGCGACGCAGCCCGCACGCTCCAGGTCCGCTTCAGGGAAACCGCCGCACCGGACGCCGATGGTCCGCAGCCCGGCCCCCGTAGCCGCCTCGGCGTCGTAGGGCGTATCGCCGATCACCAGGACGGCATCCGGGGTGATCGGCGCGAGCTTCTCGAGCGCCGCCTCGAAGATGTCCGGAAACGGCTTCGAGCGCTCGACGTCGTCGGAGCTCACGACGACATCCACGAGTCCCTGAATACCCAGCAGCTCCTGGTAGTGCTCGACCTCCTCGGCCTTTCCGGAGGAGCCGAGGGCCACGGTGAGACCCTGCGCGCGTAGGTGCCGGAACAGCTCGGGGACGCCGGGGAAGGGCTTCACCCGGGACAGGTAATCGCGCTTGAACAGGTCGGAGCGGTAGGCCTCGATCTGTTTGCCCTCCCGCTCCACACGATCCGCGTCGAGGAAGACAGGCAGCAGTTGTTCGCCGCCCTTGCCGATCTGGCTGCGCGCATCGGCGTGGGACACCGCGACGCCGAAATGCGCGAACGCGTCGACCCAGGCCTGGGCATGCAGGTCAACGCTATCGAGCAGCGTCCCGTCGATGTCGAAGATCACCGCCTGGACGGTCTTAGCCATGGTTCGATCCCGAGCCCTGTACGGTGCTGCCCGGGCAAACGGCCGGTGCGTCCGGCTGTTCCGATGTCAGCCGATCAGCGCGGGAAGATGTGGAGTCCGTCGTCGGGCAGGAGATTGCGGGCGGGGCCGCCCGTCTGCTGGCCGCGTCCCTGCTGGTAATAGGGCAGTTCGGGGCGGCGATCGTTGTCGCTGCCGGAATCGTATTCCCAGTTGCGGCTCCAGGGTGCGCGGCCGCCGACGCCACCGGTGGCATCCACATCGAGGACCAGGGGCGCGCCGCGATACGCGGGGCCCGCCACCGCACCGATGGGCAATCCGGCCAGGCTGACAGCCAGAAGGGTGGAGATCGTGGTCCTCATGGGAGCCTCTCACGGAACGGACAGGTGCGCCGCCAGCAAGGGTGGCCGCGCGGAATCACTCTGCGCCGACAACGGCCAAGGTCCTGCTTCGTTCCGGGACGGGACAAGCCGCCGGTGCCAACGGAAAAGCCCGCGCCTCGGGTCGCGAGGCAGCGGGCTTTGCAGGTTCGATTCGAGGTGATCGGCAAAGGCCGACGCGCGTCCGCGCGCCGAGGGCTTCGCCAGACGGGTTAAGCCTAGTGGACGCTGGCGACGGCCTCGGCGCGCGGACGCGCGGCGGCCTTCGGTGCCCGGGTCTTGGCGGCCGGCTCGGCCTTGACCGACGCGGTCTTGCCGGCGGCGGGCTTGGCCGCGACCGACTTCGCGGACTTGGCCGGCTTCGACGCGACGTCGGCCGAGGCCTTGGCGGCGGCGGTCTTCACCTTGGTCTCGACCGTCGTGGTCAGGCTACGGGTCCGGCTCGGCTTCGCCTTAAGCGACTCACCGAGGACCTGAGCGGGACTCGGCGCGAGCGTGATGTCCGGCGCGGCGGTCTGGACATGCAGGGGCGCCGGGGTCAGGCACGCCTGCAACTCCGTCTCGGCCTGAAGCCAGTGAGCCTCGGCCCGGCCGAAGATGCGGCCCTCGCCCTCCCAGATGAAATAGGCGCGTTCCCGCACCTCATGCTCCCGATGGCTCATCACACGCTCCTTGTCCTTGCGGTCCGATCGTTCGGCCAAAGGATGAAAGCTCGTGGTTAAGAGGTGGTTAAGGACCTCCGGCGCTATCGCTTCGACAGGCGGCGCACATTCGCCCTGACCTTGCGCCGGTAACCGGCCACGACGCGGGACGTGGAGCCGCCCGTGGCGATGAGCAGGGCGGCTTCGTTGGCTGCCATGATCTTCTCGGTGATCATCCGCTGTGCCTCGGCCTGCGCGGCGCTGCCGCCGAGCGAGAACATCGCCAGCCGCATCCCGATCACCTGCTGCGATTCCATGGCGAGCAGCGTCGCGTCCATGCTGAGCTTCAACCACGAACCGAACATGCAGGGGATCTCCGAGGGGGCATAGCGGGAGGGCGAGGCCGGGCCGCGCGTGTTCGTTGCGACGCGGCCGGCCTCGCCGCGAGACATCGACCGAACAGGCGATTCTCAGTCGAACAGGCGGTTTTTGGCGCCGGATCCGCCGAGGCTGATCTTCTTCGCGCCCGAGCCGCCGAGGCTGATCTTTTTCGGCGGCGCGACGGCCGGGCTCGGCGTCGCGGGGCGGGCGGGTTTCAGGCGGGACTGGCCGTAGACGACCGAGCCGATCTCGTCGGCGACCCGCACAAGGTCCTCGCGCTCGCATTCCCGCGCCACGCGCAGGCCGAGCTGGTGCATGTGGCTCTTGCCGTAGAGGTAGACGGCGAGGCGCGCCCGCGTGGTCGTCGACATCGCCGCCAGGATCTCCGGCAGGTCGTCGGCGTCGGCCCGGTAGACCTGGCCCAGAAGATCGAGGGAGACCGGGCAGTCCGGATCGGGAACGGCGCCGCTGGTCGGATGAGACTGGGTCATGGAGCGTCTGCCTGTGCGAGGGGCTGGATCGGCGCGGCCGGGGGACCGGCCGCGAGGGTGGCGGCGCCGTCCGCGTGCGGAGCGGACGGGCTCGGCGGGGGTTGCGCCGGGATGGGCTCGGCTGGCCGCGGCGTGGGGATGCAACCCGTACAGACCGACGCGATGGCGATTCGCGACCGCGCCTCGGCCCGCTGCCACACCGCTTCGCTGCGCGCCCGGGCGGCCCGGATGATCTCCTCGTCCGGAGAGCCCCCGCTGCCGAGACCGGCGGGCGTATCTCCCGCCGGGCGAATGCGCAAGAACAACGGCTCCCGCGCGGACGGCTCCTGCGCAAACGCACCGTCGACGCTCGGCATGATGACCAGCACGAACCCGGCGATCGCCGGAACGAAGCGGATGGAACGCGGCATCGGCTCCTCGGCGGTGGGGCGCCCCGGAGAGCGCGCGGAGAGGTGAAGCTTTCCCGGAACAGGGTTAACACGACCTGAAGCGAACGCGATGCCGCAGCGGCACGGCGTCGGATCGACGGCGTGTTGCGCTGCACCTAGACGACGGCGCCATGGAACCGAACGTCTATCTCCTCATGGCGGCCGCCCTCGCCTATTCCGGCTACATGCTGATCGCGATGCGATCCTGAACCGGCGTCAGCGGGCATCGTCCTTGTCGATCACCGCGCAGGCGGTGACGGGGCTCCCGCTGGAATTCGACAGGGAGCAGGTGACGAGGGCATTGCCCGCGTCGACGTTGCTGTGCCGCGTCGTCACGGCGGCCTCGCGGGCCTTCTGCCCGGCCGCAGCGATCACGTCGGCCGCGATCCCCGTGGTGGCATGGCCGGCGCGGCCGAACAGTGGGAAGTAGGCCTCCGGCAGGGTCGTGCCGCGGAACTGCACGCCCACGGCCGAGAGCTGCCCGCACGCCAGCGTCATCCCGATGCCGTCGCTCGCCTTGAGTTCGGCGAAATCCGCCGTCCGTTTCACGAGGGTCGCCTGCGTTCCGGCGATCACCCGGTCGATGAGATCGCCGCAGGCATCCGCCTTGGCGGGGCCGGAGAGGGTGAAGAACCCGGCGACGAGGCCGGAGGCGAGGATGAGCGCGCGCATAAGACACCACCTAAGGGCCGTGCGCGCTTTGTCGAGCTTGGGGCCGCTCAGAGCCGCTTGCGCGGCGGGCGCGGACGTCGGAACACGCCCACCACCTCGACATGCCCCGAATAGGCGAACTGATCGATCGGCGTGACCGTCTCCAGGGTGTACCCGCCGGCGATCAGCGTGGCGGCATCGCGGGCGAACGTACCGACGTCGCAGGCGACCCCGATGACGAGGGGCACCTTCGATTCGGCGATCCGCGTCGCCTGGGCGCCCGCCCCCGCCCGGGGCGGATCGAACACCACGGCGTCGTAGGTCTCGAGTTCGAGGGGCAGCAGCGGCCGCCGGAACAGGTCGCGCCGCTCGGTGGTGACCTGGCGCAGGCCCGGTACGGCGCGCACCGCCCGGTCGAGGCTCGCGAGCGCGGCGGCCTCCCCCTCCACCGCGTGCACGTCACGGGTGCGTGCCATCGCGAGGGTGAAGGGTCCGCTGCCGGAAAAGAGATCGACCACGCGCTTGGTCTTCTTGTCGAGGGCGGCGACGACCGCCTCGGCCAGCACGGCCTCTCCGGCTGCCGTGGCTTGCAGGAACCCCCCGGCCGGCGGCACCAGCCGCAGGCCCGAGGTCGTGATCGCGGGCGCCCGGCGCTCGACCAGGACCTCGCCGTGAAGGCTGAGCCGGGCGAGGTCGAGGTCGCTCGCCAGCCGCACCAGGGCGGCGCGCACGCCCTCCGCGGCCGGCCCGTGGCCGCGGATGTCCACGTCGAGCCCGGCCTCGGTGGCCGTGAAGCCCACGTCCAGGGGCTTGCGGCCGTGCCCGAGGGGGGCGCTCAGCGCCTCCGCGACGGCGGGCGCCCGGTGCAGGTCCGGCACGGTGATGGGGCATCGGTCGATCGCGACGAGGTCGTGGCTGCGGGCAGCCATCAGCCCGGCCTCGGCCCGGCCGTCCACGGCCCGCACATGCAGCGTGAGGCGCCGCCGGCCCTCCCCGCGCGCGTCGACCATTGGTGCCGGTTCCACGGCGAGGTGCGCCTGGGACAGCGCCTGGACGAGCTGGCCGCGCTTCCAGGCCGCGTAGGGTTTCGGCGCGAGGTGCTGCACGGCGCAGCCGCCACAGGTTCCGAAATACGGGCAGAAGGGGTCGATCCGCTCAGGCGATGCACGCTCGACGGCGACGAGTTGCGCCCGCGCGCCGGCTCGCCGCACCGTGACGCGCTCGCCCGGCAGCGCCAGCGCCACGGCGGTGCCGTCCTCGGCCATGCCGTCGCCCCGCGCCCCGAGGCGGCGGATCTCCAGGGTTTCGGTCGGTAGGGGGTCGTTCGGGGTTTCGGTCATGGTGGGGAATCCAGGCGTGCCCCGATCAGGAACTCGCGGTTGCCGTCGCCGCCGGTGACGGGGGACGGGATCAGGCCGAGGATCGTCATCCCCGAACCTGCGATGAAGGCCGATAGCGCGTCGCAGATCTCGGCGTGGATCTCCGGGTCGCGCACGATCCCGCCCCGGCCGATCCGTTCGCGTCCCGCTTCGAATTGCGGCTTGATCAGCGCCGCGAGGATGGCACCGGGGGCCAGCAGAGGCAGGATCGCCGGCAGGACGAGGCGTAGCGAGATGAAGCTCACGTCGATGGCGCAGAGGGCCGGCGCGATCGGGATCGCATCCCGGTCGAGGCTGCGGGCGTCCCGGCCCTCCAGGGAGGTCACGCGCGGGTCGCCCCGCAGCGTGGCGTGGAATTGCTCGCGCCCGACATCCACGGCGTAGACATGCGCGGCTCCCCGCGTGAGCAGCGCATCGGTGAAGCCGCCGGTGGAGGCCCCGACATCGAGGCAGACCAGGCCGGCCGGATCGATCCCGAACGCATCGAGGGCCGCCACCAGCTTGAGGCCACCGCGCGAAACGAAGGGGTGCGGCGCGCGGGCGCTGATGCGCGCGTCGCGGGCCAGCAGGTCGGAGGAGCGCGTCACCGGACGATCGTCGGCCTGCACGAGGCCTGCCGCGATGGCCGCCTGCGCCCGTGCCCGCGTCTCGAAATGACCCTGCTCGACCAGCAGCCGATCGGCCCTGAGCCGCTCCCGATTCATCGATACGCCCAACGAGACTGCCCGAACCGGCCGCAGCCGGTGCCCTGCGCTACACCACAACGCCCGCGCGGCGAACGAAAATCGTGAAGATTTCGGTCGCCGAAGGCCGGAGCGCTGCTCCATACAGGACGGGAACGCGCCTGACTCCGCGCGGAACGGTTGCGCTTCCACCGGCTTTTCCCGGTTTGCGGGCCGTGCGATCCATCGAGGCCGGCGGATCAGGCCGACGAGCAGGACGAGACATGGACGCGCCACGGGAAATCGAACTGAAACTTCAATGCGAGGGCGCCGACCTCACCGAACTGGCCCGTCATCCCTTCCTGCATTCCGCGGAGCCCGAGCAAGCGGCGTTCCTGACCTCGACCTACTACGATACCGCGGCGGGCGACCTGCGTGCGGCCGGTCTGAGCCTGCGGGTCCGCCGCGAGGGCGAGGCTTATCTTCAGACGGTCAAGGTCGCCTCGGCTGGGGCCGGCCTGTTCGACCGGCCCGAGTGGGAGGGGCCCGTCGCCGATGCGCAGCCCGACCTCGCGCAACTGGCCGACACCCCGGTGCCCGCCCTCCTCGACGCGGCGTCCGACCCGATCCTGGTGCCGCTGTTCACCACACTGGTGGAGCGCCGGAGCCGCGCGATCGCCTACGGTGCCTCGCGTATCGCGGTGGCGTTCGACCAGGGCAGGATCGAGACGCCGAACGGTGACGCCCCCCTGTGGGAGCTGGAGCTCGAACTGGCGGAGGGCCGGGCCGAGGACCTCTTCACCCTTGCGCAGGCCCTGGCCGAGACCGTCCCCTTGCGCCTCGGCGCCCTGAGCAAGAGTGCCCGCGGCTTCGCCCTCGTCGACGGCACGTTCCGGCGCCCGAGCAAGGCTGGCCCCGTGCGGCTCGCACCAAAGGACACGGCGGGCGATGCCTTCCGGGCGATCGCTCAGGCCTGCCTCGCGCAGCTGCGCCGGAACGAGGACGTGTTCCTGCACAACCACGATCCGGAAGCGCTGCACCAGCTGCGCGTCGCCCTGCGTCGTCTGCGTTCGGCCTTCACGCTGTTCAAGCCGGTGCTCGCCCAGGATTCCACGGCCGCGCATCTGCGGGCCGAGATCAAGCGCGTGACCGACCCGTTCGGGCATGCCCGCAACCTCGACGTCTTCCTGGCCGAGACATTGCCGGCGGAAATCGCCAAGCGTCCCGACGAGCCCGGCCTGGAGGACCTGCAGGTCCGCCTCGAGGCCGAGCGGGCCCGTGCCTACGACGCGGTGCTCGCCATCCTCGAATCGCAGGAATGGCGCAGCCTGATCCTCGATCTTGCCGGCTGGCTCGAGAGCGGGGCCTGGCGCACCCTGCCGGACGCGGCCGAGCGCGACAGGCCCGCCGAGGCTTATGCGGCGGACGTGCTGGACCGGGCCCGCAAGCGCATCGCCAAGCGCGGACGCCACCTCGACCGTCTCGATCCGGAGGCGCGCCACCGGGTCCGGATCGAGGCGAAGAAGCTGCGGTACGGCGCCGACTTCTTCGCGAGCCTCTTTGCGGACAAGAAGGCCCGCAAGCGCCACAAGGCCTTCGCGGCGGCCCTCTCGGACCTGCAGGACCATCTCGGCGCCCTCAACGACCAGGCCACCGCCCACACGGTGCTGGCCAGCCTCGTCGTCACGCCGGATCATCCCCCGGTGGCGAGCGAGACGCTGTTCGCGGCCGGTCTGGCGGCCGCCGACAACGAGGCCGATGCGCGCAAGCTCCTCAAGGCCGCCGCCGAGGCCCATGGCGACCTCATGGACGTGAAGCCGTTCTGGCGCTGAGGGCCCGGTGAGGCGGTGCCCTCAGCGCCGGGGGCTGAGGGCATAGAGGGTGATGGCGGCGGCGTTCGAGACGTTGATGCTGCGGATCTCGCCGCTGAACGGGATGCGGGCCAGCACGTCGCAATTGTCGCGCGTGCGCTGGCGCAGGCCCTTGCCCTCGGCGCCCAGCACGATCACCGCCGGCCGCTTCGGGCCGATGCTGTCGAGGGCGGTGTCGGCGTCCGAGTCGAGGCCGATCCGGGTGAAGCCGCGCTTGCCGAGATCCACCAGGGCATCCGACAGGTTGCGCACCACGATCAGGGGTACGTGCTCCAGGCCGCCGGAGGCGGATTTGGCGAGGACGCCGGTGGCATTCGGCGAATGGCGGGCGGTCGTGATGATGCCCGCGACCCCGAATGCCGCGGCCGTGCGCACGATGGCGCCGACATTGTGCGGATCGGTGATCTGGTCGAGGGCCAGAAGCAGAACGTCGTCGCCCAGGTCGTCGAGGTCCGGCCCCGGCAGCGGGTCTGCCTCGAGGTAGAGGCCCTGATGCACCGCGTCCGGCCCGAGCAGGGCGTTGATGGCGCTGGGACGCACCATCTCGGGGTCGATCCTCAGGGTGCCGATCTCCTCGGTAAGCCGCGCCATGGCGTTCTCCGTCGCCAGGAGGCGGTGCAGCTTGCGCCCCTCGTTGGCGAGCGCCTGCGCCACGGGATGCCAGCCGTACAGCACCACGTGGTCGCCGGAGGCGGCCGCCACGCTCGATGCCCCGCGCTGATTCTGCGCCGGTCCGCGCCGGTAGGGCCCGCGCGCGAAGCCGGGCTTGGTCGTCCTCGGGCCCGGCGGGCCGTCGCGTCGCGTCGTCATGGATCACTGGTTCCGCTGTCCGGCCGCCACGAAAACGGTGGGCGCGCCGATGGAGATCCCGACAAACCGGCCGCGGCCGGGTTCGTCAAGCGACAAACGAGTTGCCCGAACCCCGTTGCCCCGGCGAAGGAAGCCGCATATAGAACCCCTCGCCGCAGCAGCGCCCTTCGTCTAGCGGTCCAGGACGTCGCCCTTTCACGGCGAAAACACGGGTTCGATTCCCGTAGGGCGCGCCAGCAACCTTCCCTCATTCCGAAGCTCCGCAACGTCGTGATGGACGCGAAGACGTTCGCGGTTCGATGGGCGCTCGACCGCCTTGGGTTTCGAGGCGGCTCGGATTGTTCGGGCGGAGTCGGGACGAAAACCGAAGCGCGGCACACCTTTTTGAATCGAAGTTCGCGAGCGCGCGGCTGGCGTCGACGGCGACGGCCGGTGTGGCGTGCTCGGCGCAGGCCGAGCGGCGCCGGACACCTGATCTCGGACGCACCCGAAGGCATCAGAACCTCGGGGACCAGGGTGATGGACGCGACGTGGCCGTGGTGCGGTCTGCGCTTCATCGCCTTCTCCTTCCCGCGGACGACGCCGAAACGACCAAGGTGCCGTGGCGCGAGGTCTGCGTTCACCTGAGCCCCGAGATACCCGAGCCGGTCGCGCCGATGGACACGGGCGAGCCGGATCGGCTGGCCCGCACGCGTTTTTTGCCTGCGCAGCGCAGCACGCTTCGCGGCACGAGCCCGCTGAAGCGCCTCGTCGGCGCGACCCTGCCCGAACCGAACGGCGACAGGGACGTCCAGCGGTCCCAAGCGATGATCCTGAACGGCATCGCCCTGAGCGACGGCGATTTCTTGCTCGGCCTGCCCACCCTCGCAGCCTGATCGTCCCGGCCCGGGCCGGTCTTGGTGATGACCCGCCGCGAGCGGCACCGAGCCCCGGGCAGGACCTTGGGCCAGATCACCCGCGTGCAAACGAGGACACATTCTGGCCACATCGCGCCTTATGAACTGTTATTGTCTAGCTATCCAAATACAGAGAGGTAATAAGAATGTAATCATGAGGCTTATACGCCCTTTATAGGACATTATTTCTAGTACTCGTTAAAATCTTGAATATATATTCAGGAAATAAATGGATCGATTACGGCCAGAATTCTGAATATAAGCAAAACATGGGATAATTTGTCGATAACACGAGCGCATGAGTAAGCGCCGCCCTGCAACCAAACTTCGCTCAATGAAAGTTATTGATGGCCAATACATTTTACGTTTCTTCGACCGGCTCGGATTCTCAATCGGGCACGTTGGAAAGTCCTTTCGCCTCACTGCAATATGCTCATGACAGAGCACAGCCCGGTGACACTATTCTTCTCCGCGGCGGCGTCTACACCCCGTCCTCGAGCATCGATCTGACGAAAGACGGTGTCAGCGGTAAGTCGATTACAATCGCGAGCTACCCTGGCGAGCACGCCGTCTTGGACGGCTCCAGTATGCCTGCAGGCGAATACGTCCTGAACATGCAGGACGCGTCTTGGAACCACCTCGTCGGCATCGAGGTCCGCAACGGTCCCGAAGGCGGCTTGATCATGCAGGGGAATTCCCACGACAACATCATCGAGCGGCTCGACGTGCACAACAACGGCACGCTTTCGGAGTGGGACGGCAAGGGCGTCTCGCTCTACGGATCGGGCGGCAATAACCTCCTCCTGAACAACGACTCGCATGACAACCACGACCTGCGCGGTGACAACGCCGACGGGTTCCAGATCAGCAGCACAGGCGAGGGCAACGTACTGAGCGGCAATCGCGCCTGGAGCAACTCGGACGACGGCTTCGACCTGTTCAACATCCAGGACGGTACGCATGCCGGG
>NZ_JAIEOF010000289.1 GCF_019750675.1 Methylobacterium sp.
CCCGTCCATCGCCGCATCCTGTTCGCCATGCGGCTCCTGAAGCTCGACCCGACCTCGGCCTTCAAGAAATGCGCCCGCATCGTCGGCGACGTCATCGGCAAGTACCATCCGCACGGCGACACGGCGGCCTACGACGCCCTGGTGCGCATGGCGCAGGACTTCGCGCAGCGCTACCCGCTGGTCGACGGCCAGGGCAATTTCGGCAACATCGACGGCGATAACGCCGCCGCCCAGCGCTACACCGAGGCCCGGATGACGGAGGTGGCGCGCCTTCTCCTCGAAGGCCTCGACGACGATGCGGTGGATTTCCGCCCGAACTACGACGGGCAGGAGGAGGAGCCGGTGGTGCTCCCCGCCGCCTTCCCGAACCTGCTCGCCAACGGCTCCCAGGGTATCGCGGTCGGCATGGCGACCTCGATCCCGCCCCACAACGCGGCCGAGCTCTGCGACGCGGCGCTCTACCTCATCACCCACCCGGAGGCGACCTCGGCCCAGCTCCTCACCTTCGTGAAGGGGCCGGACTTCCCCACCGGCGGCATCCTGATCGACAGCGCCGAATCGATCACCGAGGCCTACCGCACGGGTCGCGGCGGCTTTCGCGTGCGCGCCCGCTGGGCCAAGGAGGATCTGGGGCGCGGGACCTGGACCATCGTGGTCACCGAGATCCCCTACGGCGTGCAGAAGGCGCGCCTCATCGAGAAGCTCGCGGAGCTGTTGCAGGAGCGCAAGCTGCCGCTGCTGGCCGACGTGCGCGACGAATCGGCCGAGGACGTGCGCATCGTGCTGGAGCCGCGCGCCCGCAACGTCGATCCCGTCATCCTGATGGAATCGCTGTTCCGGCTCACCGAACTCGAATCGCGCATCTCGCTCAACATGAACGTGCTGGTGGGCGGGCTCGTGCCCCGCGTCATCGGCCTCGCCGAAGCCCTGCGCGAGTGGCTCGACCACCGCCGCGTCGTGCTCCAGCGCCGCTCGCGCCACCGCCTGGCCCAGATCGACCGCCGCCTCGAAATCCTGGGCGGCCTGCTCATCGTCTATCTCGACCTCGACGAGGTGATCCGCATCATCCGCGAGGAGGACGAGCCGAAGCCCGCCCTGATGAAGCGCTTCGCGCTCACCGAGATCCAGGCCAACGCCATCCTCGACACGCGCCTGCGCTCCTTGCGCAAGCTCGAGGAGATGGAGATGAAGCGCGAGCTCGACGCGCTGACCCAGGAGAAGGCCGGGATCGAGGGCCTGCTCGGCTCCGACAAATTGCAATGGGCCGACATCACCAAGCAGATCCGCGCGGTGAAGAAGACCTTCGGCCCCGAGACCAAGATCGGCGCCCGGCGCACCACCCTGGAGAACCCGCCCGACACCGCCGGCATCGACTTCGCCGCCGCCATGGTGGAGCGCGAGCCCATCACCGTGATCGTCTCGAACAAGGGCTGGATCCGCGCCCTCAAGGGCCACGTCGCCGACCTGTCGGGCGTCGCCTTCAAGGGCGACGACGGCTTGAAGCTCGCCTTCCCAAGCGAGACCACCGCCAAGCTCCTGGTGCTGGCCTCGAACGGCAAGGTGTTCACCCTGGAGGCGGCGAAGCTCCCCGGCGGGCGCGGCTTCGGCGACCCGATCCGCCTGATGGTGGATTTCGACGACGGGACCGAGATCGTCGCGGCCATCCCGTACCAGCCGGGCGCGAAGGTCCTGGTCGCGGCCACCGACGGGCGCGGCTTCCTGGCGCCGGCCGATGCGCTGGTTGCCAACACCCGCAAGGGCAAGGGGATCATGGGGCTCGACGCGCCGGCGACGGCCGCGGTGCTGGTGCCGGCGGCTGGCGACCACGTCGCGGTGTGCAGCGCGGACCGGCTGATGCTGGTCTTCCCCTTGAGCGAGTTGCCCGAGATGGTGCGCGGCAAGGGCGTGCGCCTGCAGCGCTGCCGCCAGACCACGCTCACCGACGCCCACATCTTCTCCCTGGCCGAGGGGCTGCCCTGGCGCGAGTCGGGCGGCGAGGCGCGGCTCGCGAATGCGGGTATCCTGGAGAAGTGGATGGGCCACCGGGCCGAGGCCGGCACGCTGATGACCCGGAGCTTCCCGAAATTCGAGCGGTTCGGGAAATAGGCCGCGCAAGCGAGCCCCGTGAAGGCGCGACCGGGACGTGAGCGGCGCGCGGGGCCTGGCCTGATACCGTAGCCGGAGGGCGGCGGGCGCCCGCGCCCTCCGGCGGATCGTCCTGTCGGCGTCAGGCTTACTTGGACTTGTCGGCGATCGCCTTGAGGCCCGAATCGTAGATGCCCGAGATGGCGTCGACCGCGACTGCGTCCGGGGCGCCCTTGGCCTTGAAGGTGCCGGTCCAGTTCACGGTCGAGCCCGAACCCTTCGGCACCACCGAGAGGGTGGAGCTGTAGTCGCTCACCGGCAGCGGACCGGAGACGATGGCGTAGGTGTAGCTCATGGCCTTGTCGTCGCGCTTGGTCTGCGACTCGACGATGGTGCCGCCGCCCTTGAGGCTCAGCGTCCGCAGGGTCTTGCCACCGTCCTGCGACAGGACGCACTTCTCGATCGCCGGGTGCCACTGGCCGATGCCGCAGAAATCGCCGATCGTCGCCCAGACCTTGGCCGGGGGCGCGGCGACGTCGATGGTTTTGGCGGCATCGAGCGCAAGCACCGGGGCCGTTCCGGCAAGTAGCACAAGGGCAGGCAGCGCGAGGGTGCGCGACAGCATCCGCGACATGATGGGTGTTCCTTCCAAATTTCTTCTTGGGTGGACGGACTGTTTTCGCCGTCGGACCGTGTTCGATCCGCAACGGAAGCTAGGCGGCGTGGCCGCCACGGCAATGCGTCCGGCCCAAACGATCGCGAATCGGCACGAGGCTTCGTGGGGCCCGAGACCGCGCCCCCCCGGTGCGCAGGTCCGGAGCGGGCGGGAACCCAACCTTGTCAAGCCGTTGTCCAGGGGCTACGACAGCCGCCTTCGTAGACGGCCGCGCCGCATCGACGCGCCGTTGCCCCTCGGGAGAGACGAGCCTTGGCCATCGCCGGCTCCATGCGCAGCACGACCGACGCCGCCCGCGCGGCCGCCCGGTCGCGCGCGTCTCTTGCCGCCCTGCTGCTCCTTATCCGCCCCTGAGGGCCGTCCGGGCGCGTGCGCCTGGGCTCTCAGGGGTGCGCATCGGCAGGGCCGCCGGCAGGCCGCTCGCCGCCAGGATTCCATCGATCGATTTCCAGGGCGCCGCGTCCGCATCCGGAGCGCGCCGCGACAGGACACCCGACCATGACCGTATCTTCGACCCGCTCCGCGACCGCGAGCAAGGACCGCGTCCTCATCTTCGACACCACCCTGCGCGACGGCGAGCAGTGCCCCGGCGCCACCATGAACCTGGACGAGAAGCTCGCCGTCGCCGAACTCCTCGACACCATGGGCGTCGACATCATCGAGGCGGGCTTCCCGATCGCGTCGCACGGTGATTTCGAGGCGGTCTCGGAGATCGCCCGCCGAGCCAAGCGCGCCACCATCGCGGGCCTCGCCCGCGCGATTCCCGCCGACATCGCCCGGGCCGGCGAGGCCGTGCGCCAAGCCAGGCGCGGCCGCATCCACACCTTCGTGTCGACCTCGCCGATCCACCTCGCGCACCAGATGCGGAAATCCGAGGACGAGGTGGTGGAGATCATCCTCAAGACCGTGGCCCAGGCCCGCGACCTCGTCGAGGACGTGGAATGGTCGGCCATGGACGCCACCCGCACGCCGATCGACTACCTGTGCCGCTGCGTCGAGGCGGCGATCCGCGCGGGCGCCACCACCATCAACCTGCCCGACACCGTGGGCTATGCCACGCCCGACGAGTACCGCCGGATGTTCCAGGATGTCCGCAACCGGGTGCCGAACGCCGACAAGGCGATCTTCTCGGTGCATTGCCACGACGATCTGGGGCTCGCCATCGCCAATTCGCTGGCGGGCGTCGAGGGCGGCGCGCGCCAGGTCGAGTGCACCATTAACGGCATCGGCGAGCGCGCCGGCAATGCCGCCCTGGAGGAGATCGTCATGGCGATCCGCACCCGCGGCGACGTGATGCCCTACGAGACCGGCATCGAGACCACGATGCTCACCCGCGCCTCGAAGCTCGTCAGCCACGCCACGAACTTCCCCGTGCAGTACAACAAGGCCATCGTCGGCCGGAACGCCTTCGCGCACGAGAGCGGCATCCACCAGGACGGCATGCTCAAGCACACCGAGACCTACGAGATCATGACTCCGGCCTCGGTCGGCGTCGCCAAGACCTCGCTCGTCATGGGCAAGCATTCGGGCCGGGCCGCCTTCCGTTCGAAGCTGGAGGAACTCGGTCTGGTGTTGAGCGACAACCAGCTGCAGGACGTGTTCGAGCGCTTCAAGGCGCTCGCCGACCGCAAGAAGCACGTCTACGACGAGGACATCGAGGCGCTGGTCGACGAGAACCTCGCCACGGCGCATGACCGCATCCGCCTCGTCTCCCTCTCGGTGATCGCCGGCACCCGTGGCCCGCAGCGGGCGACGCTGAAGCTCGACATCGCGGGCCGGATCATCACCGAGGAGGCCGACGGCAACGGCCCGGTGGACGCGGTGTTCAATGCGATCCAGGCCCTGGTCCCGCACGAGGCCGACCTCGAACTCTACCAGGTCCACGCGGTCACCGAGGGCACGGACGCCCAGGCCGAGGTCTCGGTGCGCCTGAAGAGCGGTGAGCGCAGCGTCACCGCCCGCGGCGCTGATCCCGACACCCTGGTCGCCTCGGCCCGCGCCTACCTCTCGGCCCTCAACAAGCTCGAGGCCTGGGCCGTGCGCCTGCACGCCCAGAGCCCGGCTTCGGTTTAGCCGAGAAAATGACGCCCCGGGGGTGGACACCCCCCGGGGCGTTTGCTATCAGCCCCCTCGTCGCAGCGGACTTGGTGGCCGCAGCGATCGCCGCAAGGCGATGGGTGCATAGCTCAGTTGGTAGAGCAGCTGACTCTTAATCAGCGGGTCCAAGGTTCGAACCCTTGTGCACCCACCAAATTCTCTCAGACGGCCGAAGCTCTGGACAAACGTCCGGAGCTTTTGTGTTTTCAGGGGTCTGGCGAGTATCGCCGCATGGTCCGATCCGGCCTCTCTGGACTGGCCTCGGTTGGCGCCCCGATCGACCTGAAACCGCCGAGGCGGTGCCGAGGCACATCCCGATGGTGAACCGGGTCGGTCTTCGCGAAGACGCGATCCTAGAGCGTCATCTCGGTCGCCTTGAAGGCGAGTTCGGTCCGGTTGCGCGCCTTGAGTTTCTTCATCACGTTGCGGACATGCACCTTGACGGTGCTTTCACACATGTTGAGCTCGTAGGCGATGACCTTGTTCGGCTTGCCCCGCCGGATGCCTTCGAGGACGGCCATCTGCTTGGCGGTGAAGTTGCTCTGCCAGGCGGGATCGGCGGCGGGGTCCACCCTGGATTTTCGGGCAGCCAGCATGCTGCTCGCCGGGACGAAGACGCCGCCCGCCAGGACGAAACGGATGGCCGCGATGACGTGATCGACGTTGGCGCGGGTGCTGATGTAGCCGCGCGCTCCGCACTCGATCGTCTCGATCACGTTGGCCATGTCGTCCGACTGGGAGAGGACCACGACCGGATGCGTGTGGGGCGCCTGGAGGAGATCCGCGATGGTACGCCGACGCTTTTCCGCCGAGCCGTCGCAGACATAGAGGATCAGCGAGAGGGTGTCGGCCTCCACCGATGCCTGCCAGTCCTCCGCATTCATCGCGGCAAGCACTTGGAATCCCGCCACGGTGAGGCGGAAGATGAGGCATTCCCGTTCGAGAATTCGGTCGTCGATGAGCAGAATCGTCGGTGTCTGACCGGGATCAACGTCGAGGGTAGCGTGTCCCAGCGTTGTCCGCGCAAGATCGATGCCCGCAAGGATATCCATGGCATACCTCGTGTCGTCGTCGATCCAAAACGTTGCAAAATTCGAACCAGTTATGAAGACCCTTCTGGGTAGAAAACGGCGGAACATCTGTATCCGCCGCGAAATTTTCACACGATATCTGAACTGCTACGGTAGAAAATTGATTTTTGATTAAATTATCTCCAATCTGGAGAAAAGTCAGAACTTTTATGGCGCGTTTTCCGCAGAAATGCGACACAAATACTTTTAACAAAAATTATCCTGCGCGCAGCCGTGCGATTGATTCGCGTCCGGACCGGATATGGCTCGCTCTGGTGCCGGGGAGTCATCGAGCTGCGGCTCCCCTGGCGGGGTGCGGAGCGGCTCACACGATCAGGATGTCGCTGGCATGCAGGGTCAGCGCCCTGGTGAATTCGGCGATCTCCACCACGGGCGCGCCAGTCGCCGTGCCGTCCGCGTCCCAGGACAGGGTCAGCGCGTTCGGATCGAACACGAACTGACCGTGTTCCGCGCTGGTGGCGCTGCTGCCGAGGACGAACCAGTCCGCCGAGAGAGCGCCGGCGGGGAGACCGCCGAAATTCGCGCCCGTCACCGCGATCGTGTCGAACTGGCTCTGGCTGAAGTCGGCGACGGTGTCGAAGCCTTCGCCAGGGATGTTGAAGAGGAACTGGTCCGCGCCCTTGCCACCCGTCAGGATGTCGTGTCCGACCCCGCCCGCGAGCACGTCGTTGCCCGCACCGGTGACGAGGACGTTGTCGCGTTCGTTGCCGATGGCCTGGAAGCCGGAGACGCCGGAATAGGTCAGGTTCTCGACGAAGCTGCCGAGGGTGTATTGGGTGAGGCCGGTCTTGATCAGGACCGTGTCGGTGCCGCCCGCATCGGGGCTCGCATCGTCGTTCGGATCCAGGCGCTCGACGATCCGGTCGCCGATGGAATCGACGAGGTAGGTGTCGTTGCCGGCGCCGCCCACCAGGACGTCCTGGCCCGCGCCGCCGTCGAGCGTGTCGTTGCCCGCCCCACCCTTGATCCAGTTGTCGAGGGTGTTGCCGGTGCCCTTGAAGCTCTCGGTGCCCGTATAGACGAGATCCTCGACGTTGCTGCCGAGCTTGTAGCTCGCGAGTCCGGTCCGCACCGTGTCGTGGCCGGCATCCGCCGCTTCCGTCACGGTGTCGTTGATCCCGACGATGTAGGTGTCGTCGCCGAGACCGCCCTTGAGGCTGTCCTTGAGCGCATCGTCGCCGCCCCACAGCGTGTCGTTGCCGGCCCCGCCCGTGATGGTGTTGGCGAGTTCGTTGCCGGTGCCGTGGAAATCCCCCGCGCCGATGAAGGTCAGGGCCTCGATCGCGTTGCCGATGCCGAGCGTGTAGCTGCCCAGCATCGTCTTGATGGTGTCGGTGCCCGCATCGGCCCGTTCCGTGACCACGTCACCGAGATCGTCGACGATGTAGACGTCGTTGCCGAGGCCCCCCGTCATGGTGTCGGCGCCGAGGCCACCGTCGAGGGTGTTGTTGGCGTCGTTCCCGGTGAGAACGTTGGCGAGGGCGTTGCCGGTGCCTTTGCTCGCGGTCCCGGTGAGGACGAGGTTCTCGAGGTTGGCGCCGAGGGCGAAGCTCACCGAGCTCACGACGGTGTCGATGCCGCCGCCGGACAACTCGACGGGCACGTCCTTGCTGTTGTCGACGATGTAGGTGTCGTTGCCGAGACCGCCCGTCATGGTGTCGGCGCCCGCGAGGCCGTCGATCGTCTCGCCCTCCGCGGTGCCGGTGATTTTGTCCGCCGCGGCCGTGCCGGTGATGGTCGGGCCCTGCACGTCGGAGAGCGTGATGGTGAAGGCCTGGTCGAAGGTGTGGCCGCCGCCATCGGTCACCCGCGCCGTCACCGTGAGGCTCGGCGTGGTCTCGAAGTCGAGGATTGCCCCGGCGGCCACCACGAGGTTGGCGCCATCGACCGCGAAGGCGCCGCCGGCCGAGTCGAGGAGCGTGTAGGCGAAGCTGTCGCCGGCATCCGGATCGGTCGCGCCGAAGCTGCCGACGAGCGTGCCGCCGGCGCTGTTCTCGGGCACCTCGGCATGGCTGAGGGCGAGCGCCGTCGGGGCGCTCCCGAGGGGCACCGTGAGGGTGCCGTCCGAGAACTTCAGGGTCTCGACGCCGACCAGGGTGTCGGTGCCCTCGTCGCCGCCGATGTCGTTCGGGTTGTTGTCGGTGATGACGACGCGGCCCGCCGTGATCGTCACCGTGTAGTCGGCCCGGGCCCCGAGATAGAGGGCGATGTCGGTGCCGAGCCCGCCATCGATCGTGTCGTTGCCGGCCCCCCCCGTGATGCTGTCGTTGCCGCCCATTCCCAGCAGGGTGTCGTTGCCGAGATCGCCCTTGAGTGAGTTCCTGGCGTCGCTGCCGATGATCAGGTTGGCGAGATCGTTGCCGAAGCCCGAGATTTCCGTAAGGCCGGTGAGGGTGAGGTTCTCGACGTTGCTCTTCAGGGTGTGGGTCACGCTGCTGAGCACCGTGTCCACGCCTTCGTTGAACTTCTCGACCACGAGGTCTCCGCTGGTGCCGACCGCCGTGACGTCGACGACGTAGGTGTCGTCGCCGAGCCCGCCCTCCAGCTTGTCGGAGCCGGCGCCGCCGTCGATCCAGTCGTTGCCGTCGCCGCCCTTGATCCAGTCGTCGAGGGCGCCGCCCGTGATCGTGTCGTTGCCGAGGCCGCCGTCGAAGGCCAAGGCGGTGTCGTAGCCCGCCGCCGCCGCCGCGGCGGCGGTTCCGGCCAGGCGCACCACGTCGTCCCCCGCCCCGGCGACGTACTGGGTGCCGGCCTGGTAGCTGCCGGCCACGACGGTGGCGAAGTCCACGCTGTCGTTGCCGTTGGTGAACAGGCCGTTCGGGATGTTCACCATGTAGGTCTTGTCGGAGAACTTGAGCAGTTCCACGCCCTGGATCGTGTCGGTGCCCTCGTCGGTATCGGCGGCGTTGAGGTCGGTGACGGTGACGGCGCCCCCCACATCGGTGATCCGGTAATCGGCGAACTTGCCGGCGAAGACCGCCGTGTCGCGCCCCAGACCCCCGTCGATGACATCGTTGCCGAGGCCGCCGCGCAGGGAATCGTCGCCCGCGCCTCCGAACAGGGTGTCGTTGCCCGCATTGGCGTTGACGATGTTGTTGCCGTCGTTGCCCGCGATGACGTTGTCGAGTTCGTTGCCCGTGCCGTTGATGTTGTCCGTACCCACGAGGGTGAGGTTCTCGACGTTGCTCTTGAGGGTGAAAGTCACGGTGCTGATCACCGTGTCGATGCCCTCGCCGACCTTCTCGACCACGAGGTCGCCGGTGGCGCCCACCGCCGTGGTATCGACGTAGTACTTGTCGTTGCCGAGCCCGCCCTCCATTCGATCCGAGCCGGCGCCGCCGTTGAGGATGTCGTCGCCGGCCCCGCCCTTCATCCAGTCGTCGAGGCTGCCGCCGATGATGACGTCGTTGCCGTCGCCGCCATCCATGGCGACGGTGGCGTCGTAGCCGGCGGCCTGGGCGGCGGCCGCGTCCTTGGGCAGGTAGATCTCGTCGTTGCCGGCAAGCCCCGCATGGGACGAGGTCGGCGCGTAGGTGCCGGCGGCCACGGTGGCGAAATCGACGTAGTTGTCGCTGGCCGTGAACAGGGACGGCAGGCCGGTGCCCTTGATGTCGTATTGCGGCTTGTCGGAGAAGCTGAGGTACTCGACCCCGTCGAGGGTATCGGTGCCGTCGTTGCCATCCGTCAGGTCGATGTCGGTGACCGTGGCGGTGACGCCGTCGGTGACGATGCGGTAGCCGGCGAACTTGCCCGACAAGACCGCGGTGTCGATGCCGGCACCGCCGACGATGACGTCGTTGCCGGTGCCCCCGGTGATCAGGTCGTCGCCGGCATCGGCCCAGATTTCGTCGGCCCCGGCCCCGCCCCGGACGATGTCGCCGCCGTCGCCGCCCGAGATGACGTCGGCATCGTCGCCGCCGTCGATGGTGTCGCGTCCCGCACCGCCCCAGATGAGGTCGGTTCCCGCGCCGCCGTTGAGGGTGTCGTCGCCGGCATCGCCGAACAGGGCGTCGCTGCCGCCGCCGCCGTCGAGGACGTCGTTGCCGGCGCGGCCGTGCAGTTCGTCGCGGGCGTTGGTACCCACGAGGTGGTCGCTGCCCGCCGGGTCGTCGGCCCCGGCCTGCACCGCCCGCGAAATGTCGATGCCCTGGAAGCCGAGGGCCGCGTCGAGGAGCCGGTCGGCCGCCGTGACCCGCGCGGCGCCCGTGAGGTGGATGCCGTCCTCGATGGTGTTCAGGTCCGTGGTGATCGCACCGATATCGACGCCCGCCAGGGCATCGGCGACCTGGTGCTGGGCGAGGCGGACGTCGTCGTACTTGCCGTCGTTGGCGCCGTGGGGGCCGATCTCCTGGATCAGGACGTGGTTGGAATGGAAGTCGGCGAGCACCCGGTTCATGAAGGTGGTGAGCGCCGTGGCATAGGTGCCGGTCGTGATGTTGGCCGAGGCGTCGGTCTCGCCCTGCGCCCACAGCACGACCTCTGCGGAGCCGCCGACCTTGGCGAGCAGCGACAGGGCGGTGGCGTAGAGGGAGCCGGCGGAGGTATCCATCCAGTAGCCGTTGCCCTTGTCGGCGGCGGCCACCAGGGCGGTGCCGCCCTTGGCGGCGGCGACCATCAGCACCGGCACGCCGGCCTCGGCGGCGTAGTTTCCGGCGAAGTAGGTCGAGGCGCCGCCGTCAACGTGGCCGATGGAGCCGTCGGCCTCCATCTGGTAGGTGCCGGATGGGGCATCCGGCACGGCGGTGGGGGTGTTGTACCAGCGCTCGATGTTCGACTGGCCGATGGTGAACACCACGGCGCCGATGGCGAGGTCGTCGGCCTTCACCGTGGTTCCGGTCTTCACCTCGAGGCGGTAGCCATCGCCCTGCGGCACGTTGTGGAGGATACCGCCCGACGTCCAGTCGACCACGACCTGCCCGGCCTTGTTCAGGATGCGCGCCTGATCGCCGGTGAAGCGGACATCGGCGGAATCGCCCTCGCGTTGCAGAAAGATCATGGTCGTCCCCTTGGTCTGGAGGTGAACCGCCCGTCTTCAGGGGGCCGGTCGGGCGGCCTCAGCGCATGTGATCGCGGATGCCGAGGACGAGGAGGAGGCCGGTGAGCCAGACCAGGAGCGCGAAGCCCGCCACCACCGCGATCGAGGCCGGGCGGTTGGGAAACTGGGCGCTCTCGGCCAGCGCCGGCCGCGCGAAGGTCGCGAGGTAGATCTGCTGCCGGTCGGCGAGGCCGCGGGCGGCCTGCAGCGCGTCCATGGCCATGCCGTAGCTTTTTTCCGCGAAGGTCTGCTCGGATTCGAGGCTGGCGTACCGCGCGACCATGCTGCCCATGTCCGCACCCAGCCCCTGGCCGTTGCGCTGGCCCTCGGCCTCCACGGAGCGGATCTGCTGCTCGGTGGCCTTGATCCGGCCGGTCAGGGTCTGGATCATCGGCGCGTTGGGCTGCATCGAGACGGAGAGCGCCGACGCCTCGGCGCGCAGGCTGGCGAGGTCCGAGCGCAGCTTGGCCAGCAGGTCCGCGTTGCTCATCGCCACGCGGACGGGATCGTAGGTTCCCTCGGTGCGGCGGAAATGGCCCAGCGCGTCGCGGGCGCCGCGCAGGCGCGCTTCGGCCTTCTGCACCTCGGTCTCGGCGAAGCGCACGAAATCCCGGCGGCCCCGGTCCGTCAGCTCGTTGGCGAGACGCTCGGAACCGTCGATGACGGTCTGGGCGAGGCGGTAGCTGTCCTCGGGCGTATAGGCCCGGACCTTGACCGTGAGGATGCCGGTGGAAAGGTCGTAGCGCGACATCACCATGGCGCGCCAATGGCTCACCAGCGCCTCGATGGGCGCGGCCGGGTCGAAGCGCGACCAGGCATCGGCGTTCGGGTTCGAGAAGATCCGGCGCAGGTCGATCTTGCGCTGCACCTCGTCCACGAACTGCCGCGTGGTGATGTAGTCGGCGATGATGAAGGAGTCGGTGTTGCCGGCCAGCGCGTTGGGTACGCCGCTGACGACGCTCGCCGAATCGTGCCCGCCGTTGCGCTCCACCGAGCGCAGGGCGAACTTGACCTCGGAGACGTACTGGTCGGTGGCGACGAACCCGTAATAGAGCGCCGCCGCCAGGGTCGGGAGGACCACGAGGGCGATGAACGAGAGCAGGATACCCCGGCGCTGGCGCTGGCGGCGCGCCCGCCGTCCGGCGAGGTGCGAGGCCTGATCGGGCAGGCCCGGCAGCGGCCGGACCGGTGCCTCGGCGACCCGGCGCGCCGTCTCGGCCTCGCCCGCGAGCGCGCTCACCTCGCGCAGGATCGGGGGCTTGGCGGAAGCCTTGCGGTTGACGGGGCGGCCTTCCAGCCAGCGCTTCATGCTCTCGGGCTCCGCCGGGCCCGCTTCCTCCGGCGGGTCCTCCGCCGGGTCGCCGGGCGTCGGTGGTTCGACCGGGGCCGCATCGGCAGGGGGCCGGCCGGCCCCACGCCGCTGCCTGAGGACGCTGAGGAGCGGCGAGACCCGCGCGGCGTGTTGTCCCGGTTCGGTGCTCATGACGGCTCAGCCTCCCGTTCGGCCCATCGGTCCGCATGCTGGTCCGCCCCCTGGACCTCGGTGCGGTAGATCTCGTTGGTGTAGACGGAGACCGCTTCGGCGACGGTCTCGAAGGTCATGAGCGCTCCGCCGTCGAGAATGGCGCCGCGGTCGCAGTAGAGGCTCAGCATCTTGGCGTTGTTCGAGGCCATGATGATCCGCGCATGGCGTCGGCGCTCGGCGAAGAGCTGGTTGCAGCGGCGCTTGAACTCGACGTCGCCCGCCGCGGTAACTTCGTCGACGAGGTAGACGTCGAAGCGGATCGCCATGCAGGCGCTGAAGGTCAGGCGCGAGCGCATGCCGTTCGAGTAGGTCCGCAGCGGCTCGTCGAGGTAGTCGCCGAGCTCGGCGAAGTCGTCGACGAAGGCCACGGTCCGGCGAACGTCCTCGCCGTAGACGCGGGCCAGGAACGCGACGTTCTCGCGGCCCGTCATCATGTTGGAGAAGCCGATGGCTTGCCCGACCGGAAACGAGACCCGCACGTCCCGGTCGATATGTCCCCGGTCCGGCAGTTCGGAGCCGGCGAGCATCCGCATCAGGGTGGATTTGCCCGAGCCGTTGCGGCCGAGGATGCCGAGGCTGAGATCCGTGGACAGCGCGCAGTCCACGTCGGCGAGGATGCGCTTGACGCCCAGCGCCGTGCGATAGCCCTTCGAGACGTTGTCGAGGACGATCATATCGCCTCCACCTTCCGGCGGGCGAGGCGCTCCAGCACCAGACCGAGGACGCAGGTGCAGACGGCCCACTGGACGAGGTAGGCCTTGTCCAGGGTGGTGGCGCCGTAGGCCGGATAGAACGAGGTCCGGGTCCACTCGATCGCGTGGACGAGGGGGTTCCAGACCAGGAACGCCTGCGCGGTCGCCGGCACCTGATCCACGAGGTAGAAGATGCCGGAGGCCAGGTAGAGCGGCCGGGTCAGGATGCTGAAGAGGTTGTGCCAGGACTGGAGGAGGGCGGTCAGGGTGGCGTTGATCATCCCCACGCCGACCGCGAGCAGGAACGTCGCCGCCACCGCGCCGAACAGGGATTCGAGGTCGAAGGGCCAGTCGCTGAAGCCGATGGCCACCAGCAACGCGATCAGGATCGTGGAGACGATGAGCCAGGTCGCGCCCTCCAGCAGGGCCCGGGCGCACAGGATGTCGAGATGGGTCACCGCCGGCACGTTGAGGAGCGGCCGGTCCGAGGTGAAGGCCGAGACCAGCCGGTACGAGACCTTGCTCCAGAGGAAGAACGGCAGCAGCCCGGTCATGAAGAACAGGGCCATGCTGCCCCCGAGCGGCGAGCGGCGGCCGAGGGTGTAGTGCACGATGGACAGCCCCACCGCGTGGGCGACCGGCTCGATCAGCACCCAGATGTAGCCGAGCCGGGTCCGGCCGAAGCGCGTATGGGTCTCGCGCAGGATCAGCGCCCCCACCACGTCGGACTGGGTCCGCAGGGCCGACAGACCGTTCCTGAGGGTTTGGGCATGGGCCGGCATCGTATCGCTCCTCGCGTCGGGCGTCGGGGTCAGGGCCGGGCGTCGCTGAGGTGGGTCTCGCGGGTGAGCGCGGCGGTGGGCCCGGTCTCCGGGAGCGCTCCCGGCGCGCGCCGAGGCGGCAGCATCACGCGGACGACGTCGCCGGGCTCGACCCGGGCGGTCTCGGGCACGCTGCGCTCGCGCAGGCGGTCGCCCTCGCGGCGCAGCACCGCGTAGGTCGGTACCGCCTCGCCGCTGCGGACCCGGAACTCGCCGTCGGAATGATCGACGATGCGCTGGTCGGTGACGATCTTCTGGCGCGCCTGCTCCAGATTGGCTCGCGCCTCCTTGAGCTGGTCGAGGATCTCGGTGCGCCGGTTGGTCCGCAGCTCACCGGCCGTCTGCTCGGCGCGCGCGACGTCCTGCGCGTTCTTGAGCATGTCCGATTGGAGCTGGCGCTTCTTGGCCTCGGCCTCGGCGTGGCGCGCCTCGATCGGGAACAGGATCGGGCGCCGTGACAGGCCCTTGTTCACGAGGTCGGTCTGGTCCTCGAGTTCCTTCTTGGCGATGGCCATCTGTCGCTCGATGGCGGCGGACTGGGCCTCGAGGGAGCCGTTCTGGCGCTCGGCCAAGGCCTTGAGCGTGCGCTGGTTGGCCACCGCCGCTTCGAGGGCGACCGCGCGCTGCTTCATGATCTTGGCCTCGTCGGCCATCATGCGGGCGATGCTCGGCTCGCCCTTGCGGGCCAGGATCTCGTCTGGGAACGCGATGCCGTCCTCGCCTGCCAGTTCCGCCTCCAGGCGCGCGGCGCGCACGAGGAGGAGATCCCGGGCGGCGACCTGGAGGGCGCCGTCGCCCGCCGCCGCCAGGGCCTCGCGCTGGTAGCGGCTCGGATCGTCCGGCCGCCGATAGAGGCCGCCCGCGATGCTGACCGCGTGCAGCACCGTCATGCCGGGGCGGAAGGGATAGCTTCCCGGGCGGTCGACGACGCCGACCACGTAGAAGGGCCGGTACTCGACGATCTCCACCGAGGCGCTCGGCGAGGTGAGGGTTCCGAGCTTGGCCTGGAACGCCTCCGCCACGGCGCGGGCGAGCTCGGCCGTCGCGCGGCCTTCCGCCGGCACGTCGCCCACCAGCGGCAGGGGAAGGTTGCCGGCATTGTCGATCGCGAACTGGCCGTCGAGGCGGGCCTGGAAGTCGCCGCCCTGCGCGGGCATCGCCCCTTGCGTCCATTGATAGACCGTGACGCGCAGCTTGTCGGCGGGGCCCAGCGCGTAGGCGTCGGCGGCCCGCGCCTCCGGCCGGCACCCGGTGGCCAGGACGAGGGCGGGGATCAGGAGTCTCGAGACGAAGCGATGCGACATCCGGGTGGATTCCTCGGCCTGGCGCCGTCTCCCGCACACGGGCTCGCCGGACCGGCCTGCACTCACGCGGCTGACCGGTCTTGGCGACGATGTTCGAGACGGGATGGAGAAGAAGTGGGAAACCCGCCGTCGCTCCTGCGTCGAGCATTCTGTATTCGCAGCAGCCAGGCGGTCCTGTTAATCGAATGTTTACCGACCTCGATCGCAGCGCAACATGACCAAACGGCGTAGGTCATTGTGCGGAGAGGGCGTTTACCGCGTGGAGGTCTGCAGGGTCTTGCCGGTCTCCAGAAGGGAGCGCCCGCAGCTGATGGCCACGGCGGGCTGGAACTGCAGCGCGATCTCGGGGCCGCCGAGGATGTCGAGGAGCAGGACCGCCAGCGCGTGCTCCCGGATCACCCCCGTGCGCCAGCCGATCACCGGCAGGTCGCTGCGCAGGATCGGACCGGGCGCCGGCGCCCGCCCCTCGGCATGCAGCACGCAGGCGCCGACCAGGGCGGTGCCGAGTTCCCCGGCCTGCTCGGGCGTGATCGCGATGGGGATGCTCTTCGTGCCGACCTGGATCCGCAGGCGCAACGCGCCCTCCGCGACCTCGACGGCGTAGGACACGGGCGGGGTCCGGCGCGGGGCCGGATCGGGGGACCAGGATCCGGGGTGGTCTTGCTCGGAGGGGTTCTGCATGACGCGCCTGTCTGCGGCGTGACCTCGGGCTCCGGCATACCGCGGGCGGCGGAAGGCGCATCCGAGGAGGCCGGCGAGCTTTGCGGGCACCCGCCGCGATCGCAAACTCGGCCATCGGCCTTAGCGCCTCCGTTCGGGGGGCGGCGGCCTACCTCCTTCGGAGAATGGGGCCCCTCGAAAGGCGATGTCCCCCGGCATGCCGCGCCGCCGCATAGTCAAGCTCGCCAAGGACGCATGCCGCCGGCTCGGGCCGACCGATCCGCCGCCACCCGGCATGCCACGAGCAGCGAGGGGCTTTCGTGCGCATACTCATCACCGGAACGGCGGGGTTCATCGGTTATCACGCGGCGCGGCGCCTGCAGCGCGCGGGGCACGACGTCGTCGGCATCGACGGCATGACCCCCTATTACGACGTCAGCTACAAGCAGCGCCGGCACGCGACCCTGTTGCAGAATCCGGGCTTCACCGCGCACGAATTCATGTTGGAGGACATGGACGCCCTGGGCCGGGTCTGGGAGGAGACCGCCCCCGAGGTGGTCATCCACCTCGCCGCCCAGGCCGGCGTCCGCTACAGCCTGGAGAACCCCCGCGCCTACGTCGATTCCAACCTGACGGGCACCTTCAACGTGCTCGAATGCGCCCGTCGGATGACGCCGGGCCACCTGCTTCTGGCCTCCACCAGCTCGGTCTACGGCGCCGCCGACAAGGTGCCCTTCGCCGAGGCCGACAAGGCGGACGCGCCGATGACGCTCTATGCCGCCACCAAGAAGGCCACCGAACTGATGGCGCATTCCTACGCCCACCTGTTCGACATCCCCACTACCGCGTTCCGGTTCTTCACCGTCTACGGACCGTTCGGGCGCCCCGACATGGCGTTGTTCAAGTTCGTCTCGGCCCTGCTGCAGGACCGGCCGCTCGACATCTACAACCACGGCCGGATGGAGCGGGACTTCACCTACATCGACGACCTCGTGGAGGGCATCGTCCGCCTCATCGACGCGGTGCCGATACGCGGCGAGCCGGTTCGGGATGCGGAGGACACCCTCTCGGCGGTGGCGCCGTTCCGCACGGTCAACATCGGCAATTCCGACCCCGTGCCGCTGATGCATTTCGTCGATGCCGTCGAGAACGCCGTCGGCCGGAAGGGCCGGCACAACTATCTGCCCATGCAACCCGGCGACGTGCCCCGCACCTTCGCCGACAGCAGCCTCCTCCAGAGCCTGACCGGCTTCCGGCCCGCCACCCCCGTCGCCGAAGGCGTCGGCCGCTTCGTCGGCTGGTACCGGGACTACCACTGCGTCTGAGCCGGAACGGACCTCGTGGCGGCGAAGGCCCGGCGAGGCGCTGCGCGGGGAATTTCGCCATGCTCAACGATCCGGACACCACCCTCGCGCCCTGGCCCGGCGCCGTCGCGAGTACGGTTGGATTCGACCCGATCACGCGAATCCTCGTTCGCGCGCCGGCCCGGCCCGGACCGGCCGACGGCGCCGTCCTCCAGCGGGCCGCCGCGATCGTCGCCGGTGCGGGCCGAGGGCCCGAGGTTCGGGGCGCGCTCCGGGTGCTGCTCGGGCTGGTCCACGCCCATCCGGCCTGCGAGCGCCTGCAGATCCTGGCCGCCCGCCTCGTGGAGGTCGCCGAACTCGTCGAACCCGGGACGCAGGACCGGGAGGCGGTGCCGGCCCGCGCCTGGGCAGGAGTGCATGCGCGCTTCCCGGAGGCGGTGGAGCCGTTTCGCCTGGTGCTGCGCTGGACCCTGCGCCGACAGGGGCGCGAGGCCGCCGCCCGGCTGGTCCGCGACCGTTTCCCGAAAGCTCCCACGACGTGCCCGGCGATGCTTCTCCAGGCCTGGGGCCTCGAGGAGATCCGCGCCCACGCGGAGGCCGATGCCGCGTTCGAGCGTCTGATCGCGACCCATCCGCGCGAATCCACGTACATGGCGTTCGCCCGTGCCTTGTCGAAGCGCGGCGAGATCGGGCGGGCCCTGCGCCTGCTCGAGGATGGGATCGCCCGCTTCGGCGCGGGCGGCAGGCTCGCGACGCCCCGCGCGGCGGCAGCGGCCGATTGCGCCCGCCTGGCGGCCTTCTGCGGGCACGGCGCGATGCCGCCCCCGGGGCGCGCCGCCGACGCGGTGCTGGCCGAAATCTTCGCCCGCCTCGCACCGGCGCGCCGGGTGCCCCGCCGCCGCTGGCGGGTCGGGCGCGTGATGATGATCACGGGGTCCCTCGGGGCCGGCGGGGCCGAGCGCCAGTTCGCCCTCACGGCGCGGGGCCTGCACGCCGCCCGGGTCCGGGCTGTGCCCATCGCCGGCAGCGCCATCGCCGGGCCGATCGAGGTCGTGGTGCGCTCGACCGGGGCCCGGACCGGCGGCGACTTCTTCGCCCCCGGCCTGCGTGCCGACGGCCTCGCGGTGGAGGAATACGCGGACTTTCCGGTGCAGGACGGCGATCCGGCCCGCTCGGTGCTCGCCCCCTTCGCGTCGATGCTCGACCTCCTGCCCGCCCCGATGCAGGAGGGGACCTTGCGCCTCGCCGATGCGATCCGCCGCCGCCGGCCCCATGTGGTCCATCTCTGGCAGGACGGTTCGATCCTGGCCTGCGGGCTCGCGGCCCTGGCCGCCGGGGTGCCCCGCATTGTCCTCGCCGTGCGCAGCCTGCCCCCCGTGGACCGGCCGGAGCGCGACCGCCCCGAGTATGCCGGCCTCTACCGGGCGCTGCTGGCCGCCCCCGGCGTGCGGCTCACCGCCAATTCCCACGCCGCCGCCCGCCGCTACGCCGCCTGGCTCGACCTCGATCCGGCCCGCGTCGACGTCATCTACAACGGCGTCGACGCCTTGCCGTCCGGCGCCCTGCCGTCCGAGGCCCCGCCGTCCGATGACGGGCCGGCCGAGGCTGCCCGCGCGGCGGCCTTCTTCGCCCGAACCTCCTGCGCCGGCTTTACCCTCGGCACGGTGATGCGCCTCGACGAGAACAAGCGGCCGTTCCTCTGGCTGGAGGCGGCCGCGCGCATCCGGGCGACGGCGCCCGACACCCGGTTCATCCTGGTGGGGGACGGCCCCTTACGCGCGGCCTGCGAGGCCCGGGCCGCGTGCCTGGGCCTTGCCGGGCACGTCCTGTTCGTCGGCCGCTCGGCCCATGTCGGCGCTTGGCTCGCGCGGATGGACGCGTTCCTGCTGCTCTCCCTGGTGGAGGGGCTGCCCAACGTGCTCGTCGAGGCGCAGCACGCCGGCCTGCCGGTGGTGACCACCAACGCGGGCGGTGCCGCCGAAACGATCGTGCCCGGCCGGACCGGGCTCCTGCTGCCGGCCGGCCCCGACCTCGCGCCCGAGGCCGTGGCCGAGACCGTTCTGGCACTTCGCGCCGACGCCCCCCGCCGTGCCGCCATGGGGCGCGCCGCGCGGGCCTGGGCCCGCGAGACCTTCTCGGTCGCCGCCATGATGGAGCGGACGGTGCGCAGTTTCCTGGCGTAGGCGGCCCGCGCCGCGGCGGCGCGGGCGGGCGCGGCGCGGTCTCACGAGCGCTCGCAGACCTCCGGCCAGCGCGCGGCGATGCCCTTCGGACCAGCAAAACGCAGGAGGCAGGCGGCGAGGCCGGGGGCGCTCGTGTCCGAGACTGCCCGCACGGGGAACGAGGCCATCGGAACGCCCCGGGCGATGTCCGCGTCCTTCTCGACGACCCGGATGTTGCCCACCGTGACGTTGTCCTCCGCCGCCACCGCGCCGTCGGCCTCGGTGCCCCCGCCCGTTGCGGCGCGCACCACCGAGATCGGACCCGCGCCGATGCGGCCGGCGCGGTCCGGATTGACGAAGATGTTGCCGGCCGCCCGCAGCACGCCGCCGGTGCCCGTGGCCGAGCCGTAGACGGCGCTGTCCACCCCGCTCGAATAGGCGGTGGGGCTGAGGAGGAACAGGTTGTTGGCGAGCTGCACGGCGGCGTTCGAGACGACCTTGGGATGGCGCTGGCTGGTGCCCTCGAAGACGTTGGCCAGCACCGTCACGATGACGCGCGGCGCCATCGGGCCGGCGAGATGCCGGAGGGGCTCCTGGCAGCCCTCCGCTTGCCCGTCCTTGTAGCAGGTCAGGGTGCCGATCAGCATGACCTTGTTGTGCTCGGCGAAGTGGTTGAACGCCACCGTGGCGCGGGACTCGCTGTCGAAGCGGGTCTTGCGCACGATGTCGACGCAGCCGTCGCCGCAGCGGTGGAAGGCGTTGTGCAGGATCGCGACGCGGTCGAACCGGTCGGTCAGTCCGATGGCGTCGCCGGTCTTGTCCGCCTTGTCGTCGTAGGGGTCCTTGGTGAAGGCGAGGCCGCTGACGATGACGTTGCTGACATCCGTCAGGGTGAGCTGCGTCAGGCGCGGGGCGCCCGAGAGCGTGATGCCGCCGCAGCCGCCGTCGAGGGTGGTGTCGGAGGGCAGGTGAAGCCCGGCCTCGAGGTGGATCTGTCCCATCAGCTCGGGGGCGAAGACGATCCAGCCGCCACCGGATTTCTGCGCCGTTTCCACCGCCCAGCGCAGGGTGCCCTCCGGGCTCGGCCGGCTCGCGGAGGATTTCGCGTCGTCGAGGCGCGTCACCGTGAGGAGCCGCTTGCCGAGCCCGCCCGTGGTGCCGGCGGCCGCCCCCTGGATCTGCCCGGTGAGCGGGCTCGCGCTCACCCGTCCGTCGCCGACGGTCGGTGCGACCGGCCGGCAGGGCAGGGCGGCCCGCTCGGCCGTCGCCTTGGCCTCGTCGAAGAAGCGGCGGGCCGCGAGCGAGCCATCCGCCGCCGCCGCGGGAAGCGCGGACACGGCGAGCAGACCGGCACAGAGCAGGCTGGCCCCGAGGATGGTGGGACTTCGCACGGCCCGGCGCGGTGCGGTGCCGCGGGACGATCCGCGAAGGGGATACCGAGGCGCCATGGCGAAAACTCCGTGATGCTCGTCGCGCCGAGATGGACCGGGGTGGGACCGGTCGAGATCCGGCCCACGGTCCTTGCCTGGCCTCCCGCGCGATGCCGCCGGAGCCTAGCGTCCGTGGGCGGGCAGCGGTCCGTCCCCGCGAGGGCCGGGGGCGATGGCCAATCGGCGTAGGGCGGATACCCGCCGATCCGTCACGCCGGACCGGATCTCATCCTTTCGGAGGGGGAGATCCCCCACGCCGCACGCACCGGCTACCGACAATGGCGGGTTTGTGGAGGTTGCAAATCCCAATAGGTTAAAAAAACCTTAACAGGAAAAATACAAGAAACAGTCGGGAAGACAGCGCGCCATTTGTAACGGGCTTTTCTATAGCTTCGAGGAGCCGTAAATTGGCGACGAGAGAACTTATATATACATCGATTGGCACGTGCCGGATCGCTGAGCCCTTAGGGGCGACAGTACAGCTACGCGATCTACGGCGGAATAGTGCGAATATCTATGGTTTCGTCCATACAGCTCCGGAGGCCCTGCAGCAGATCGACTACCTCGAAGGACGTGAGGTTCCCGCCGAACTCGCCCGCTTCCTCACGCCGGACGGCGTCCTGGTCCGCAGCCCGCGCGATGCGACCGATGTGTTCGTGGTCGAGATCTCCACGGTCAAGGAGATCGTCTTCGACACCTGGTATCTGCAGATCAACTACGTCGAGCGGACCTTCCGCGACCGGGGCGGCCTCCTCGATGCCTTCTTCGGGCTGAAGAGCGAACGCGATCCGGAGGTGCGCCGCCGGCATTTCGAGGCCCTCCCGGGCTTCGCCGAGACCGATGCGCTGGAGCGCCGCGTCCTCGTCGAGGGCTACATCCGCAGCACCACCCGCGACGAACTCGAGGCGCACATGGCCGAGATCGTCCGGCGCCTGCCGGCCCCGGTGGTCTTCGTGAACCACATCAACGTGCCGAACACCGCCGGCGCCCTCATCGCCTCGCGCAACCGCCTCTGTGGCTGGATCGGCGAGATCTGCGCCCAGCGCGGCTACCGCCACTTCGACCCCTCGCCGCACGTGTCCGCCTACGGCGTGTCCGAGGCCATGGCCGAGGAAGGCCGCGACCTCAACCACTACGCCAACCCGTTCAAGCCGATCATCGGCAGCATCCTGTTCGACGGCGTGCTCAGCCGCATCGCGGCGACCGGCGAGGTGGAACCCGCCCCGGCCGCGCTCGAAGCCACCGAGGCCGAGCCCGCGCCGCCGCCGCGCCCGGCGACGCGACCGGTCCTGGTCCATGCCTCGATCCAGGCGGCCCTGAACGAGGCCAAGCGGCGCATCGCCGACGGCGACCTCGACGAGGCCGAGACCATCCTGCACGGGCTCTCGGCCGAGGATGGGCGTCAGGCGGGGGTCCACACGCTGCTGGGCACGGTCGCGTTCCATCGCGGGGACACCACGGCGGCGGCCGCCGAGTTCCGCGAGGCGGTGGACATCGACCCGGCCGCGCTGGAGCCGCGCCTGATGCTGGTCAAGACCGCCCTGCGGGTCGGCAAGCTGGAGGAGGCCTGCGCCATCGCGGGCGACCTCGTCCGGCGCGCGCCGGACGACCTGCGCATCCTGCTGGTGGCGGCCAAGGCCATGATGCGGGCCAAGCAGTACGCCAGCGCCACTGCGATCTGGCAGCGGGTCTCGATCATGCGGCCGGAACTGGTGCTGCCGCTCATCGAGATGGCCCGTTGCGAGATGAAGGTGCGCAACTACGAGGCGGCCCTGAGCGCCGCCAACGCGGCCCTGCGGCGCGACCCCCGCGAGGCCGGCGCCCTGGTGATCAAGAGCGACGCGCTCCTGAAGCTCAAGCGCATGCGCGAACTGGCGGCGGTCTCTCTCGAACTCGCCGCCATCGAGCCCAAGGCCGCCATGGCGGCGGTGCCGGCCCTGATCTCGTCCCTGCACCCGGAGGAGGCGGCCAGCATCGTGGCCACCGCGCGCGAGACCGGCGAGGTCGACATCGACGCGGTGATGCGCGCCGCCCTAATCCGCACCCTGGAGCGGCGCGGCAAGGTCGCCAACGAGCGCGGCGACACCCCCGCCGCCGCCGCCGCCTGGAAATCGATCCTGCTGATCGACCCCGACAGCGCCCGGGCGGCCGCCGGCCTGCGCCGGCTGTTCACCCCCCTCGTCATCGCGGCCCGCGCCCGGGCGGCCGAGAACGACGTACCGGGCGCGGTGGCGGCCTACGAGGCGGCCCTGGCGATCCAGGACGACGGGGCGCGGATCCTGCGCGAACTCAGCCTCCTGCACGAGAAGGCCGGCGATTGGCTCAAGGCGAGCCAGAGCTGGGGCCGCCTCGCGCGGATCTCGAAGGACGGACAGCCCTTCAAGCGCAAGGCCGCGCGGGCGGCCATGCGGGCCGAGCGCTACGACAGCGCGGTGCGGGTCTACCACGAACTCGAATGCGCCGGGGACGAGCAGGCGGCCCGCAACCTCACCTCGGCCCTGCGCCGCCTGGTGCGGAGCATGCGCGAGGACTTCGCGGCGGGCCACCTGGAACTGGCCGCGACCAAGGCCGACGTCGTGCTCGAGGTCGACCCCGACAGCGAAGCGGCCCAGCGCACCTTCCGCAAGGTGATGCAGACCTACTCGAAGCGTCTGCGCGAGGCGGTGACCACGGAGGACGTGGCGCTGCAGGAGGAGATCGGCCTCAAGATGCTCGAGCTGGAGCCGGCCCGGCCCGACGCCCTCAAGGTCCTGTCCCGGCTCTACCGCATGGCCAAGCGCCATCGCGACGGCATCGCGGTGCTCCAGCGCCTCACCGAGATCGAGCCCGAGGATACCGGCCACTGGGTCAAGCTCGCCCGGTCCTGCCGGGCCATCCGGCTCTACGAGCGGGGCGTGCCCGCCGCCCTCAAGGCCCTGGAGATCGAGCCGGGCAACGTCGCCACCGTGAACCTGCTCAGCGACATGCTGAACCGGCAGGCGGCCCCCTGAGGGAGCCTCTTCGTCGACCTTCGACGGCCCCCGCTCCGGATCGCGTCCGGGGCGGGTCCGGGCAGACGCGCCGCGCCCTCGCGCCCAGAGCCGCTTGCCCACCCGACCACCATCCGTTCCCGGAGACAGCGTCCATGCTCGGTTCTGGCGGCTCGTGCCCGCGCCCCGCGTCGAACGAGGCCCTCGCCGGCCTGTTCATGCTGCAGGGCGACCCCTTGGGGGACGACGACATCCGGGCGGCCCTCCGGGTCCGCGCCGCCCTGGCGGGCGGCGGGGACGGGGCCGGCATCGTGTCCCACGACACCGCGATCCTTGTCGGGGGCGCCGGCTCGCCCGGCCCGGTGCGGGCGCAGGGACGCTTCGCCGTGGTCTTGGCGGGCGGCTTTTCCAATGCGGGCGCCCTGCGCGCCGAACTCCGCGCCCTCGGCGCGCCCGGCCCGATCGAGACGGACACCGACATCCTGCGCGAGGCCGTGCGGGCCTGGGGCGAGGCCGCGGCCGCTCGCTTCACGGGAGCCTACGCCTTCGCGATCCACGATGCCGAGACGAAGTCGCTGCTGTGCGGGCGGGACCGCTTCGGCATCCAGCCCTTCCACTACGTCCACCTGCGCGACCGCCTCGTCTTCGCCTCCGACCTCGCGGCGGTCATCCACTGGCCCGGCGTGCGGCGCCACGCCGACCACGATGCCCTGACCCACTACCTCGCCTTCGGCTTCTGCCCGGCCGACCACGCGCCCGTGCGTGGTGTGCAGCGCTTGAGTCCGGCCCACGTCCTGCGGGCGGAGCGCCGGCGCGGGGTGTGGACGGCCCGGGTCTGGACCCTGCCGAGCCCGGCGTCCCGCCCGCCCGGGGAGGCCCCGACTCCGGACGAGGCCCGGGCCGAACTGCGCAGCCGTGTCGATGCCGCCGTCCCAGGCGACGGTCCGATCGGCGTGCTGCGGACCGGCGACGCGCCGTCCGACGCCCTGGCCGAGGCGGC
>NZ_JAIEOF010000232.1 GCF_019750675.1 Methylobacterium sp.
CCCAACGAAGAAAGGCCAGGCACCATGCCTGGCCTTTCTTCGTTGGGGGGCTTCGTCAGTTGGCGTGGGCGGCCCCGCGCATGCGGTAACTGCCATCGGCGCCTCGCTCGAACACCTCGGCGATGCCGGTGTGACGCAGGGCCTCGCCGGAGGTGTCGGGCACGAGGTTCTGCTCGGACACGTAGGCGACGTACTCGCTCTCCGCGTTCTCGGCGAGCAGGTGGTAGAAGGGCTGGTCCTTGCGCGGCCGGACTTCCTCGGGGATCGCCAGCCACCATTCCTCGGTGTTGTCGAACACCGGATCGATGTCGAACACGATGCCGCGGAAGGGATAGATGCGATGGCGCACCACGGCGCCGAGGCCGAACTTGGCGGTTCTCATCAGGGAATCGGGTGCGATCGATCGGGTCATGGCCTGCAAAATAAGACGCCGCGACCCGGTTGTCATCGGCGGCGCGCCGCCGATGACGGGAGGCATGCGCGGAACGCTCAGGCCAGACCGTAGGTCCTGGCCAGTTCCGGATCCTTCTCGGCGACGAGCTTGGCGAGATCGACGATGACCTTGGCCTGCTTCCAGGTGGCGTCGTCCTGCATCTTGCCGTCGAGCATCACCGCGCCGGTGCCGTCGGGCATCGCTTCGACGATCCGAACCGCGAAGGCGACCTCGGCCGGATCGGGCGCGAAGACCCGCTTGGCGATGGCGACCTGATTCGGGTGCAGGGTCCAGGCCCCGGCGCAGCCCATCAGGAAGGCGTTGCGGAACTGGGCCTCGCAGGCCTCGCCGTCGGAGAAGTCGCCGAACGGGCCGTAGAAGGCCTTGAGCCCGTTCGCCATGCAGGCATCGACCATCCGGGCGATCGTGTAGTGCCAGAGGTCCTGCTGGGCCGAGGCGCGGGCGGCGCCGTCGCTCGTCGGGTCGGCGATGACCCGGTAATCCGGGTGGCCGCCGCCGACCCGGGTGGTCTTCATGCCGCGGGAGGCCGCCAGATCGGCGGGGCCGAGGCTCATGCCGTGCATGCGCGGCGAGGCCGAGGCGATGGCGTCCACGTTGGCGACACCCTCGGCGGTCTCCAGGATGGCGTGGACGAGGATCGGCTTGGTCACCCCGTGCCGGGCCTCGAGCTGGGCCAGCAGCTGGTCGATGTAGTGGATGTCCCACGGCCCCTCGACCTTGGGCACCATTACGACGTCGAGCTTGTCTCCCACTTCGGCGACGATCTCGAACAGATCGTCGAGAATCCAGGGCGAGTTCAGGGCGTTGATGCGGGTCCAGAGGCCGGTGCCGGAGGCGGCGAAGTCCGTGGCCCGGGCCATGGCCACGAATCCCTTGCGCGCGGCCTCCTTCTGGTCGATCGGCACCGCGTCCTCGAGGTTGCCGAGCACCACGTCCACGGTGGCGGCGAGCTCCGGCACGCGGGCGCGCACCTTCTCGTTGTGGGGCGGCACGAAGTGGATCATCCGCTCCAGCTTGACGGGAAGCTCACGGAACGGGGCCGGGGCCCCCGCGGCGAGGGGCTGGAAGAAGCGGCGTGGCAGTTTCATGGGCGTCTCAGGCTCCTGTTCTTCTGGTCTGTCGGGGTCCCGCCTCAGCGGTTAGTTCAAGGCCTGCCACCTCGTAAAGGTGTGCGGACGCACCCAAACCGTTTGCGCAGAAACCGGAACAGGCGTCTCATTGGAACGTGCGTCGTCCCCTCACGTTTTCAGGTCCGAGGGGGCACCTCAACCAGACGCGAAGGACGGACCCCATGTCCGGATCATCGATCAGGCGGAACGGGCTCCGGCATCCGGTGCTGGTCTGCGCGGCCATGATGGCCTTGAGCCTTCCGCAAGCGACGTTCGCCGCAGAGCGGGGCAAAACGGGCGAAGCGCGCCGGACCGAGCGCGCCGCCTTCACCGCCGCCGAATCGGCCGCCGCCCGACCTGACGGACTCCCTGCCACGGTGCGGATCGCGGGCGACGACGCCCCGGGTTTCCGGGCCCTCGTCGAGGGGGCTTCCGCAGCCGCGCAGCCCTGGCTGGTACTCTCCGGCGGCGGCGAGAACGGCGCTTTCGCGGCCGGCCTTCTCAACGGCTGGAGCGAGGCGGGCAATAGACCGGAGTTCGGCATCGTCACCGGCGTCAGCACCGGCGCGATGATCGCGCCCTTCGCCTTCATCGGCGCCTCCGGCGACGCGGCGTTGCGACAGAACTACACCGAGATCTCCGCCGCCGACGTGTTCGAGTTCGGCGGTACGAACGAGGCCCTCACCGACACATGGCCGCTCAAGCGCCGGATCGAGCGGGCGGTGACCGCGGACCTGCTCCGCGCGGTGGCGGCCGAGCACGCCAAGGGCCGGCGCCTGCTCGTGGCGACCACGGCGGTGGACGGCGAGCGCCCGGTCCTGTGGGACATGGGCGCCATCGCGCAGGCCGGCGGCCCGCAGGCTCTGGCATTGTTCCGCTCGGTCATCCTGGCCTCGTCGGCCGTGCCGGGCGTGTTCCCGCCGGTGATGATCGACGCGGTGGCGGGGAACGGCAAGCGCTTCCAGGAAATGCACGACGACGGCGGCACGACCGCACCGTACTACCTCGCCCCGGAATCGGTGCTGCAGGCCAGGGATCCGGCGCCCCTGCCGACGCGCCAGGTCTACCTCGTCGTCAACAACAGCCTGACGCCCGAATTCCAGATGGCTACGCGCACGACCCTGAGCGTGCTCGGCCGCTCGATGTCGGCGGCGATCAAGGCGCAGACGCGCACCGCCCTGGCCTTGAGCCGAAGCTTCGCCCAGCGCACCGGCCTCGACCTCGAGGTGGCCCAGATCGACGACCGCTTCGGGAAGACTTCCGCGGCGCCCTTCGACCAGGGCTACATGAAGGCACTGTTCGCCCACGGCGTCGGCCTGGGGCGGGCCGGCACCGCTTTCCAGGGGAGCGACACGCGGCCGGACGACGTCGCCACCGGCTCGGTGAGCCGCCACACCCTCCGCGAGGTGCCGGCCGCGCCGGAGACGCTGGCCCGGTCCGAGGTCCGGAGCGTCGCCGGGCGCTGACCGGCGCGTCAGCGCATCAGGCTCTCGGCGCGTCAGCGCATCAGACTTGCGCGTCAGCGCATCAGACTTGGCGCCCCGAGGCGGGGCAGCACGCCTTCGCGCATGACGACCCGGCGCAAGGGGCCGATGGTCGTCATGGCGAGGAGACCGAGGCCGCGCAGGGCATCCACCGGCAGGAGGCCGGTGAGCAGGGAGCGGTTCAGGGCGTCCACCGCCGTGGTGCGCAGGCGGGCATCGAGGCGCCGTCCCCGCGCGAAGCCGGCGAGCGCGGCATGCGAACCGGGATCGCGCCCGTCCTCCACAGCCCGCATCACCGCGTCGCGCAAGGCGGCCGCGTCGCGCAGGCCCAGGTTCAGGCCCTGTGCGCCGATGGGGGGGAAGACGTGGGCTGCCTCGCCGATCAGGGCGAGCCGGGCCGCGACCGGGCTCGGCACGGACAGGCCCCGCATCGGTACGAGACCACGTGGCCCGTCGATGCGCATCGATCCGAGCATCGCCTGGGCCTGGTGCTCGACCGCCCGGGCGAGGGCGTCGTCGTCGAGGGCGGCGAGACGCTTGGCCGGGCCCTCGCCCATCACCCAGACGAGACTGGACCGGTGTCCGCCCGGTAACGGCACCAGGGTGAACGGCCCCTGCCGGGTGTGGAACTCGGTGGAGACGTCGCGGTGCGGCCGCGTGTGCGCGAAGATCGTGGTGATGGCGCTCTGCGGATAGGCCCAGCTGCGCGGCCGAATGCCGGAGGCCTCGCGCAGCCGCGAGCGGGCGCCGTCCGCCCCGGCGACGAGGCGAGCCGACAGGGCGCCCCCGCCGGCCAGCGTGATCGTGGCCGTGTCGGCGCCGGCCGCGAAGCCCGCAGCGTCCTCTTCGAACAGGGTCAGGTTGGCGGCGGTCCGAGCTGCGGCGCGCAGGCTCTCGACCAGGCGGGCGCTCTCGACGTTCCAGCCGAAGGCGTCGAGGCCGATCTCGGTGGCGACGAAGCGGGCCGGGGGCGGACGGAACAGGCTGCCGGTGTCGTCGACGATGTGGAGTTCGGCCAGTGGGCTCGCATGGGGCGCGATCGCGGCCCAGACCCCGAGGGCGTCGAGGAAGCGCACCGAGCCGTCGAGGAGCGCCACCGTGCGCCCGTCAGCCACGGGAGCGTGCCGGCCGACGAGGGCGGTGGGCACGCCTTCGCGGGCCAGCGCCAGGGCGAGGCTCAGGCCCGCCGCGCCGGCACCGACCACGGCGACCGCGAAGGATTCGGTTTTCGGAGGAAGTGTCGCCACGGGCTCGCGGTCTCCTGAACGGCATCGGACGGCGGATCGGTCTGCAAGAAGCCGGGTTGCCCGCAGACCCTCTTGTCCGAAGACCCTAACGCTTACAGAGGCGTGTCACCGCGCCGGTCAAGGTCGCGATGGTGCCGCAGGGGCCCGGCTTGTACCATCCTGCCCCAGGCCGTGGACATCGGCGGCCCGGAGGGTGTCCGTTCCCATGAGCCTGTTCATCGCGCTGCTGGCGCTCGGCTTCCTGATGCTCGTCGCCTACCGGGGCTTTTCCGTCATCCTGTTCGCGCCGGTGGCCGCGCTGCTGGCCGTGCTGCTCACCGATCCCGCCGCGGTGCTGCCGGTCTTCTCCGGTCTGTTCATGGAGAAGATGGTCGGCTTCGTGAAGCTGTACTTCCCGGTGTTCCTGCTCGGCGCGGTGTTCGGCAAGGTCATCGAGATGTCGGGCTTCTCCCGCTCCATCGTCACGGCGGTGATCGCGCTCGTGGGCGCCCGGCGGGCCGTGCTCTCCATCGTGCTGGTCTGCAACCTGCTCACCTACGGCGGCGTCTCGCTCTTCGTGGTGGTGTTCGCGGTCTATCCCTTCGCGGCCGAGGCCTTCCGCCTCAGCGACATTCCCAAGCGCCTGATCCCCGGCACCATCGCGCTCGGCGCCTTCTCCTACACGATGGACGCGCTGCCCGGCACGCCGCAGATCCAGAACATCATCCCCACCACCTTCTTCGGCACCAACACCTGGGCCGCCCCCTGGCTCGGGCTGATCGGCGCGGCCTTCATCCTCGTGGTCGGCGTCACCTATCTCGACCGGCGCATCGCCTCGGCCAAGGCCAAGGGCGAGGGCTACGGCACGGGCCACAGCAACGAGCCCCAGGTCATGGACGAGGCGTCCCGCGCCCATCCGGCCATCGCCCTTCTGCCGCTGATCGTGGTGGGCCTGTCGAACCTCGCCTTCACGGCCGCAATCCCGCGCCTCTACGGCGCGAAGGCCGAGACGGCGCTCGCCGGCCTCGACAAGCCCCTCGTCACCACGGTCTCCTCCGTGACCGCGATCTGGGCGGTGCAGCTGGCGCTGCTCGCCGGCATCCTCACCGTGCTGGTCTTCGCCTGGCGCCCGGTCGCCTCGGGCTTCGCGGAGGGCAGCCGCGCGGCGGTGGCGGGCTCGCTGCTGGCCGCCATGAACACCGCCTCGGAATACGGCTTCGGCGCGGTCATCGCCGCGCTCCCCGGCTTCCTCGTCATCCGCGATGCCCTCTCGGCGATCCCGAATCCGCTGGTCAACGCGGCCGTGACGGTGACGGCGCTCGCCGGCATCACCGGCTCGGCCTCGGGTGGCATGAGCATCGCGCTCGCGGCCATGTCCTCCACCTTCATCGCGGCAGCCCAAGCAGCCAACATCCCCCTGGAGGTTCTGCACCGGGTCGCCGCCATGGCGAGCGGCGGCATGGATACCCTGCCGCACAACGGCGCCGTCATCACCCTGCTCTCGGTCACGGGCCTGACCCACCGGCAGGCTTATGCCGACGTGTTCGCCATCACGGTCCTGAAGACCGCGGCGGTGTTCCTGGTCATCGGGGTCTACTACCTCACCGGGATCGTCTGACCTCCGGCCTCCTCCGGCTCGACGAGCCGCAGGGTGAGTTCGGTGAAGGGCCGGATGTCCCAGGTCGGCCCGGCATGAAACATCATCACCACGGGCCGGCGGGCCAGGACCCGGAATTCGGGGAGCCCCGCGTCCGGACGCAGGATCGTGCCCGGCTGGACGGCGAGGTCGTATCCGGCGGGGCGTATCCACACGATCTCGTCCATCGAGCCGATCCGCTTTTAGGGTCGCGTCGTCTCAGCGCCCGTTCGCAGGATTCGGGGATGGACGCTGGAATAACCTGCGTTAATCACGGGGCCGCGATGGACGCAATCGGATTGGGACGCGCGCGCGACGGTCCGGTCCGGTGCGGTGGCGCACATGGTGGCCGGCAGGCGGGATGAGACCCTGCACCATTGCCGGCGCACCGGGACCGTCTATGTCGCACCTCGTTGCGGCCGGTGGTCCCCGCCGGTCCCGTCCCAGACCCCAATCGAGGAACGACACGATGCCGAAGGCGATCCAGGTTCACGAGTACGGCGGCCCCGAGGTGATGCGCTACGAGGACGTGACGCTACCCGCGCCCGGCCCCGGGCAGATCCACGTCCGGCAGACCGCCATCGGCGTCAACTTCATCGACATCTACTTCCGCTCGGGCGCCTACAAGGCGCCGCAGCTGCCCTTCACCCCCGGCAAGGAGGGGGCCGGCGTGATCGTGGCGCTCGGCGAGGGCGTCACCGACTTCCGGGTCGGCGAGCGGGTGGCCTACGGCTCGGCCGCGAGCACCTATGCGGAGGAGGTCGTGATCGAGGCGAGCGCCGCCGTGCACCTCGCCGACGACGTCGACGACAAGACCGCCGCCGCGATGATGCTCAAGGGCCTCACCGCCGAGTACCTGCTGCACCGGACCTACGCGGTGAAGCCGGGCGACACCATCCTGTTCCACGCCGCCGCCGGCGGTGTCGGCCTCATCGCCTGCCAATGGGCCAAGCATCTCGGCGCGACCGTGATCGGCACGGTGGGCTCGGAGGAGAAGGCGGCGCTCGCCCGCGCCAACGGCTGCGACCACGTCATCCTGTACCGGAACGAGGATTTTGCGGCGCGCGTCAAGGAGATCACGGGGGGCAAGGGCGTGCCGGTTGTCTATGACGGTGTCGGCAAGGACACCTTCCCGGCCTCCCTCGACTGCATCAGCCCGCTCGGCATGTTCGTCAGCTTCGGCTCGGCCTCCGGCCCGGTGGACGATTTCAGCTTGGCGCTGCTGGGCCAGAAGGGCTCGCTCTACGCCACCCGCCCCTCGCTCTTCGCCCATGCGAGCAAGCGGGAGACCCTCGACGCCATGGCCAAGAACCTGTTCTCGGTGGTGGCGAGCGGCGCGGTAAAGATCCCGGTCCACAGCACGGCCAAGCTCGCCGACGCGCAGCAGGTCCACCGGGATCTGGCCGCCCGCAAGACCACGGGCGCCACGGTGATGATCCCGTGATCCCGAGCGGGCGGGACGTCCTCCTCGTCATCGACGTGCAGGGGGACTTCCTGCCCGGCGGGGCCCTCGCCGTGCCCGACGGCGACGCCGTGATCGCGCCGATCAACCGTCTCCTCGCGCTGTTCCCACACGCGGTGCTGACGCAGGATTGGCACCCGCCGGGCCACGTCTCCTTCGTGACGAGCCATCCCGGCAGGGTCCCCTTCGAGACCGTGCCGCTGGCAGCCGGCCCGCAGGTACTGTGGCCGGAGCACTGCGTGCAGGGCAGCGCGGGGGCCGCACTCAGCCCCGCTCTTGCGGCGGACCACGCCGAACTGGTGATCCGCAAGGGCCATCACCGCCACGTCGACAGCTACTCGGCCTTCCTGGAGGCCGACCGGCGCACGCCGACGGGGCTGGCCGGCTACCTGCGCGAGCGCGGCTTCACCCGGCTGGTCCTGTGCGGCCTCGCCACCGATTACTGCGTCGCCTGGAGCGCCCTCGACGCGCGGGCGGCCGGTTTCGAAGCCGTCGTGGTGGAGGACGCCGTGCGGGGCATCGACCTGGACGGCTCGGTGGCGCGGGCCTGGGTCGAGATGGCGTCGGCCGGAGTCGGGCGGTTCATGAGCGGGGCCTTCGGGACCTGACGGACTGGTGGAGAGCGCATCCCCTCGCCCCGCTTGGCTGGGGAGAGGGCCGCGACGACCCCGTCGTCGGCGCGGCAAGGCGGCCACCGGGGGTGAAGGGGCGGTGCCGGAGGAGACACTTTCGGATGCGCCCCCTCACCGTCGCTCCGCGCATCACAGGCACGACAAGGGGCCCGTGATGCTCTCTCCGCGTGCGGGGAGAGGGGGACGCGCACAACTGTTCGCGCCGAGCGATGCGTGGAGTCTGGCTGGGCGGCCGTCGCGAGGCAGCGGCCGACCTGCGTGGTCTACACCGCGCTCCCATAGAGATCGTAGGCATCCGCCCGCTCGATCTTCACCGTGACGATGTCGCCCACCCGCAGGGGGCGGCGCGCCGTGACGTGGACGTTGCCGTCGATCTCGGGGGCGTCGTATTTCGAGCGACCCTTGGCGACGGTGCCGTCGGCCGCGTCGATGATCACGGGCAGGCGCTTGCCGATGCGGGCCTTCTGCAGGCGGAGGGAGACGCCCTGCTGCGCTTCCATGAAGCGGCGCTTGCGCTCGGCCTTCACCTCCGGCGCGATGAGATCGCCGAGATCGTTGGCCACCGCGCCGCGCACGGGCTCAAACTCGAAGCAGCCGACGCGCTCGAGCTTGGCCTCCCGGATCCAGGCGAGCAACTCCTCGAACTCGGCCTCGGTCTCGCCGGGAAAGCCCACGATGAAGGTCGAGCGGATGGCGAGATCCGGGCAGATCTCGCGCCAACGCCGGATGCGCTCCAGCTGCTTTTCCTGGTTGCCCGGCCGGCGCATGCGGCGGAGCACGGAGGGGCTCGCGTGCTGGAGCGGCATGTCGAGGTAGGGCAGGATCTTGCCCTCAGCCATCAGCGGAATGACGTCGTCCACGTGCGGGTAGGGGTAGACGTAGTGCATCCGCACCCAGGCCCCGAGCTCGCCGAGCTCGGCGGACAGGTCGTAGAACTTCGCCCGCACCTCCCGGTCGCGCCAGGGGCTCGACGCGTAGCGGATGTCGACGCCGTAGGCGCTGGTGTCCTGCGAGACCACCAGCAGCTCCTTGACGCCGGCCTTGACCAGCTTCTCGGCCTCGCGCAGCACGTCGCCCGCCGGCCGGCTGACGAGGTCGCCGCGCAGGGACGGGATGATGCAGAAGGTGCAGCGGTTGTTGCAGCCCTCGGAAATCTTCAGGTAGGCGTAGTGGCGCGGGGTGAGCTTCACCCCCTGCGGCGGCACGAGGTCGAGGAACGGGTCGTGGGCCGGGGGCACCGCCTCGTGCACCGCCGCCACCACCGATTCGTAGGCCTGGGGCCCGGTGACCGCGAGCAGGTTCGGATACTTCTCGCGGATCTCGTCCGGCTGTGCGCCCATGCAGCCCGTGACGATGACGCGGCCGTTCTCCGCCATGGCCTCGCCGATGGCCGAGAGCGACTCGGCCTTGGCCGAATCGAGGAAGCCGCAGGTGTTGACGATGACGACGTCCGCGCCGTCATGCCGCCGGGCGAGCTCGTAGCCCTCGGCGCGCAGGTGCGTGAGGATGCGCTCGGAATCCACCAGCGCCTTCGGGCAGCCGAGGGAAACGAAGGAGATCTTCGGGGCGCTGGTCGCGGCGCTCTTGGGCGCCGCCCCGGCAGGAGCCGGCGGCAGGGGGGATGCGGTCATGGATGCTCGTCGGGCCGGACCGGAAACCGGACGGCCGTGGAATCGGGGGAGGGCGGGACAAAGAGGTTGACAGCCCTATAACGGGATTCGCCTGCATAGGCGAGCCGGGCGGGTTCGAGCCATGCGCGGATCGCGCTTTTGCCACGCCGTCGCGCATGCCACCTGTGCATGATACCGCAGGCCACGACGGATGCTTCGCCCCCACTGCTTCGGCCCCCCGGGATCGCCGGTCCGTCTCCGCCCTGAAACCTTCGAGTCGTCATGTGGATTGCTGACATCCCGTTCGTCGAACCCGTCGCGGCGGCCGAGGCCCTGGCCGCCCTGCCGGGGCTCGCCTTCCTCGACAGCGCCATGCACCACGACACGCTGGGGCGGACCTCGACCCTGGCGGCGGACCCGTTCGGGCGCTTCCGGTTTCGCGATGGCGTTGCCACCCTCGACGGGCGAACCGTGCCCGGCTCCGGCCTGGAGGCGCTGCGCGCCTGCCTCGCCCCCTACCGCACGGCGCGCGACCCGGAGCTGCCGGACTTCGCGGGCGGCGCCATCGGCTACCTCGCCTACGATCTCGGCGCGACGCTGGAGCGGGTGGCGCCCCCGGCCCGGCGGGCGGACCTGTGCGACGACATCGCCTTCAACCTCTACGATACGGTGTTGAGCATCGACCACGGCACCGGGCGCTGCCGCCTCATCGCCACGGGCTTTCCCGAGACCACGCCGGCGGCGCGCGAGGCCAGGGCCCGGGCCCGGCTGGCGCAGTTCGCCGCGCGCCTGGCCGAGGCCCGGCCGAGCCCCGAGCCGGCGGCGCAGGGGCCGCTGGCCTGGCGCTCCAACTTCACGCGCGCCGGTTACGAGGCGGCGGTGGAGCGGGTGCGCGACTACATCCGGGCCGGCGACATCTATCAGGCCAACATCGCCCAGCGCTTCGAGGCCGACCTGCCGGAGGGCTTCGACCCGTTCGGGCTCTACCGGCGCCTGCGCGCCACCAACCCGGCGACCTTCGGCGCCTACCTCGCCTTCGAGGGCCTCAGCATTGCTTCGAGCAGCCCCGAGCGCTTCCTCAAGCTCAGCGGGCGGGCGATCGAGACCCGGCCGATCAAGGGCACGGTGCGGCGCGTGGCCGATGCGGCGGCCGACGCGCGCCTGGGCGAAGCGCTGCAGGCCAACGCCAAGGAGCGGGCCGAGAACATCATGATCGTCGACCTCCTGCGCAACGACCTCTCGCGCATCTGCGAGCCCCACAGCGTACGGGTGCCGGTGCTGTGCGGCCTCGAATCCTACGCCTCCGTCCACCATCTCGTGTCGGTGGTCACCGGAACCCTGAAGGCGGACATGGATGCCCTCGACCTGATCGCCGCCACCTTCCCGGGCGGGTCGATCACCGGCGCGCCGAAGCTGCGCGCCATGGACATCATCACCGAGATCGAGGGCGACGCGCGCGAACTCTATTGCGGCGCCATCGGAGCGCTGGGCTTCACCGGCGATCTCGACACGTCGATCGCCATCCGCACCGTGTTCATGGACCGGAACCGGGCCGTGCTCCAGGCCGGCGGCGGCATCACCCTGCTGTCCGAGCCGGGCCCGGAATACGAGGAGACCCTGACCAAGGCCGCCCGGGTGTTCCAGGCCTTCGAGCCCGATGCCCGCGATCCCACCTGCGAACCCGACGCCGGGGCGGGGAGGGCGCCGTGATCCTCGTCATCGACAACTACGACAGCTTCGTCTTCAACGTGGTGCGCTACTTCGAGGAGCTGGGCGAGACCGTGCGGGTCGTGCGCAACGACGCCCTCGACGTCGCCGGCATCCGCGCCCTCGCCCCGCAAGCGATCGTGATCTCGCCGGGCCCCTGCACCCCGGCGGAGGCCGGCATCTCGCTGCCCGCCATCCGGGAGCTCTCCGGCGCGGTGCCGCTGCTCGGCGTCTGCCTCGGCCACCAGGCCATCGGCGCGGCCTTCGGCGGCCAGGTCGCCCGCGCGGGCCGCCCCCTGCACGGGCAGGCGACCCCGATCCATCACGACGGCGACGGGCTCTTTACGGGCCTGCCCGACCCGATGCAGGTCGGGCGCTACCACTCGCTCATCGTCGCGCCGGAGCCCGGCATGACCGACCACCTCAGCGTCGACGCGGTCTCGACGGAAGGGGAGGTGATGGCGCTCTCGCACCGGACCCACCCGACCTGGGGCGTGCAGTTCCACCCGGAATCGGTGCTCACCGAAAACGGCCACGCTCTCTTCGCCAACTTCCTGCGCCTCGCCCGCGACTGGCGCGCCGACCATGCCCTGCCGGCCAAGACCGATGCTGTGGTTTGACGGCGGCCTTACCGCGGGGCCGGTGCCCTTCGACCTCGCCGACCGGGGCCTGACCCTCGGGGACGGGGTGTTCGACACGGCGCTCGCCCGCCGCGGCCGCGTCGTGTTCGAGGCCGCGCACGTGGCGCGCCTCTCCGGCGCCACCGCGACGCTGGGCTTTGCCGTGGCGCCGGAGCGCATCGTGGACGCCATGCGGGCGCTGGCCGAAGCGGCGGGCCGGGCCCATCCCCTGGCGGCGATCCGCACCACCATCACGCGGGGCTCCGGCCCGCGCGGCCTCAGCCCCCCGGCCGAGCCCCGGCCGGTTCTGTGGGCGAGCGCCTCTCCGGTGGGACCAGCCCTCGCCTTCGCGCCCTTGACCCTCCACCCCACGGAGATCCGCCGCAACGAGACCTCGCCGGCCGCGGGCCTGAAGACGCTGGGCTACCTCGACGCGGTGCTGGCCGCGAGCGCCGCGCGGGCCGCCGGCTTCGACGAGGCCCTGTTCCGGAACACGCGGGGGGCGGTCGCCTGCGCGGGCACGGGCAACCTGTTCGCGGTGATCGACGCCACCCTCGTCACCCCGCCCCTCTCGGACGGCGTGCTGCCCGGCATCCTGCGCGCCGAGATCCTGGATCGCGCGCGACGGCTGGGCCTCGCCGTGGCCGAACGGAGTTTCGACCTCGACGCGCTCCTGCGTGCCGAAGCGGCGTTCGTGACCAATTCCCTGCGGGGCCTCGCCCCCGTGACGGCGATCGGCAGGACCGCCTTCGCCAGTCCGGCGCACCCCGCAGTGACGGCCCTCGTGGCCGATCTCCGCGAGACCTTCGCTCCATGAGGGCGCCGCGCTTCTGGTGGCGCCTGCCCCTGATGGCGGCCTACGGCTTCATCGGAATCGTGCATCTGGCCGCCCCAGACGCCTTCCTGCCGATCATGCCGGCCTGGGTACCGGAGCCCCGCCTCACCGTGATCGCCACCGGCCTGTGCGAGCTCGCCGGGGTGATCGGCCTCGCCTTCGGGCCGACCCGGCGCTGGGCCGGGATCGGGCTGGCCCTCTACGCGGTCTGCGTCTTCCCGGCCAACCTGAAGCACGCGCTCGAGGGGATCGTCGTGCCGGGCCTGCCCGACAGCTGGTGGTATCACGGGCCCCGGCTGGCATTTCAGCCGGTCTTCGTCTGGTGGGCGCTCTATGCCGGCGGCGTCATCGACTGGCCGTTCCGCCGTCACCCGGCCGGACCTCCGGCGATCAGCCCTTCTCGGAAATCTTGACCGCCGCCCAAGCGGCTTCCATCGCGTCGAGGTCGCTGTCGGCGAGGCCGGTCCCTCGCGTCTCCAGGACCTCCGCCATGGCATTGAAGCGACGCTCGAACTTCATATTCCCTTTCCTTAGGGAATATTCCGGATCGATGCCGAGATGGCGGGCGAGGTTGGCCACCGAGAACAGCAGGTCGCCGAGTTCCTCCGCCACCGCCGCCCGGGTGCCGTTGGCCATGGCGTCGGCGACCTCGTCGATCTCCTCGCGCACCTTCAGCACCACCTGTGCCGGGTCGGTCCAGTCGAAGCCGTAGGTGGCCGCCCGGGCCGAGAGCTTTTCCGCCCGCGTCAGGGCGGGGAGCGGCAGGGGGATGCCCGCCAGCGGTCCCGGCTCCCGGGGCGGCTTCGCCCGGCGCTCCTCGGCCTTGATCGCCGCCCATTGGGCGGCCACGGCCTCCGGGTCGCGCCGGGGCGAGCCCGCGGGCAGGAGGGCGCCGTCCGGCGCGAAGACGTGCGGATGGCGCCGGACCATCTTCTCCATCACCGCCCGGACCACGTCCGGAAACGCGAAGAGCCCGGCCTCCTCGGCGATGCGGGCGTGGAAGACCACCTGGAGCAGCAGGTCGCCGAGCTCGTCGCGCAGGTCCTCCGCGTCGCCCCGCGCGATGGCGTCGGCCACCTCGTAGGCCTCCTCCACCGTGTAGGGCGCGATGCTGGAAAAATCCTGGGCCACGTCCCAGGCGCAGCCGGTCTCCGGGTCGCGCAGCTGCGCCATCAGCGCCAGCAGATCCTCGATCCTCACACCGTTCCTCCGCATCACGCCTCACTGGGTCCTCCTTAGCGGATCGCGGGCCAACCCGTGAGGCTGGGGATGGATGCGGGAGGGACGGTGGCTTCCTTTGGAAAATTCCCTTGAAAAAGCCTCGGTCGGGGGTGTGTTCGTTCTTCCGAACGTCTCCCGGGCCCTTAGGAAAGGTATCAGTAAGAGATTCTCAGAGAGTCATTTCTGAGAGTTATATGGGGGCGTCGAAAACCCCGCTGCGCCAGAGGCTTGAGGGTGGTTTGCGTATCGAACTCTGCGCGGATGCGTATCGAACTCTGCGTGCATGCGTATGGGATTCTGCGTGCGCAAACCCGGCCGGCGCATGGGATTCTGCGTGGATGCGTATTGGGTTCGGCGTAAATCGCGGGTCCGGTCGGTGAACTCTGGGGATTGTGTCGAATCCGACCCCGTATCGAACTCTGCGTGCGCGTCCCGGGGCCGGACGCGGCGCGCGGACCGCCCGGGAATTTCCCCGTTCCGGCCGGTGGATAGCCGGGATGATTCGGGGCACCGGTGCCGGCCGCCGAGACTCCGCGGCGGGGAATCGGGCATGGTCGGCGCGCGGCCGGATCGGGACTGTCGATCCCCGCGTCCCGCGCGGGACACCGCCGGGATCGTGGAGCATGGGGCGGGGTCTGTTGGGGATCGAGGACACATTGGCGGGCATCCGCGACGCCGACCTCCTCGCCGAGGTCGAGGCGGCGCGCGGCAGCTTCCTGTTCGCCACCATCGCGGAGACCATCCTGCACCGGCAGCGGGCCCGGGACGCGGAGGTCGCCGCCCGCGGGGCCGTGGCCGGCCGGCGCCAGGCCATGGGCCGCGACCAGCGTCGCCGCGACGCCATCCGCGAGGTCATCGAGACCGAGCCCACGGGCCCCGAGAACCTGCAGCACATCCACTCGGTGCTGGCGCTCTGCGGCCTGCCCTACCGCGACCCCGGCGATGCCCGCGAGTTCTTCCGGGAGTATGGGCGCAACTCGCTCAGCCTGCTGGCCGGGCGCCTGAAGAACCCCGCCACCGGCGAGATGGAGTTCCAGGGCCTGCCCTACGGCCCCAAGGCCCGCCTCGTGTTGCTGCATCTCTGCACCGAGGCCGTGCGCCAGCGCAGCCCCACCATCGCGGTGGCCGACAGCCTGTCGGGCTTCATGAAGGAGATGGGCTTCGCCGTCACGGGTGGCGAGCGCGGCACCATCCGGCAGTTCAAGGAGCAGCTGGCGCGGCTCGCCGCCTGCACCCTGCAGATCGGCCTCTGGGACGGGGCGGGCAGCGCCAGCACCCTCAACGTGCCGCCCTTCCGCCAGCTCGACCTCTGGCTGCCCCAGGGGGCCGACGGGGTGGTCTGGCAGAAGAGCGTCCAGTTCCACCAGGATTTCTACGACAACCTGATCCAGCACGCCCTGCCGGTGGACATCCGGGCGGCGAAGGCCTTCTCGGGCTCGGCGCGCAAGCTCGACCTGCTGTTCTGGGTCGGCTACCGCCTGCGCGCCCTCCAGCGGCCCCTGCGGCTGACCTGGGACAACCTGCACAAGCAGTTCGGCGCCGACAACGCCAGCCTCCGCAGCTTCCGGCAGGCCTTCAAGGCGGATCTCGCCCACCTGCAGGAGGTATTTCCGAAGTTGCCGATCCGCCTCGACGCCGCCGGCATGCTGCTGCAGCCCGCCGACCCGAGTGCCCTGTTGATCCCGCCCCGCGGGGCCAAGCCGCCGCGCAAGGCCGCGCACGCCGTGGCCTGACGGTATATTCCATTTTAGAGTAGGGAATAAGAGTTGTCAGCCAATCGGACTTAAGGAATAATACGGAATGTTCCGCTTCCCGGTGGCGCGAACCCATTATCCGTGAGGCGTCCATGTTCCTCTCAGAGGCCGAGGCCGAGGCGGCCCTGCACGACCTGCGCCGCCGCCGCGACGAACTCGACCGCGTCATCGCCGAGCACCAGCTCTACCTTGAACTCGGCCGCCGCCTCAGGGCGCCGACCCGCGCGGCCGAACCGGCGGTCCACCGGCCGGCGACTGCGGATCCCATGTCCGGCGCCGGGATCGCCCCGGAACGGCCGCCGGATCCGGCGCGGACGGGCGAGGACCTCGTGGCCGCCCGTCGGCACGGGCGCGCCCTCGTCGCGGCGGCGGTCAATCTGCTGCACGAGGCCGGCCGGCCGCTCCATGCCGGCGAGATCCTGCAGGGCCTGACGGCGCTCGGCTTCGACCTGCCGGGGCACGACCCCGTGGCCGCCCTCAACACCCGCCTGTGGAAGCGCGCCGTGCCGGGCGGCCCCCTGAAGCGCCTCGGCGAGGCGGTCTACGCCCCGGCCGATGAGGACGAGGATCTCGGCTGACGGGCGCCCGCCCTGGCGCATCCGAGAATTCGATCGGGCAGGGCCAAGGCGGTCAACTGTCCGTCGTCGGCGGTGACGTCCCGCGCGCCGAAGCGAAATGACGCGGGCGGCGTCGCCGTCGCCCGCGCGGGCCGCTCAGAAGAACGGCCCGTAGAGCGGGCGCGGGCGGTAGTACCCGTAGCGCGGCCCGTAGAAGGGGCGGGGGCCGTAGAAGGGACGCGGACGAAAGTACCCGTAGGGCCTGTACATGGGCCGGCAGTAGCCGAACCGGTTCGGGATGAAGCCGGGCCCGCAGCCATAGGCGACGGTCTCGACGGCCGCACCCGCCAGGGTGCCGGCGGGGGCGGGCGCGATCGGGGCGGCGTGAGCGGCCGAGGCGAGGCTGACGCCGCAGGTGACGGCCAGCGCCGTCACGAGCGATTTCACGGACATGGAACCATGACCTTCTGCTGGTGTCGGAATCCGGTCCCGCGCGGGCCGGACCGCCCGAACGTGCCAGCGTTTTTCTGAACGCACGCTGACGGGCGAACGGGCCGGATCGCCGAGGGTCGGACGTCGCCGACGCCGTGCTCCGGAGGGGCGCGTCGAGGCCGGATCAGGCGGCGGGCAGAGCGCGCGGGGCCGGAGCGGAGCCCCGCCGCAGGAGGCGTCGGCGCGCCGGTTCCTCGACCCAGAGGTGCCCGGCTACGCTGAGCGCCAGGGCGAGCGCGGTGGCGACCCCGGCGCCGAGCCAGGGCAGGGCGGCGAGCCGGCCCCCGAGGGCGAGCCGGTCGAGGCTGTTCACCAGGGCGTAGGCCGGGGAATGGACGAGGTAGAGCGCGAAGGAGATCCGGCCGAGGAAGACAAATCCGGGCGCCACAAGGGGGCCGCGGTGGATCTGCGCCCCGGCCAGGATCAGGGGCGCCCAGGCCAGTGCCGTGAGGCCGTTGTGCAGGAGCGCCTCGGGCAGGTGTGGCGCGGCCGCCGAGAGCCCGAGGGCGCCCAGGGCGGCAAGGCCGAGGAGGGCCGGAATCGGGAGTCGAAACCGCGTCCAGGCCACGTAGAGAAGGAGGCCGGCGACGAATTCCGGCAGTCGCAGCAGGGGATTGTACTTGATCGCCTGGGCGAGGAGCACGGCGCCGGCGCTGCCTGTCTCGGGCGAGATCAGCGAGAGTCCGGGGGCGAAGCGCGCCCAGGCGAGGCTGGCGGCGGCGGCCAGCGCCGCCCAGGCCGCCAGGGTGAGGCGCGCGGTTCGGCCCGGGGCGCGCAGAGCCAAGGGCAGGAGCAGCGGGAACAGGGCGTAGAAGAACAGCTCCGCCGAGACCGACCAACTCGGGCAATCGAGGGCGCAGGCCGCCCCCGGCACCCAGGCGTGCAGGCCCAGCGGCGCCAGCACCGCGCTTGCCGCCATCAGGCCCTGGAGGGGCGGGGCCGATTTCGCCACCCAGACGGCGAACCAGGGCAGGCTGAGGGCGAGGGCGACGAGGTAGAGCGGAAACACCCGTGCCACCCGCGCCCGTCGGAAGCGGGCGCGGGCGCCGGGTTCCCCGAGATCCACGCTCCGGTAATTGTAGGCCAGGATGAAGCCCGAGAGCAGGAAGAAGAACGTCACCCCCGAATAGCCGAGCCCGATCACGGCCGGGGGCGCCGCCGCGGGAAAGAAGAACCCGGCATAGTGGAACACCAGGACGTAGGCCGCCGCCACGAAGCGCAGGGCCGTGAGCGCCCGTAAGGGGGCGACCGGCGGATGGGCGGGGCCCGCGCCCGCGCCCGCCTCCAGCGGGCCCGTCACGGGCCGATCCGTCACGGGAAAACCCGTCACCGGGGGGCGATCCCGATGACCCGCGCCCCGGCGGAGAAGCGTAGGCCCAGCACTCCGACGGCGAGCAGGAAGAACAGGGCGTTGGTGGCCTGGTAGAACACGGATTCGAACACCGCGACCATGAGGGTGAACAGCCACATCCGCAGGAACAGCATCGCCAGCGGATCGATGCCCCGCGTTCCGTTTCCGCGCGCGCGCAGGCGGGTCTCGAGGTCGGCGAGGGGGGCGAGCACGAGCCACCAGACCGTGAAGGCGAGACCCGGCAGGCCGCTCTCGAGGGCGGTGTTGAGGTAGCCGTCATGCGCATCGGTGGCGCGGTTGACCCAGGTCGTCGCGTCGGCGCCGCCGCCGTAATACACGCTCTCCCAGAAGGCACCGTAGCCGAAGCCCGTGATGGGCTTCTTGGCGATGTTGTCGACGGCGAAGGCCCAGATCTCGGTGCGGCCGGTATAGGTCGGGTCGGTGGCGAGACTCGCGATCACCGACCCGATGGCCGGGGAGAGCACCGAGCCCACCGTGGCGACGAGGAGCAGGGCCAGGGGGCCGAGGAGCACGAACCGGTGCCAGTGGCGCGAGGGAAAGAGCGTGCAGGCCCAGGTCAGGCCGAGCACCGCCGGGGTCATGGCCAGCGAGGTCTTGGAATTGGTAAAGGCGAGGAACATGCCCGCCAGGATCACCACCGCCCAGCCGAGGAGGCGCTGGCCCATTCCGGCCCAGAACAGCCCGACGATGATGAACATGCCCATCGCGGCGCCGGCGCCGTTCTTGTGGGCGTAGACGCCGCGCCAGCTGCCCGCATGTTCGGGCTCGATGAGATCGAGGGCGGTGTGCATCGCGCGCTCGGGCACGAGGACCAGGCCGAGATAGCAGAGGACGAGCACGATGAGCACGCTGCCGCCGAGCACCCCAGCGAACTGGCGCGCGTCGCGCGCGAGCACCAGCACGCTCACAACGCCGCCGAACAGGATGAAGAGCGAGATCAGCCGGCGCGCCGAGACGGCGGGCTCGATGGAGAAGGCGGTGGAGACGCAGATCCAGCCGAGCATCGCCAGGATCGGCAAGGTGGCCAGCGGGCGCAGGGCCGCCCGCCCGCGCCAGGCCAGCACCGCCAGGGAGACCGCGCCCATCCCGAGGAACAGCACCTGGTTGACGACGTTGCCGCCGGCGCGCGAGGCCGCGTTCTCCGCCGCCGTCCCGTCGAGGAACGGGTCGGCGCCGATCAGGACGAAGAGCAGGATCGCGCCCATGATCCCGATGCGCGCGGCATCGGGCAGGTCCCGGCGCAGTGCCGCGCCCGAACCGGTGGCGATGCCCGTCGTCATGCTCCACTCCCGCGTCCGAGGGCCGGCGAACGAGGCGCCACTCTAGCGCCCCTCGTCCTGATCGATAGGCGTGCAGAATACCGTCCCACGCGCGAAGCCGGTTCCAACCCGTCGACACTGTCCGGCCGGTGGGGACGGCGCAACCCCGTGCGGACCCGGCGGTTCGTCGCCGGAGCGACGGCCATTCCCCCGGATCGGGAGAAGAATAACCTCCTTCGAGGACGAGAAAGAGACGATCCTGCTCTTAGCCCAGGGGAAGACGCCGTGACGGGGGTGAATTCTTGCACTCCAGGCCGCTGCATGCGACTGCGCGGGGCAGTCACGCCGGGCCATGCCGCCTCGACCCCCGAGGCCGGTGCGGCCCGGCGCTCCGATCCGCCGCCCTGGAACCGTCCGATGCGCCTGACCCGCCGTGCCGCCACCCTTTCCGCTGCCTTCGTAACCTTCGCCACCTGTGCCGGCCTCCTCGTCGCCGGCCCGGCGGCCGCGCAGAATGCCGCCCCGGTTCCGGTGCGCATCGGCGTCATCCCGGTGATCGGGGCGGCGCCGGTCTTCGTGGCGAACGGCGAGGGCTGGCTCAAGGAGGCGGGCCTCAGCCCCACCTTCACCACCTTCGAATCCGGCCCGAACATGATCCAGGCCCTGGCCTCGGGCACCATCGACGTCTACGTCGCCGGCGTCGCGCCGCTGGCCGTCGCCCGCACCAAGGGCATCGACGTGCGGGTGGTGGCCGCCACCGCCATCGAGGAGATGGTGTTCGTGGCGGGCCCGAAGCTCGCCCCCTACTTCGCCGACGGCGCCGACAAGGCGCAGGCCTTCGCGCAGTTCCGGGCCAAGGAGGGCAAGGCCGCCCGCCTCGCCACCCAGCCGGCGGGCTCGGTGCCCAACACCACCCTGCAGCACTGGCTCTGGCAGGTGGCCAAGGCCGACAAGGCCAATGCCGAGGTGGTGGCGATGGGCATCGACGCGACCCAGCAGGCGATGCTGGCCGGGGCCGTCGACGGCGCCTCGATCCGCGAGCCGGCGCTCACCATCGTGCAGATGCGCAACCCCGCCATCAAGCTCATCGCCACCGGGGGCGAGATGTTCCCCGACCAGCCGGGCACCGTGGTGGGCGTGTTCGGCGCCTTCGCCGACAAGAACCCCGCCGCCGTCGAGGGCTTGGTGAAGGCCGTGGTGCGCGCCACCGAACTCCTCAAGAGCGATCCGGCCCGCGCGGCGAAACCCGTGGAGGCGGCGCTCGGCAAGGGCATCACCGACACCGCGACCATCACCAAGGCGCTGACCTCGCCCGCCGCCCGGTTCACCGCCGACCCGCGCCAGATCATCGAGGCCACGAAGAAGATGCAGGCCTACCAGGTCTCCATCGGCACCCTCGACAAGGACGTGCCCCTGGAGGGCCTGTTCGAGCCCAAATACTACGAGGCCGCCACCAAGCGCTGAGGGCGCCGTGTCAGGGTCGACCCTCAGCGCGCCGCGCCTGGGTCAGCCCGCCATAGCCCCAGGATTCCGCCGGGACCTCCTCCACCACCACGTAGGTGGCGAGCGGGAGGCCCTCCCCCAGGGTTTCGGCCATGAGCCGGTGGGCGGCCGCGACGAAGGCCGCCTTCTGCGCCGGGCTGTTGCTGCCGGCCGTGACCGTCGCGTCGAGATGGGCCGCGATCCCCATGGGGGCCGCGCCGATGCTCCAGGCGCCGGGCGCCGTGCCCTCCACCAGCACCGCCGTGAGGTCGGCCCGCTTGCCGAGAACCTCGGCCATCAGGGTGGTGACGCCCGCCTGGAGGGCGGCGAGGACGGCGGCGCCCGGAGGCGGGCCGGCGAGGGTGACGCGGACGAACGGCATGATGGTCTCCTGGTAGATGGGCTCTCGCGGTGGCGTCGTGTTGACGGACCAACCTGTACGGGCGCAGCATCGTCGCGATAATCGCGAAGATCCGAATGGATCGTTTGGGGAAACCGAATGGTTGTCACCAACCTCGACCTCGATGCCCTGCGCAGCTTCGTCGCCGGAATCGACCTCGGCAGCTTCGCGAAGGCCGCCGAGCGCCTGAACCGCTCGCCCTCGGCCCTCAGCCTGCAGCTGCGCAAGCTGGAAACCCAGATCGGCCTGCCTCTGACCCGGAAATCCGGCCGCGGCCTCGCCTTGACCGAGGCCGGCGAAACCCTCCTCGGGCCGGCCCGCCGTCTGCTCGCCCTCAACGACGAGACCCTGGCCGCCCTGCGCGAACCGGCGCTCGCCGGCCGCGTCCGACTCGGCCTGCCGCAGGATTTCGCCGAGACCTGGCTGCCGGGCCTCCTCGGCCCCTTCGCGCGCCAGCACCCCGGCGTGCAGGTGGAGGTGCGGGTGGAGACCAACGCCGCCCTGCTGGCGGGGCTTCACGCCGGGCGCCTCGACCTCGTGCTGGCCTGGGAATCCGGCGGCGTCCCGTCGGAGGCCTGGCCGGGCCCGGCGCCGCTCGCGCGCCTCGACCTGCCGATGGCCTGGATCGGGCCCCGCGACGGTTTCGTGCGCGCCCCCGACGCGACCCTGCCCCTGGTCGCGTTCGCGGCGCCGTGCCTGTTCCGCCAGGCCGGCCTGCGGGCCCTCGACGGGGCCGCGATCCCGTGGCGGGTCGCCTTCGCGTCGCCGAGCCTCACCGGCCTCTGGGCCGCGGTGGCCGCCGGCCTCGGCATCGCCCTGCGGGTTCCCCACGGTCTGCCGCCGACGCTGCGCGCCCTGGAGCCGGCCGAGGCGAACCTGCCGGCGCTGCCGCAGATCGGCCTGGCGCTGCGGGCCCACGATGTGCAGCGCGGCCCGGCCCTGGAGCGCCTCGCGGACATGCTGCGCGCCGCCATGGCTCCGAAGCTGTTGGCCTGAGGGCCTACTCGGCGGCGAACAGCCCGGGCAGGCCGGAATCCCCTGCCGGCGGTGGGGATCCGGCCGTCCCGCCGGGCTTCGCCTCGGCCGACGCCTTGGGGTCGCCGGGGGCGGTCTCGCAGGCGAGCGCCGGCAGGGCGACGATGCGGTTGCCCTTGTAGTCCATGCGGCACACGATGGTGCCGCGGGTCTCGACATAGGCCAGCAGGCGCCGGGCGCGGCCCGGCGAGCGGCTGCCGATCGCCCGCGCCAGGGCCTCGTCGCCGGGGCAGGGCTCTCCGGCGAGCGCCGCGCGGGCGAGCAGCAGGAACAGGCCCTGGACCTCGTCCGGCAGGGTGGCGGCGACCCCTTGCGCCTCCTCCCAGCGCCCGTCCGCCTCGTCCGGGGCGACGTCGGCCCCGTCGAACCCGGCCCGGGCGACGCCGAGGCGGCGGCGGAAGGCCGCCAGGCTGATCGCCTCGCCGTCGAGGCCGCGCATCCGGCAGCGCACGAGGAAGTCCTGGTAAACTACCGCCACCGGCTGGCCGCCGGCATCCGGGTCGGCGGCGATGCCGCGCAGGACCGCGTCGAGCCCGGCCCGGATCTCCGCCTCGCTGAGCGGCTCCGGCGCCTCCACCGGCTCGGGGCGGTAGGCGCTCAGCTCGCGCATGAGGTCGGCCGGCGTGGCGCGCGGCGTTGGCGGCGTGCGGGGCGCTGGCGCCCACGCCAGCGCGGGCTCGTCGGCCGAGCGGGTGAGGATGAGGGCGCGCAGGTCCGCGTCCGCCGGGGCGGGCAGGGGCACGAGCTTGGGCGACCCCGAGCGCGCCGAGGTCGTCACCGGGCCGATGCGCAGCGCCAGGGGCCGCCGGCTGAGCGCCGGGCCCAGCGCCACGAACTCACCGCGCGACAGGTCGCGAAACCGCTCGGCGCCGCGCCGGTCGAGGCCGAGGAGGTCGGCCGCGCGCGCCATGTCGATGTCGAGGAAGGTGCGGCCCATGAGGAAGTTGGTGGCCTCGGCCGCGACGTTCTTGGCGAGCTTGGCGAGGCGCTGCGTCGCGATGATGCCGGCCAAGCCCCGCTTGCGGCCCCGGCACATCAGGTTGGTCATGGCGCCGAGCGAAGCCTTGCGCGCCTCGTCCGAGACGTCGCCAGCCGCTGCGGGGGCGAAGATCTGCGCCTCGTCGACGACGATCAGCGCGGGGTGCCAGTGGCTGCGCTCGGCCTCGAACAGGCCGCCCAGGAAAGCGGCCGCCGCGCGCATCTGCGCCTCCATGTCGAGGCTCTCCAGGGTGAGCACCACCGAGACCCGGTGCGCCCGCACCCGGGCGGCGATGGCCTGGAGGTCGGGCTCCGTGTGGGCGCCGTCCACCACCACGTGGCCGTAGGCCTCGGCCAGCGTGACGAAGTCGCCCTCGGGGTCGATGATCACCTGCTGCACCGCGCCGGCGCTCTGTTCCAGCAGGCGCCGCAGGAGGTGCGACTTGCCCGAGCCGGAATTGCCCTGGACCAGGAGACGCGTGGCCAGGAGCTCCTCGAGGTCGAGGCGCGCGGGCTCCGCCCCCGGCCCCATGCTCAGACCCATCTCGATGCCGACCGTCATGCCTGCTCCGGCTCCCGCGCCGAGGTTCGTTCCCCGGGGCTCCTCTGGCTCTCGCACGAAGGTCTTAACACGCGTGCCCTCCGGCAGGTCCGTTGCCCGGGGCGGGCGTCCACAGGTGAGGGGTCGCACCCGGAGGAGGTCGAAGGGCCTGTATTTGTTCGCTTTTCGTTCATGTCGCTTGTTCGGAGATAGGCGCAAGAGCCTAGGCTCAAAGACCTATGATTAAAGTCATAGGTCTTTGAGCCTAGGAACTGGGGCGTCGTGTTTGATGTCTCCGGAACAAACAAGAAACATCGGTCGGCGCATGCGAGGGGCCTGCATTAAGTTGCACCCGAATTGGGGAGACGCCCTTGCCGCACGGGCGGCCTGATCCAGGTAATCCGGCCATGAACCCGATTCTCGTCGTCGCCCTCGTCTGCGCCTCCGCCGTCCAGGCTCCGGATTGCTCCCGGGACACGGCCCTCGACATCATCACGGGCCCGGCCCACACCCTGCAGGAATGCCTGATGCAGGGGCCGGTGCTCGCGGCCAATGCCGGGCACGGCAACGAGCCGGGCACCTACGTGAAGACGCGCTGCGAACCGCGGCGCTGAGCCGGCCGGAACGGAGCAGCCGATGGACGATGTCAGCCCCGAACGCGCGGTTGTGATCCGCCTGCGGGCCCGCCTCGCGGTGGTGGAGCGCGCCGCCTGGTTCGGCCTCGTCCAGGCCATGCGCACGCAGCCGGCCGAGACCGAGGCCTATCTCACGGCCGAGCGGGCCAAGTGTGCCGAGGGCTTCGGCCAGCGCGGCTGGGCGGCCGACCTGACGGAGGCCGAGCGCCGCATGCTCGGGGCCGAGGTCGATGCGGGCCTCGCCGGCCTCATCGCGGATGCCAAGGCCGAACTCGGCCAGACCTGAACCGGGTTCCGGCCGAGCGTCAGCCCCCGAAGCGTTCTGCCCATGCCGGGGGCCCGGCCCAGCCGGGCGGCACCGTCGCGCGGTGGACGCCGATCGCCACCGCGCGGGCGAGCGTGCGCGCGGCCGCATCGCCGATCCGGGCGAGATCGAGGACGGGGTCGGCGAGGGGCACCCGGCCGGTGGCCACGGCGAAGACGGCGTCGCCGTCCAGCGGCGTGTGCACGGGATGGATCGCCCGGGCGAGGCCGTCCTGGGCCATCACGGCGAAGCGGCGTGCCTGCGCCTTGGTGAGGGCGGCGTCGGTGGCGACCACCGCCAGGGTGGTGCTGGCCCC
>NZ_JAIEOF010000201.1 GCF_019750675.1 Methylobacterium sp.
TCGGCGAGGGCGAGGAGGTCGGAGGCCTTGGCGAAGCGGGCCGGGTCGCGGGCATAGAGGCCCGGATCGGCCAGGACCTCGCGCAGTTTGGCGATGTCGGATTCGAGCTTCTTCATCCGGTCCGGCAGGGTCTTGAGCTCGTGCTGGTCCTTGAAGCCGAGCTTCGGCTTGCCGGCCGGGGACGCGGTCTCGGGCGCCTTCGCGCGGTCCCGGGCATCGGCGCGCGCCTCAGACTTCTCGGCCCGCCCGGCCGCCGCCCGGGCCTGCACGCCCTCCCCGCGCTGGGCGATCATGTCGGTGTAGCCGCCGGCATACTCGACCCAGCGCCCCTCCCCCTCGCTGACCAGAACGCTGCCGACCACCCGGTCGAGGAAGTCGCGGTCGTGGCTCACGAGGATCAGGGTGCCGGAGTAATCCGCCAGCATCTCCTGCAGGAGGTCGAGGGTCTCGAGGTCGAGGTCGTTGGTCGGCTCGTCGAGGACGAGGAGGTTGGCGGGCTGGGCGAGCGCCCGCGCGATAAGCAGGCGGTTGCGCTCGCCGCCCGAGAGCACGCTCACCGGGGTGCGGGCCTGTTCGGGGGCGAACAGGAAGTCCTTGAGGTAGCCGATGACGTGGCGGCTGACGCCGCCGACCATCACCGAATCGCCGCTGCCCCCCGTGAGCACTTCCGTCACCGTCATGCTGGGCTCCAGCACGGCGCGGGCCTGGTCGAGGAGCATCATCTTCAGGTTGGTGCCGAGCGCCACCGTGCCCGAATCCGGGAGCGCCTGACCGGTCAGCAGGTTGATCAGCGTGGTCTTGCCGGCGCCGTTTGCGCCGACGATGCCGAGGCGGTCGCCGCGCATCACCCGCAGCGAGAGGTCGTCGACGATCCGGCGCGGGCCGTAGGCCTTGGCCGCGTGCTTGGCCTCGATCACCAGGGCGCCCGAGCTCTCGGCCTCCGTCGAGGTCATGGTCGCGGTGCCGACGGGGCGGCGGTCGTCGCGGCGCTCCTTGCGCAGGGCGTGCAGGTTGCCGAGGCGGCGCACGTTGCGCTTGCGCCGTGCGGTGACGCCGTAGCGCAGCCAATGCTCCTCGTCGGCAATCTTGCGCTCCAGCTTGTGCCGGTCGCGCTCCTCCTCCTCGAAGAAGGCGTCGCGCCAGGCCTCGAAGGTGGAGAAGCCCTGCTCGATGCGGCGGGTGACGCCGCGGTCGAGCCAGACCGTGGTCTTCGACAGGGCCGAGAGGAAGCGCCGGTCGTGGCTGATCAGCACGAGGGCGCCGCGCACGCTCTTCAGCTCGGATTCGAGCCACTCGATCGCCGGCAGGTCGAGGTGGTTGGTGGGCTCGTCGAGGAGCAGGATGTCGGGCTCGGGCGCCAGGGCCTGGGCGAGCGCCACCCGGCGGCCCTCACCCCCCGACAGGCTCTTGGGGTTTTCCGCGCCGGTGAGCCCGAGGCTCTCCAGGAGGTAGCGGGCGCGGTAGGCGTCGTCGTCGTGGTTGAGGCCGGATTCGACGAAGTCCAGTGTCGTCTCGAAGCCCGAGAAGTCGGGCTCCTGAGCGAGGTAGCGGATCGTGGTGCCGGGCTGGACGAAGCGCACGCCCTTGTCGGGCTCCACGAGCCCGGCGGCGATCTTCATCAGGGTGGACTTGCCCGAGCCGTTGCGACCCACGAGGCAGGTGCGTTCGCCGGGGGAGATCGCGAGTTCGGCGCGCTCGATCAGCGGGGTGCCGCCGAAGGTAAGCGCGACGTCTTGGAGGGTGAGAAGCGGAGGAGCGGCCATGGGGCCGGCTTATGGCAGCGACCGCGCCTCCGAACAAACCCGCATTCGGGCGTCCCTCACATCGTGGGGTTGGCGGGGCCCGTGGGCATCGGATCGGGGGCGATGGCCGGGCCGATATCCGGATCGTTGACCGGGATCTCGGTGGGCGTCACGTCGGGCGCCTCGGTCGGGGTCTTGCCCGGCACGTCCGTCCCCGGGGTATCGGGCCCGGGGGGCGGGGTCTGCGGCGCCTCGTAGGGGGTCTCGGGCACCGGAGCTTCCGGGATGGGGCCGGGGTTCGACATCGCTTGCGCCTCTCGGTTGCCCGGGACCTGAATGCCCCAGGATCGGACCGTGGCAACACCCCGCACCGGAGGCCGGTTCCGGGGTGACGCCATCACGCGGGGCGGCCGGGGCCTACTTCTTGGTGAGCAGGAGGTTTCCCTCCTTGCCGACCCGCTTCTGGATCTGCTGGGCGAACAGGGCGAGGAGCAGCGGCAGGCGCACCTCGACCCGCACGGTCTCGGCCCGGACATCGACCTGGCCGTCCACCTTCTGGCCCATGGCGGCCATCGCGAAATCGAGGCGGTCGTCCGTCCAGGCCATCTTGTCGACGGCGATGCCCGCCTTGGCGAACAGCCCGTCGGCCTGGGTGATGCCATCCGCGATGCGCCGGCGGGCTTCCGCCAGGCCGAGGTCATGCGGAATTTCGACGATCAGGGGCTTGGCCATGGGATTCCGAACTCACGATTCCGCCGGTGAGAATGGGGTCGACCGGTCGTTCGCACAACGCCGACCGGCCGGATTGGCTCACGCGAAATTTCGGCGGTTCACTCCGGCGTGACGATGGCCGATCGGGTCGGCCCGTCTCAGTCGACGACGCGCAGGGACACGTAGGTCGTGCCGCCCATGCCGAGCGCGCGGGCGGAGCCCTTGGCGAGATCGATGATCCGGCCGCGCACGAACGGGCCGCGATCATTGATGCGCACCACCACGGAGCGGCCGTTGCGCTTGTTCTCGACCCGGACCCGGGTGCCGAACGGCAGGCTGCGATGGGCGGCGGTCATCCCGTTCGGATTGAAGCGCTCACCGTTCGCCGTGCGGTGGCCGCTGCCGTACCAGGAGGCCGCGCCGGACTGGGCACTGGCCGGTGAATGGGCGGCGAGGGTGACGACGGTTCCAATGAGGGCAACAGCTCCACGAACAGGCTTGATGGTCATCCGCATTCCCTTGGTTGTTTCGGATGGCCGGCAAAATGAAGCGGATCAGGGCCAAAATGAGACCGGACAAATATGGCAAGAACTGCCTTTTTTAAGGCTATAGGGATTTTTTAATCAGTGGTTGTGCGTGGAGATATTATTCAGGATCTATCTATGAATCCGCCCGTTCGCATCGTTGTTCAGGTGCCGAAAACGCTGTGCGATCGAGCCTTGATCGTGGCTGCGACGCAACGTCGGGGTGCAGGATGGCCCCCTCAGGGATGCGGTCAGCGAAACCCTGCCCTGCGCGAGGCCCGCGGGCTTCGGAAAGGCAAGTTTCTTCTCCGTTCATGCCCTGGAGGTCGGTCGGAGGCCATCCTTGGGGGGCTGATGCGGAACGGCGGGTTGCCGGACACCATCTTTTCGATCTTCAGGTAAGTCTTGCGGCGATCTTTCCGGCGGTGGAGCTATAGCCTCCCTGGGCCCGGTTCATGCCACCCGGCAAAAATTGCAGCCCCAAATCGAGACGCCTTGTCCGCCTCCCGGCAACCCCGCCTTTACGTTAACGGGCCCAAGGTCTGCCGGTCAGTCGCGTAACCGGTGTTTGCCATGGCTTCCCTGCGTACCGCGGTTGCCGACACCGTCGCCCGGAAAAGTGTCTCGCGTGCCGGGCGGCCCGTGTCGGTGCCGCGGATGGGTCTCGTACCCCCCGCGTCCCGTCTTCCCCTCGACGAGATCCTCGTCGGCGACTGCATCGCGGCCATGAACGCCCTGCCGGCGTCCAGCGTCGACTGCGTGTTCGCGGATCCGCCCTACAATCTCCAGCTCGGCGAAGGCTCGCTCCTGCGTCCCGACCAGAGCCGGGTCGACGCGGTGGACGACGCCTGGGACCGGTTCTCGAGCTTTGCCGCCTACGACGCCTTCACCCGCGACTGGCTCGCCGCCGCGCGCCGGGTGATGAAGCCGAACGCCACCCTGTGGGTGATCGGCTCCTACCACAACATCTTCCGGGTCGGCGCCACCCTCCAGGATCTCGGCTACTGGATCCTCAACGACATCGTCTGGCGGAAAGCCAACCCGATGCCGAACTTCCGGGGCAAGCGCTTCACCAACGCCCACGAGACCCTGATCTGGGCCTCGCGCTCGGCGGAGTCGAAGGCCTACACCTTCCACTACGAGGCGCTGAAGGGCGGCAACGACGACGTCCAGATGCGCTCGGACTGGTTCATCCCCCTCTGCACCGGAGACGAGCGCCTGAAGGGGGCCGACGGCCAGAAGGTCCATCCCACCCAGAAGCCGGAGGCGCTGCTCGCACGCACGCTGCTCGCGGCCACCAACCCCGGCGACGTGGTGCTCGACCCGTTCTTCGGCACCGGCACCACCGGCGCCGTCGCCAAGCGCCTGGGACGCCGCTTCATCGGAATCGAGCGCGAGACCGTCTACGCGCAGGCCGCCCGCGCCCGGATCGACGCCGTCGAGCCCCTGTCGCAGGCGGCATTGCTGGTGGCACCGAGCAAGCGCGCGGAGCCCCGCGTCGCCTTCCTCAGCGTGATCGAGGCCGGGCATATCCGCGCGGGCGAGACCCTCACGGACGCGCGCGGCCGCCACAGCGCCATCGTGCGCCCCGACGGCACCCTGATGGCCGGGCCGGCCACGGGCTCGATCCACAAGATCGGGGCCCTGGTGCAGGGGTTTCCCGCCTGCAACGGCTGGGATTTCTGGCATGCGACCCGCAACGGCAAGCCGGTGCTCATCGACGTCTTCCGCGCCAAGATGCGGGCCGCCATGGGCTCCGCCGCCTGAACTGGACGTCCGGTCAACGCGGACGCGTCTTCGGCCTGCCCCGCTTGCGCGCGGCGGGGGGCACCGCCGCCGGTTCCTCGAACACCCCCTCCTCCTCATCCGGCCGCGGCACCGGGATCGCGCGCGGCGCCGGCTTCGGCACGGGGCGGAAGCGCGGCGGCGCGGCCGGCGCTTCCGGGTCCGCCTCGGCGAAGAGTGGCGTGTCCGCGACCGCCCGCATCGCCTTCGGCCGCCCGCGCTTGGCCGGTGGGTCTGGCTTCGGGTCGAAGGCGTGGGCCAGGACCTTCTTCATCACGCCCGGCAGGGGCTCCTCGCCGAGGTCGCGGCGCGGCGTGAAGCGCAGGCCCGCCGGCGCCGCCGTGCTCAGCGCGACCTTGGCCACGAACACCGTCAGTTCCAGCGGGAAGTGGGTGAAGCCGTGGCGCACCAGCCCCGGCAGCCGCTTCCAGCGCGCGTCGAGGGGCGCGTCGAGGAGGGCCTGGGCCGGGTCGTAATCGGGCTCCCAAGCGCTCGTCGGCGGCTCGGCCATGGCGCCGAGCAATCCCTCCGGCGGGCGCGTGCGCAGGAGGATCGCCTCGTCGCCGCTGCGGATCGCCACGAAGGCCGCGCCCCGCCGCAGGATGCCCTTCACCGCCTTGACCTTGCGCGGATAGGTCTCCTGCAGGCCGAGCGCCCGGGCCCGGCAGGGGACCATCCAGGGGCAGAGGGCGCAGGCCGGGCGCTTGGGCGTGCAGATGGTGGCGCCCAGATCCATCACCGCCTGCGCGAAGTCCCCCGGCCGGTCCGCCGGCACCAGATCCTGCGTCACCGCCCGGATCTCGGGGCGCGCCGCCGGCAGCGCCGTCTCGATGGCGAAGAGCCGCGTCATCACCCGCTCGACATTGCCGTCCACCGCCGCCTCCGGCCGGTCGAACGCGATCGCCGCGACGGCGCCCGCCGTGTAGGCGCCGATGCCCGGCAGCTTGCGTAAGGACGCGGCCGTGTCGGGAAACCCGCCGGCCGCCGCCACCGCTCGGGCACAGGCATGCAGGTTGCGAGCGCGCGAATAGTAGCCGAGCCCGGCCCAGGCCGACATCACCGCCTCCTCCGGCGCCGCCGCCAGGGCCTCGACGGTGGGGAAGCGCGCCAGGAACGCGGCGAAGTAGGGTTTGACCGCCGCGATGGTGGTCTGCTGGAGCATCACCTCCGAGAGCCAGACGCGGTACGGGTCGGGCGTTTCCCCCGGCAGCGCCCGCCAGGGCAGGACGCGCCGGTGCCTATCGTACCAGCTCAGGAGATCGGCGGCCGCGGGGTCGGGGGCTGTGGTCTGGGACACGGGCACCGGTGCGCGCTGGGGAGGCTCGTCCATAGCCCTCCGGACCCCGCCGTCAAAGACCCGCCCGAGGATCCGCGACGCCGCTTCGGCTCTCCGGAACCGCGTGCTAACCATTGCGGCGCGATACCGGTGCCCCGGACGCGATCCCGGTCGGCCTTACGGACACACGCAGCGCATGGCCCGTGCCAAACCCCTCGCCGAACTGCTGGAGGAATGCATCGGCCCGGCCTTCGCCGCGCAGGGCTTCGCCTCCACCGACATCCTGGGCGCCTGGCCCGAGATCGTCGGCGAGCGCCTGTCGCGCTACTGCCAGCCCTCGAAGCTCGAGTGGCCGCGCCGGCGCCAGCGCGACGAGGAGGGGCGCTCGGAGCCCGGCACCCTCGTGGTCCGGGTGGAGGGGGTGTTCGCCCTCGAACTCCAGCACCTCGCTCCGGTGGTGATCCAGCGCATCAATGCCCATTACGGCTGGGCCTGCGTGGGCCGGATCGTGCTGCGCCAGGGCCGGGTCGACCGGATCGGGCGCCGGCCCGCGCCTCCGGTGATCGATCCCGTCCGCCGCGGCGAAGTGGCGCTCGCGGTGGGCACGATCGAGCACGACGCCCTTCGCGACGCCCTCGATCGCCTCGGCACCGCCATCGTGGCGACCACACACAAGCGCTAGGCGGGTGGCCGCCGGTCCCGTGAGAACGACCCGCGGCGAAACGACGACCCGCCTTGTCAGGACGCCTGCAGGATTCTACCGCATCGCTCACGAAGACATTTGGTCCGCGAGCGGAGCCCGTCCCGATCATGATCACCCGACGCGACGCCCTGAAAGCCACCGGCCTTGCGGTCGGCGCTGCGATCCTCCTGCCCCGGTTCACCCTGCCGGCCGCGGCCGAGGACGCGAACCTCTCCACCCTGATGGAGCCCGGCCCCCTCGGCGACGTCTGGCTCGGCCCGAAGGACGCCAAGGTCACGATCATCGAGTACGCCTCGATGACCTGCTCGCACTGCGCCGCCTTCCACAAGTTCACCTGGCCGGCCCTGAAGGAGCGCTACATCGACACCAACAAGGTGCGCTTCACCCTGCGCGAGTTCCCCCTCGACCCCCTGGCCACGGCGGCCTTCATGCTGGCGCGCTGCGACGGGGACGCCAAGTACTATCCGATCACCGACCTGCTCTTCGACCAGCAGGCCGCCTGGGCCTACGTGCAGAAGCCGCAATCGCCGGTGGATGCCATGGAGCAGATGCTGCGTCAGGCAGGCTTCTCGAAGGAGAAGTTCGAGGCCTGCCTGAAGGACCAGAAGCTCTACAACGCCGTCAACACGGTGAAGCAGAAGGGCATGGACACCTTCAAGGTCGATTCGACGCCGACGTTCTTCATCAACGGCGAGCGCTTCAAGGGCGAGATGACCATCGAGGGGATGGAGAAGGTGATCAAGCCGATTCTGGGCGCCTGAACCCGTCCGCGTCACGCGGGATCTGGTCCGTCTGGGGCCGTCCCGCCACGGGCATTGCCGAAGACCTGGGGGCGGATCGGGAAAACCTCGATTTTCCCAAGGGTGTCAATATCTTACATCGTGTCGGGGGCGCCTTGACACCCAAGGTAGGCGAAACTATGGTGCGCCCCGCTTGAAGGAGGCGTTCCGGCCGGTTCCCTCCGCTCTCGCCAATGTGAGTTCTCGCCGTGAGCGGCAACGAAACAGGGGACGAAGGCGGGGACGGGCGGAAGAAAGCACTGGACGCGGACCTCTCCCAGAGGCTCAAACGTCTTGAGACGCAGATCGAGCGGAAGCGGCCCAGCGCCCCTCCCGGTCATTCCTCGCGTCCCGGCCAGACGGCCGGGCCTTCTCCTCTCGGCCAAGCGATGCGGCTCTCGACCGAGTTCATCGCGGGCGTCCTGGCCGGGGGCATTCTCGGTTGGATGTTCGATCGGTACCTGGGGACGAAACCCTGGGGTCTGATCGTCCTGCTGATGCTGGGCTTCGCGACCGGCGTCTACAACGTCATGCGCGTCTCGGGAGCACTCTCGAAGGCGCCGGGCAAGGAGCGGGACCCCTGAGGGCTCGCTCCGGGGAAGGCCCCTGCGGCCGGACCTCGATTTCATGCATGCCGCTCCGTGCGGCACCGGTGGTGGCTGGCCGAAAGGCCGGCCGAGATTCAGAAGGGCGGGAGCGGCAATGGCCGTAAAGATGGATCCGATCCACCAGTTCGAGCTCAAGCCGCTGGTCTCCTTCGGTCATATCGGCAACCAGGAGATCGCGTTCACGCAGTCCGCGCTCTACATGTTCGCCGCCGTCGGGATCATCGCGCTGATCACCGTGGTGGCCACCGCCCGCCGCTCGGTGGTGCCGGGCCGCATGCAGTCGATGGCCGAGGTGTTCTACGAGTTCATCGGCTCGACCCTGCGCCAGTCCGCCGGGCACGGCTCCGAGCGGTTCATGCCGCTGATCTTCTCGCTCTTCATGTTCGTGCTCGTGCTGAACATGCTCGGCATGATCCCGTACGCCTTCGCGGTGACCAGCCACATCATCGTCACCTTCGCGCTGGCCTTCCTCGTGATCGGCACCGTGATCGTTTACGGCTTCATGGCCCACGGCACGAAGTTCCTGAAGGTGTTCGTGCCTTCCGGCGTGCCCGGCTGGCTGATGCCGATGATCGTGGCCATCGAGATCGTGTCGTTCATCTCGCGTCCGATCAGCCTCGCGGTCCGTCTCTTCGCCAACGTGCTCGCCGGGCACATCGCCCTCAAGATCTTCGCGGGCTTCGTGCCGGCGCTGCTCGCCGCCGGGGCTTGGGGCGCGATCTCGCCCCTGCCGCTGGCCCTCAGCGTGGCCGTCACGGCCCTCGAATTCCTCGTCGCCGGTCTGCAGGCCTACGTCTTCGCGACGCTCGCCTCGATCTACCTCAGCGACGCCCTGCATCCCGGCCACTAGGCCGGGTCATCCCGGCGCCAGCCGGGAAGCGCCCTTCCGTCCCCGGTCCGCGGTCGCAGGCCGGATTTCTCTCCACGCAACGACGACACGGACACCAGGAGCAATTTGATGGATCCCTTAGCTGCCAAGTACATCGGTGCCGGCCTCGCCTGTCTCGGTATGGCGGGCGCCGCCATCGGCCTCGGCAACCTCTTCGGCCAGTTCTACGCCGGCGCGCTCCGCAACCCGTCGGCCGCCGACGGCCAGCGCGGCAACCTGCTCCTCGGCTTCGCCCTCACGGAAGCGCTCGGCATCTTCTCGCTGCTCGTCGCGCTGCTGCTCCTGTTCGCCGTCTGAGATCGCTGCGCGCTCCCTAGACTTCGAACCCGCTACCGGGCCGGACGCCGCCTCCCCTCCTGGGATGGTCCTCGCGTCCGGTCCTTTCTCCCGATTTGACCGAAGGACGTCATGGCTCAGCCGGCTCATCCGACCGCAACGCATGAAGGCTTCGCCGCGACGCCGGCCGCCGAGCACGGCGGCGGCTTCCCCCCCTTCGAGAGCCACACCTTCGCGTCCCAGCTAATCTGGCTCGCGCTGGCCTTCGGCCTGCTCTACTACCTGATGGACAAGATCGCGCTGCCGCGCATCCAGGGCATCCTGCACGACCGCGCCACGCGCCTGTCGGGTGACCTCGACGAGGCCCAGCGCCTGAAGGCCGAGGCGGACGCCGCCGGCGCGGCCTACGAGAAATCCCTGAGCGACGCCCAGGCCAAGGCCCAGGCCATCGCCCTCGAGACCCGGAACGCCCTCGCCCAGGAAGCCGAGACCCGGCGCAAGGCCCTCGAGGCCGAGCTGAACGCGCGCATCGCCGCCTCCGAGGCCACCCTGCGCACCCGCACCGCCGAGGCCATGGGCAACGTGCGCGGGATCGCCGGCGAAACGGCCTCCGCCATCGTGGAGCGCCTGACCGGCCGGAGCCCCGACGAGGCCGCCCTCGCCAAGGCCCTCGACAGCGTCGCATTCCCGCACTGAGGCGGGACGCCAAACCACATCTGACCGGCAGGAACACCCCACGGGGAAGACCTCGCCGGACACCATCGAGTTGGGACGCCGAGCATGTTGTTGGAAGCCGAATTCTGGGTCGCAGTCGCCTTCGTCCTGTTCATGGCCGTGGTCTGGAAGGTCGGCGGCTTCGATCAGATCATCAAGGGTCTGGACGGCCGCGCCAAGCGCGTGCGCCACGAGCTCGACGAGGCCCGCCGCCTGCGCGAGGAAGCGGCCGGCGTCCTGGCCGACTACAAGAAGCGCCGCACCGAGGCCGAGCGTGAGGCGGAGGCCATCGTGGCCTCGGCCCGCGAGGAGGCCCAGCGCATCGCCGACGAGGGCCATGCCCGCCTGAACGACTTCATCGCCCGCCGCACCAAGTCCGCCGAGACCAAGATCGCGCAGGCCGAGGTCCAGGCCACCGCCCAGGTCCGCGCCGCCGCCGCCGACGCCGCCGTCAAGGTGTCCGAAGTGATCCTGCGCGAGCGCATGCAGGGCGAGGCCGCCGAGGGCCTGGTGCGCCAGAGCCTCGGCGAGGTCCGGACCCGCCTGCGGGCCTGATCGCCCGCGACCGCGACACCGGGGAAGCCGCCGTCAGGCGGCTTTTCTCGTTTTGCGGTCCAGTCCTGCGGCGGCGGCGTGCTATAGCGCCGGCCCGATCGCGCCGGCGCCATGCCGCAGCGGAGCCCCGATGCAGCCGATCATCTCGATCCAGGACCTGTCCAAGGTCTACGCCTCCGGCCTGAAGGCCCTCGACGGCATCGACCTCGACATCCGCGAGGGCGAGATCTTCGCCCTGCTCGGGCCCAACGGCGCCGGCAAGACGACGCTGATCAGCATCGTGTGCGGCATCGTCACGGCGAGCGCGGGCCGCGTCCTGGCGGGGGGGCACGACATCGCCTCCGATTACCGGCGCGCCCGCCGGCTCATCGGGCTGGTGCCGCAGGAACTCACCACCGACGCCTTCGAGACCGTTTGGGCGACGACCAATTTCAGCCGCGGCCTCTACGGCCTCCGGCCCGACCCGGCGCATATCGAGCGGGTGCTGCGCGACCTCTCGCTCTGGGAAAAGCGCGACTCGCGGATGATGACGCTGTCGGGGGGCATGAAGCGGCGGGTGCTGATCGCCAAGGCCCTCGCGCACGAGCCGCGCATCCTGTTCCTCGACGAGCCCACCGCCGGCGTCGACGTGGAACTGCGCCGGGACATGTGGCGCCTGGTGCGCTCGCTGCGCGACACCGGCGTCACCGTCATCCTGACCACCCACTACATCGAGGAGGCCGAGGAGATGGCCGACCGCGTCGGGGTGATCCGCAAGGGCCGCATCATCCTGGTGGAGGAGAAGGCCGAACTGATGCGCAAGCTCGGCAAGAAGCAGATGACCCTGAACCTGCAGGAGCCGCTGGCCGCCCTGCCCGAGGCCCTGGCGCGGCACGACCTCACCCTGAAGCCGGGCGGGCAGGACCTCGTCTACACGTACGATACCAAGACTCCCGACACCGAGGGCGAGCGCACCGGCATCACGGGCCTGCTCGCCGATCTCGCGGCGGCCGGAATCCGCTTCCGCGACATCCAGACCAGCCAATCCTCCCTGGAGGAGATCTTCGTCGACCTCGTGAAGGAACGCGCATGAACTGGTACGCGGTCCGGGCCATCTACGGCTTCGAGATGGCGCGCTTCTGGCGCACGGCTTTGCAGAGCATCGTCGCGCCGGTCATCGCCACCTCGCTCTACTTCGTGGTCTTCGGGGCCGCCATCGGCTCGCGGGTGGCCGCCGTCGACGGCGTCGCCTACGGGGCCTTCATCGTGCCGGGCCTGATGATGCTCTCGCTGCTGACGCAGAGCATCGCCAACGCCTCGTTCGGCATCTACTTCCCGCGCTTTGCCGGCACGATCTACGAGATCCTGTCGGCCCCGGTCTCGCCCCTGGAGATCGTGCTGGGCTATGTCGGGGCGGCGGCCTCGAAATCGATCCTGATCGCGCTGATCATCCTGGCCACCGCCGCCCTGTTCGTGCCCCTGCGCATCGAGCACCCCGTGGCGATGGTGCTGTTCCTGCTCCTCACGGCGGTGACCTTCAGCCTGTTCGGCTTCCTCATCGGCCTCTGGGCCGACGGCTTCGAGCGGTTGCAACTCGTGCCGCTCCTCGTCGTGACGCCGCTGACCTTCCTGGGCGGCAGCTTCTACGCCATCGAGATGCTGCCGCCGTTCTGGCGGGGGGTGAGCCTTGCCAACCCGGTGGTCTACCTCATCAGCGGCTTCCGCTGGGCCTTCTTCGGCACCTCGGATGTCGGCATCGGGGTCAGCGTCGCCATGGCGCTGGTTTTCCTGGTCCTGTGCCTTGCCGGCGTGACCTGGATCTTTCGGACCGGCTACCGGCTGAAGAGCTGAACCCCGCCCGCGTTCGATCCCGCCGGCCCGCTCAGAAGAACGCCTGCAGCCCCGTCTGAGCCCGGCCCAGGATCAGGGCGTGGACGTCGTGCGTGCCCTCGTAGGTGTTCACCGTCTCGAGGTTCTGGGCGTGGCGCATCACGTGGTACTCACCCATGATGCCGTTGCCGCCATGCATGTCGCGGGCGGTGCGGGCGATGTCGAGCGCCTTGCCGCAATTGTTGCGCTTGATCAGCGAGATCATCTCGGGCGCCATCCGGCCCTCGTCGAAGAGGCGCCCGACTCGGAGCGCAGCCTGGAACCCGAGGGCGATCTCGGTCTGCATGTCGGCGAGCTTGCGCTGCACGAGCTGGGTCTGAGCCAGCGGCCGGCCGAACTGCCGGCGCTCCAGGGTGTAGGCCCGCGCCCGGTGCCAGCAATCCTCGGCCGCCCCCATGGCGCCCCAGGCGATGCCGTAGCGCGCCCGGTTGAGGCACCCGAACGGGCCCTTCAGGCCCGAGACGTTGGGCAGGAGCGCATCTTCGCCGACCTCCACGTCATCCATCACGATCTCCCCCGTGGTGGAGGCGCGCAGGGAGAGCTTGCCCTTGAGGGTCGGCGCCGAGAGGCCCTTCAGGCCCTTCTCCAGGATGAAGCCGCGGATCGCGCCCTCGTGCGCCTCGGATTTCGCCCAGACTACGAAGACGTCGGCGAAGGGCGCGTTCGAGATCCACATCTTGGCCCCCGAGATCCGGTAGCCGCCGTCGATCTTCACCGCCTTGGTCTTCATGCCGGCCGGGTCCGAGCCGGCATCGGGCTCGGTCAGACCGAAGCATCCGATCCATGCGCCGGAAGCGAGCTTGGGCAGGAACTTGCGGCGCTGCTCCTCCGAACCGTAGGCGTGGATCGGGTACATCACGAGGGAGGATTGCACGCTCATCATCGAGCGGTAGCCGGAATCCACCGCCTCGACGGCGCGCGCCACGAGGCCGTAGGCGACGTAGCTCGCATCCGCGCCGCCGTATTCCTCCGGCAGCGTCACCCCGAGGAGGCCGCGTTCCCCCATCCGGGCGAAGAGCTCGGGGTTGGGGGTCTCGTGCGCGTAGGCCTCGACGATGCCGGGCAGGAGTTCCTCCTGCGCGAAGGCCGTGGCGGCCTCGTGGATCGCGCGCTCGTCCTCGGTGAGCTGGTCGTTCAGCAGGAACGGATCGTCCCAGGCGAAGCTGGCGGAAGCGGGGGCGGTGGGCGCAGCGGAGCCGGGCGGGCGCGTGGGGGCGTTCATGGGGGGTCCTCGGCGGTTCTTCGTGTTCCGGCGATCCTATCAGTCCGCGCCGGAGAGGCCACCCGCGCGGGTGCAGGATCGGAACGGGCGGAATCCTGTTAGACAGGCCCGGCGCGAAGGGACGGCACGGGGAGCGGAGAAACTGACATGGGCGAGACGACGGCGCACGACGGTTCGACCTCCACGCCTCCCGACCTGCCGCTCGCCGGCATCCGCGTGCTCGATCTCTCGCGCGTGCTCGCCGGTCCCTGGTGCGCCATGTGCCTGGGCGACCTCGGCGCCGAGGTGATCAAGGTCGAGCATCCCGAGCGGGGCGACGACACCCGCGACTGGGGCCTGCGGACGGGCGACACCAACACCTCGTACTTCGACAGCGCCAACCGCAACAAGCGCTCGATCACCCTCGACCTCGCCAGCCCGGAGGGCCTCGCCACGGCCCGCGCCCTGGCCCGGACCTGCGACGTCGTGGTGCAGAACTTCAAGACCGGGGGCGCCGACCGCCTCGGCCTCGGCTACGCGACCCTGAGCGCCGAGAACCCGCGCCTGATCTACTGCTCGATCTCGGGCTACGCCTCGAACGGGCCGGAGGCGGCCCGCCCCGGCTACGACATCGTGGTGCAGGGCGAGGCCGGGCTGATGGCGCTGAACGGCGAGGCCGAGCGCCCGCCCCTCAAGTTCGGCCTCGCGGCGGTCGACCTCTTCACCGGGCAATACGCGGCGCAAGGGGTGCTCGCCGCCCTGTTCCAGCGCGAGCGCACGGGGCGCGGCCGCCACATCGAGCTCGCCCTGTTCGATTCCGGCGTGGCGCTCACCGCCTATTGCGGCCTGGAGGCGATGGTGCGCGGGCACGACCCCGTCCGCGCCGGCAACGCCCATCCGTCCATCGCGCCCTACGGCGTGTTCGAGACCGGGGATGGTCCGATCGTGCTGGCGGTGGGCAACAACGGCCAGTACCGCCGCCTCTGCGAGCAGGTGCTGGGGCGCCCCGACCTCGCCGTGGACCCGCGTTTCGCCACCAACCTGGAGCGCTCGCGCAACCGCGCCGCGTTCCTGCCCGTGATCGAGGCCGAACTCGCCCGCTGGACCCGCGCCGACCTCCTCGCCCGCCTCGACGCGGCCGGCATCCCCTGCGGCGAGGTGCTGGGCCTGCACGCGGCCCTGACCTCCGAGCGTGCTCGCGCCGGCCACCTCGTGCTGCCCGGGACCGAGGCCGCCGGCCACGTCCTCGCCCCGCCCTATCGCATCGACGGCACGCGCCTGCCCGTCCGCCGCATGCCGCCGGCCCTCGGGGCCTCGAGCGCGGAGATCCGCGCGGAACTCGACTCGACCGCCGGGCCGGAAGACCGGCCGGACCGCTGACCACCGTAGCGGCGGCGCGGCGCGCTTCAGGCCCTTCCCCCGCCTTGCGGGTCGTAGAGAGCCGCGTAATCCATCACCGCGAGCGCGAGCCGCATCATGTTTTCCGCAGCCTCCTGAAGGCGGGCGACCATCGGGTCTCCGGCCGGCAGCTCGGCGGTAAGCAGGGACAAAGCCTCCTGCAAGCCTTCCACCGAGCGCAGGATCGATTCCGAGAGGCAGGCGATCTGACCCTGACGCGAGCCGAGATCCCCTCCGGCACGGATGTCACGCTCGAGTTGAGCCTCCAGGCGACGGATGCCGTCGGAGGACAGGTCGACGGGCAGGATGAGCAACTCGGTCATCCCCGCCTCACGCCGCACGGATCTTGGCGAGGAAGCGGGAAACCTCCCCGTCGAGATGCTCGGATTGCCGCGACAGGTCGGAGGCCGCGGTCAGGACCTGGCTCGCCGCGGCACCCGTCTCCTCGGAGGCCCGGGCCACGCCGGTGATGTTGCTCGTCACCTCGCCGGTGCCCGCGGCGGCCTCGCTGACGTTGCGCACGATCTCCTGCGTGGCCGCGCCCTGCTGTTGCACGGCCGCCGCGATGGACCCGGCGACGCCGTTGATCTCCGCGATGCGCCGACGGATGCCGTCGATGGCGCTGACGGCGCCGCCGGTCGCCCCCTGGATGCGGCTGATCTGCCCGGTGATCTCCTCGGTCGCCCGCGCCGTCTGGGTGGCGAGTTCCTTGACCTCGGCCGCGACCACGGCGAAACCGCGCCCTGCCTCGCCGGCGCGCGCGGCCTCGATGGTGGCGTTGAGCGCCAGAAGATTGGTCTGGCTCGCGATGGCCGAGATCATGGCGACCACGTCGCCGATCCGGCGGACCGCCTCGCTCAGTTCCTGGACCAGGAGCGCGGTCTGCTCCGCCTCGGTCACGGCCTGGCCCGCGAGGTCCTCGGAGCCGGCGACCTGCCGGCCGATCTCGTTCACGGAGGCGCCGAGTTCCTCGGCGGCCGCCGCGACCGTGTTGACGTTGGCCGCTGCCTGGCTCGCCGCCGCCGCGACGGTGGTCGATTGGCGCGCGGTCTCGGTGGCGATGCCCGACATGCTGGTGGCGGTCGCCTGCAGTTCGGTCGCCGCGGAGGCGACGGAGGCGAGCACGCCCCCGACCGTTTGCTCGAAGGCATCGGCCAGTTGCACGCGCTCGGCCTTGTGGCGGGCCTCCGCCTCGATCCGCTCCCGCGCTGACGCCTCCTCCATTCGGCGGACCTGCTCGCGCTGCTCGACCTGGGCCGTCACGTCGATGGCGAACTTGGTGACCTGGACGGGGCGGCCATCGGCATCGAGCACGGGGTTGTAGCTGGCCTCGATCCAGACCTCGCGTCCGCCCTTGCCGATGCGCCGGAACTGGCCAGCCTGGTACTCGCCGCGGCGCAGCGCGTCCCAGAAGCGGGCGTACTCGGCGCTGGCGCGATGCTCGGCGTCGACGAACATGCCGTGATGCTGCCCGACGACCTCCGCGGCCGTGTAGCCGACGGCGGACAGGAAATTGGCGTTCGCTTCCAGCACTCGCCCGTCGAGGTCGAAGCTGATCACGGCCTGGGACCTGCGGATGGCATCGACCTGCCCGCGGAGCGCGTTGGTTTCCACCATCTGCGCCGTGATGTCGGTGGCGTACTTCACCACCCGCGTGACGACGCCGGCACCATCCCGGATCGGGTTGTACGAGCCCTTGATCCAGACCGTCTTGCCGCTCTTGGCGACCCGCTTGAACTCGGCGACCTCCGGCCGACCCGCCCGCAGCCCGTTCCAGAACGCGGAATAGGCGCGGCTGTCCCGATGGGCCGCCTCCACGAAGAGGCCGTGGTGGCGGCCGAGGATCTCGTCCAGGGTGTAGCCCATGACCTCGAGGAAGGCCGCGTTGGCCGAGAGGATCGTACCGTTCGGCGCGAACTCGATGACGGCCTGGGATGCCTCGACGGCTGCGAGCCGGCGCGCCTGGTCCTCGCGCTCGAGCCGGCCGGTCGCGTCGATCCACCCGAGTGCGTACCCCGTCACGCTGGCGCCTTCGGTCACCGGCGTGACGGCCACGTCGTAGTGGCGGCCGTCGAGGCGAACCAGGGTTTCGTGCCGGCCCCGCAACCCCGGCGGAACGAGGGGCTGGCCCATCACGTCGCGGCAGAGGTCGTCGAGGCGGGATCCCGTGAGGCCGATCCTGCCCCGACCGAGCAGGTCGTTCATGCTCGGGTTCATGGTCGTCACGACCGAATGCACGTCGACCCCAAGAACCGGCAGGCGCAGGCTCTCGAGCATCGCGGTATTGAATCTCGCTTTACGTGACCGGCCCCTGAAATCGAACATCGAAAACTCCCGCGGAAACGATGATGGAAATGCTCAGTTCTTGGCGGTGACCGCCCCTGAATCTTCCATCATTGTGGAGCGCTGGTGTTTGACGAGTTCTGAATTAAATCACGCACGCGGCATCCAAAACATGTCTTTCCGGCGATAAGAATCCTTAACGAAGTCTGTTTTACGATTTCGCATGAAAGTCGTGGAAGAAAAACTGTCATGAACATCGTGGATCTCGTGAGAATGCTCGCCGAGCCCCTGGACGTCGCGGTCGTGCTCACGGACATCGATCTGGAGCGTCCGGGACCGACCGTGCTCTATGCCAACCCGGCCTTCGCGCGCTTGAGCGGGTACGGGATCGCGGAGGTCGTCGGAGGCTCTCCGCGCCTGCTGCAGGGGGCGGGGACGAACCGGGAGGCGACGCGCCACCTGCCCCGGATGCTGAGGGCGGAAGGCCGATTCCTCGGTTGCCTGCAGAACTACCGAAAGGAGGGGGACGCCTACCTGTGCGAGCTCGACGTGCGCCCGATCCTGGGGCGTGACGGCTCAGCCCAAGCCTTCATCGCCTTCGAGCGCGAGGTCGTGCGCAGACGTGGCCGGCCCGCCGGCGCCGGGACCAAGCGATACCGTGCCGCCGGGAACGCGGTGACGCCGATGCTGGCCGGGACCATCCCGGTATTCGCCTGAACGACCGGCGCATCCGCGGGCGCGGACCCCTCCGGAGCGCGGCACCGGGTGCCCGGACAGGAGCGACCGCTCCGAGCGGGAAGGACCCGATGCTGCCTGCCCGTCTGTCAGCCCCGAGCCGGAGGTGAGGGAAAAACCTTCACCGGTGGGTTTTTCCTGATGGGTTAAGGAATTTTTCACACTCGCAATTTTTCGCGTCCGTGCGAGGTTCGGCGCAAGGGCAACAGCCCCCGGATGAAGGCAACCGCTACCCTCTTCGACTTCGCGGGGTACGTTCGATGCGCGACAATCCAGGTCTAACGATAGTTCGTCACGCATATCCAAGACGCTTGCCGCCCTGGCCGGGCACCGCGCGCCCCTGACGGGCACGGGCACGGGCACGGACTCGGCCTAAGATCGCCGAAGCCCCCTTCCCCGCAATCCCAGCTTCCTGAACCGACGTCGCCCGAACAGGCGCGAGCCGACGTGCGGCCATTCCATTCGCAATCCGGGGCAGCGGCCGACGCTCGTCCCATCGATGACTCATGAGCCGAGGAGACCGCCATGTCCGTCACGTTCACGGTCGACACCAACGACCTCCGTCACATCCTGGCGCAGATTCGCATCGCCGAGGAATTTTCCGCGCCCGGCAACACGCGCACCCTCCAGGAGATCATCGGTCCGGACGCGGCCCTGCTTCCCTACGGCCTGCGCGCCGTCGACGGGAGCAACAACAATCTCCTGCCGGGACAGAGCCTTCTCGGGGCAGCCGACCAGCCGTTCCCGCGCCTTCTGTCGGCCCAATACACCACCGGCACGGGCCGGTTCGACGTCAACGGATCAGCCCCCGGCGGCGTCGTCACCAACAACGACTACAGCACCTCCGGCACGGTGGTGGACACCAGCATCCGGACGGCCAGCAACCTCATCGCCGACATGAGCCCGCACAACCCGGCCGCGGTCGCGGCCTGGTTTTCCAATCCCATCGCCCAAGCCGCCTATGCGGCGGCCCACAATGGCGAGGCGCCCCCGGCGGACTACGTCCCCACCGCGACCGAGATCGCCTTCATCCCGAACCAGTCGCCCGACATCGGCCTGTCGCCGCCCTTCAACGGCTGGATGACCCTGTTCGGGCAGTTCTTCGACCACGGGCTCGATCTCGTCACCAAGGGGGGCAACGGCTCGGTCATCGTTCCGCTGATGCCCGACGATCCGCTGATCGCCGGCGGCGACGGGGTGCTCGGTACCACCGACGACCTGCCGGAGGCCCAGCGCTTCATGGTCCTGACCCGCGCCACGCCCGTCACGGGACCGGGCGCCGACGGCGTGCTCGGCACGGCGGACGACATTCGCACCGCGGTCAACACCACGACGCCGTGGATCGACCAGAACCAGACCTACACCTCCCACCCCTCGCACCAGGTCTTCCTGCGCGAGTACGTCCGGGTCGACGTGACCCCGGGCGACGGCATCGCCAATCCGGTCACGCTCGCGACCGGAAACCTGCTCAACGGCGGGCTGGACGGCAAGGCCATCGCGAACTGGGCCGAGGTGAAGGCCCAGGCGAAGGCGATGCTGGGCATCGAACTCGTGGATACGGACATCCACAACGTGCCGGTCCTGATGACGGACCCCTACGGGCGCTTCATCCCGGGGCCGAACGGCTATGCGCAGCTGCTGATGCAGCCCGACACGGAGCACGCCACCACCTGGTTCAAGGAGGGAACGGCAGAGGGTATCCGCACGGTCGGCGCGGTCAAGACGGGACACGCCTTCCTCGACGACATCGCCCATACCGCCGACCCCATCGTGCAGGGTCAGGCCGTGGCCGCCGACGCCGACGCCCTCATCGGCAATCCGATCGCCAGCAATCCGCAGACCGGGGCCAACCTCGCCTACGACAACGAACTCCTCGACCGTCACTTCATCACGGGCGACGGGCGCGGCAACGAAAACATCGGCCTCACCGCCGTCCACACCATCTTCCACTCGGAGCACAACCGCCTCGTCGAGGCCAACAAGCAGACCATCCTGGCCTCGGGCGATCTCGCCTTCATCAACGAATGGCTCAGGGTCGACCTGACCACCTTGCCGACCACCGCGGCCGAGGTCGCCGCGCTGCAGTGGGACGGCGAGCGCCTGTTCCAGGCCGCCAAGTTCGTCACCGAGATGCAGTACCAGCACCTCGTGTTCGAGGAGTTCGCCCGGACTGTCCAGCCGAACGTCGACCCCTTCGTGTTCACGAATAGCGCCGACCTCAACCCGGCCATCACCGCCGAGTTCGCGCACGTCGTCTACCGTTTCGGGCACTCGATGCTCGGGGACACCGTCGACCGCCTCGGCTTCGACATGCAGTCGGTCGACGCCGACCCGAGCGTCGCCGGAACGCAGGAGCTCGGCCTGATCGAGGCGTTCCTCAATCCCCTCGCCTTCACGGCGAGCGGCGTCGACACGGAAGCGGCGGCCGGCGCCATCATCCGGGGCATGACCCGGCAGATCGGCAACGAGATCGACGAGTTCGTGGTCGACGCCCTGCGCAACAACCTTCTCGGGCTCCCGCTCGACCTGGCGACGCTCAACATCGCGCGCTCACGGGAACAGGGCGTGCCGTCGCTCAACGAGGCCCGCGCGGAATTTTACGCGATGACCGCCGACGCCAAGCTCAAGCCCTATGAGAGCTGGGCCGACTTCGCGCAGAACATCAAGAACCCGGCCTCGGTGATCAACTTCATCGCGGCCTACGGCGATCACGAGATCATCGCGCAGGAGAGCACCCTCGCGGGCAAGCGCGCCGCGGCGACCGCCCTGGTGCTCGGCATCCCGGTCGACGTGCCGGACGACCCGTCGAGCCTGGTACCCGACGCGCACACCATCGTGCCGCCCACGGATCGGCTCGATTTCCTCACCGGCAGGGGCCAATGGAACGCCGCGACTTCCGGCCTGAACGACGTCGATTTCTGGATCGGCGGCCTCGCCGAGGAGAAAATGGAATTCGGCGGGATGCTGGGCAACACCTTCAACTTCGTCTTCGAGACGCAGATGGAGAACCTCCAGAACGGCGACCGCTTCTACTACCTCAGCCGTACGCAGGGCATGAACCTGCTCAACGAGCTCGAAGCCAACACCTTCTCGGCCCTGGTCCAGCGCAACACCGATCTGGGCGACGAGGGCTCCTCGCACCTCAACGGGGCGCTCTTCGGCCGCGCCGACCACATCCTCGAACTCAACCAGGGCAAGCAGCTTGAGGACGACCCGACGCAGGACGACCTGCTGCTGCAGATCCTGGACCCGAAGGTGGTTCGCGCCGCGCCGGGGGCGGACGTCGACGGCGACGGGCGTGCGGACGGCGGGATGCTGAAGTTCAGCGGCGGCGAGCACGTCGTCCTCGGCGGAACTGAGGGCAACGACCGCCTGATCGGCGACAAGGGCATCGACACCCTCTGGGGCGACGGCGGCAACGACTATCTCAACGGCGGCATGGAATCCGACCAGATCTTCGGCGGCGACGGCGACGACGTCATCGAGGACCCCTTCGGCGACGAGTTCATCCGCGGCGGCGAGGGCAACGACGCCATCTCGGGCGGCCCGGGCCTCGACATCCTGTTCGGCGGCGGCGGCAAGGACTTCGTCACGCACTCGACCGATCCGGTCGAGGTCTTCGCCGGGCGCGGCGACGATTTCGTCCTCGGCGGGAGTGCCGGCGACACCCTGATGGGCAACGAGGGCAACGACTGGATCGAGGGCGGCGAGGGCTTCGACGGTCTCGCCGGCGAGAATTCGCAGCTGTTCTTCAACAGCATGATCATCGGCCACGACGTCCTCAACGGACAGGGCAACGACACCGACTACGACGGCGAGTCCGGTGACGACATCATGGTCCAGGGCCCCGGCATCCAGCGCAACAACGGCATGCTCGGGTTCGACTGGTCGATCCAGAAAGGCGACCCGAACAACGGTCTCATCGACCTCGGCATCTCCCAGTTCGTCACCCAGCAGGCGCTCATCCTGCGCGACCGCAACGACTCGGTCGAGGCGGCCTCGGGCTGGAAGCACGACGACACGCTGATCGGGACCGAACGCCCAACGGGCGCGAACGGCCCCGGCTTGGCCGGCATCGTCAACGGCCCGGCGACCGACAGCATGCTGCTGTCCCAGAACGTCGCCCTGATCGACGGCTTCGAGGCGCTGCTCAAGCTGACGCCCGGCGCGGTCCGCGGTCAGACGGCCGGAGGCGACGCCACCCCCTTCGCCAGCCTCGCGCCCGACACCACGGTGTTCGACCCGCAGAACGGCGGCAACATCCTGCTCGGCGGCGCCGGCAGCGACACGTTCGACGCCAAGGCCGGCAACGACATCCTGGACGGCGACCGCTGGCTCAACGTGCGGATCAGCATCCGGGACGCCGCCGGCACCGAGGTGGCCACCGCCGACAGCCTCGCGGGCCAGATGTTCACCACCCCGGCCGGGCTCGCGAGCGGCACCGGACCGCTCTACCTCGGCGGGATGAGCCTGCAGACGGCGCTGATGTCCCGGGCGGTCAACCCGGGCCAGCTCAACATCGTCCGCGAGATCGTCGACGCCGGACAAGGTGCCGACGTCGACACCGCGATCTTCTCTGACGTGCGGGCGAACTACACCATCACCAACCTCGGCGACGACAGCTTCCAGGTCAGCCACACCGGCTTCGTCGTCACCCCGACCCTGAAGCTGTCGGACGGCATCGATACGCTCCACAACATCGAGCGCGCCCAGTTCGCGGACGGGGCCGTGTTCCTCACCAACGTGCCGGCGACCGGTGCGCCGACCATCGACGACACCACGCCGACCGAACTGGCGGCGATCCGGGCGAACGTCGCCGGCATCGCCGACCTGAACGGCCTGCCCACGACCTTCGCCTTCCAATGGCAATCCCTGCCGTCCACCGGGACCTGGACCGACATCACCGGCGCGACCGGCCAGACCTTCACGCCGCAGCAAGCGCAGGTCGGGCTCCAGGTCCGTGTCGCGGTGAGCTTCACCGACCAGGGCGGCTATGCCGAGCGCGTCTTCTCGGCGCCGACCGAGGTGGTCGGTGACAACATCGTCGACACCGGCGTCGGCAACACGATTAACGGCACGGCCGGCGCCGACCGGATCCTCGCCAACGGCGGCAACGACACGGTGAATGCCGGGGCCGGTGACGATTTCGTCGACGGCGGTGCCGGCGCCGACACCATCAACGGGGCGGCGGGCAACGACACCATCCAGGGCGGGACCGGCAACGACACCATCGATGCCGGCGCGGGCGACGACGTCGTGACCTGGAACGGTGGCGCCGTACTCGGCCCGATCACCCTCGTGGGCAACGACGGGCGCGACGTGGTGAGGGGCGGGACCGAGGCCACCGTGGGAGACACCCTCGTGGTCAACGGCACGCTCGGTCTTGCCGAGACCTTCCGGGTCTACACGGTCGCCGCCTGGGGGCAGGTCGCCGGCAACAACGTCGCCACGCTGAGCCCCGGCACCGAGATCGTCATCACCCGCACCACGGGCGCCGTCACCACCGTCGTCGCCGAGCTGCAGGAGATCGAGGAGATCCGGATCGGGACCGCCGCGGTCTCGGTGCCGAACCCGCCGACCAATGCGGGGGCGGGCGACAGCGTCTTCCTGATCGGCAACTTCGCCACGACGAGCCTGAACCTCAACACCGTGACCATCGACGGCACCGAGGGGAACGACACCGTCGACATCTCCGGGCTGACTTCGGCCCACCGGATCGTGTTCCGGTCCAGCGGCGGCACCGACACCATCGTGGGAACGCTGCGTCCGCAGGACGTCATCGAGCTGGCCCCCGGCACCACTCGGGCGGACTACGCCGAGACCCAGGCCAACGGCATGACGACCCTGAGCCACGGCTCCCACAGCATCACCTTCGCGAGTTCGGGCACGCCCACCTTCGGGACCGGCCCGGGCAACGGCGGGAACCCGCCGGACGCAGGCACCGGAAACGGAGGCCCCGGGAACGGGGGCGGCGGTGCGGGCGGCAGCTTCATGCTCACCGACGCGGATCTTGCCGGGATCAAGGCCCTCGTCACCGGGCAGCCCATCGCCGGGGGCGACGACGACGCCATGGGCGCGGCCGGCGTGCGCCACCTCTCGGGGGCCGGCAACAACCTGACGCATCCGGAATTCGGATCCGCCGACCAGCCCTTCATCCGACTGACCGACGCCCATTACGGCGCCTTCGACCCGGCCATCGGCAACAACGCCCTGAATCCGCTCTTCAACGGCCTCGATCCGCGCGCCATCAGCAACACGCTGGGAACCCAGGAAGCCGACCTGCCGCATCAGGCCAACGGCACCAACATCGCCTTCATGGCGTTCGGCCAGTACTTCGACCACGGGCTCGATTTCCTGCCGAAGACCTCCGCCAACGGGACCGTCGAGATCGGCGGCCCGGGCTCGGTGCGCAGCCCGACGAGCGACAACCCCGTCGACCTCACCCGGGGCGCGGTGGCCTCCATCGACGCGAACGGCGTGCCGCAGCATCTCAACAAGACGTCACCGTTCGTCGACCAGAACCAGGCCTATGGCTCGCACGAACTCGTCGGGCAATTCCTGCGCGAGAGCGACGGCCACGGGGGCGTGGGCGCGCACCTGCTGGCCGGACTGCCGGACCCGTCGAATCCCGCCTTCAACCTGCTGCCGACCCTGCGTGCCCTGATCCAGCACCATTGGGACGCCAACACGGTCTTCCACGACCCCTCTCTGCCCGGCGGGTCGATGAGCTTCCGGGAATACTACGCGAACTTCGCCGTCCCGGATCACGCGCCGGGCGCCCTGATCGATCCGGTCACGGGCGCGTTCGACCCCGGCATCGTCAGCGCCATGGCGGCCGACTTCATGGGCAGCGGGAATGCCCTGCTCCTCGACACGAACCCCTTCGTGAGCCTCCTCGACCACTTCGTGGCCGGCGACGGACGGGCGAACGAGAACGTCTCCCTGACGGCCATGCACACGATCTGGGCACGCAACCACAACTTCCACGTCGACAACCTGGTGGCGTCCGGCTTCCAGGGAACGCCCGAGGAGGTGTTCCAGGCCGCCAAGATGCTCAACGAGGCCGAATACCAGCGCGTCGTCTTCACCGAGTTCGCCGACCATCTCATCGGCGGCATCAAGGGGGGCGGCTCGCATGGCTTCCACGGCTACGACCCGAGCGTGGATGCCCGCATCTCCGAGGAATTCGCGTCCGCGGTCTATCGCGTCGGGCATTCCCTGATCAGCGAGACCCTGACGGTGCTCGGAGCGGACGGACAGCCGCGCCAGGTGCAGCTCGTCGACGCCTTCCTGAACCCGACGAACGACGCGGGCGCCTTCACCGCTCCCCTCCCTCCCGGCTACGTGCCGCAGCCGGGCTACGCCCAGCTCGGGGCCAACGCCATCCTGGCCGGGATCGCGACGCAAGCTGCCGAGGAGGTCGACTTCAACATCGTCGACGCGGTGCGCAACGACCTGGTGCGGATCAACGCCGACCTCTTCGCCTTCAACGTGGCCCGCGGCCGGGATGTCGGGCTCGGCACGCTCAACCAGGTCCGCGCCGACCTGAAGGCGTCGTCCGATCCCTACGTCCACCAGGCGGTGGGCTTCGCGGGTGACTTGAGCCCCTATGCGTCCTGGGCGGATTTCCAGGCCCGGAACGGATTGAGCGACACCGTCATCGCCCAGTTCAAGGCGGCCTACCCGGATCTCGTCCTCACGACGGCCGAGGAGCGGGCGGCTTTCGTGGCCGCCAATCCGGACATCGTGCTCCGGGACGGTGCCGACGGGACCAAGATCGTGTCGGGCATCGACCGCGTCGACCTCTGGGTCGGCGGCTTGGCCGAGAAGCACATCAACAACGGCGTCGTCGGGCA
>NZ_JAIEOF010000142.1 GCF_019750675.1 Methylobacterium sp.
GGCATCAGCGCCCGCAACGGCATCCTGAAGATCAGCCACTACCTGAACCTGTCGCTGCACGAGGGCATGCCGTTCGGGCGCGACCTCGTGGTGCGCGGCAGCCTGGAGCGCCTGACGCCGGTGCTGATGACCGCCCTGTCGGCGGGCGTCGCCCTGGTGCCGCTGCTCTACGACGCCGCGAACCCGGGCAAGGAGATCCTGCACCCGGTCGCGGTGACCATCTTCGGCGGCCTGATCAGCGCGACCCTGCTCGACACGGTCCTGACGCCCGTCCTGTTCCTGCGGTTCGGCAAGGCCCCGCTGGAGCGCTTGCGCGCCGTGCAGTCCGAGACACCCGATGCACCGCGTCCGGACGGCGCCAAGCCGCGTCCGGTCGAGGCGTTCTGAGCCCCCACCCAAAAAGGAGAAACCCGATGATTCCCTGGAGAATGGCCCTGATGGCGGGCGTGCTGCTCGCCCTGCCGGTCCACGCGCACGAGGTGTCCGGCCAGCACGGCGGCCGGGTGACGGATGCCGGCAAGTACCACGTCGAGCTCGTTGCCAAGGGCGAAAGCGTCGACGTGTTCGTCACGGACGGCAGCCAGAAACCGGTTCCGGCGACGGGCTTCAAGGGCACCGCCATCCTCGTCGTCGGCGGCAAGCCGGCTCGGGTGCCCCTCGAACCGGCCGACGCCAACCGCCTCTCGGGCAAGGCGTCCGTGGCGCTCGGTGAGAGCCCGAAGGGCGCCGTCCAGCTCACCGCCCCGGACGGCGCGACGACGAGCGGCAAGTTCAACTGACCAGCGGCCCTCCGGCCCCGGACGCGGGCCGGAGGGGACCGACCGATCCCGTGCAGGGATGCAGGAGGACCGCCGAAGGCTGTCCCTCCTGTTCGAGCCACCGGCCGGAAAACGCTTTGCCGGCCTGTCCAACACGACGAACCAAGGAGACCGAAGCCATGAAGACCATGACCGCCGCCGCCCTGCTGATCGCCCTCTCGGCGGCAACCCCGGCCCTCGCCGACGACCAGGGCAATGCCAACGCCGAGCAGCAGACCCAGCCGACGCCGAACCGTGGTGGCACCTCGGGTGGGCCGGCCCACGACGCGCGCCCCGGCGAGACGGGTTCGACGGGGTCGGGTGAACGCATGGACCACGCCCATCCCGATGGATCGGCCTCCAAGCCGTCCCGGAACCGCTGATCGGCCGCCCGGACCGGGAACCCTCATGCGTCCGTCCAGGGCGCAGGGCTCCCACTGCCCCACCACCAAGTTACGTCACGTAGGAATGGAAACGACCATGAAGACCATCGGCACGATTGCACTGGCCGCGCTGCTCGGCCTCGGAACGGCTGGGCCGAGCCTCGCCCAGTCGACCCATTCCCACGGCGGGCACGAGATGCCCGGCGACCCGAAGGCGTCGCATGACGAAGACATGATGAAGATGATAAACGACATGAAGCCGGACCCGAAGGACCCGGCCTCGACCAAGGACTTCAAGGCCGCCGACATGGCGATGATGCACGACATGCACGTGCCCTACACCGGCAACCCGGACGTGGATTTCCGCACCCACATGATCCCGCACCACAAGGGCGCGGTGGCCATGGCCAAGGTGGCCCTGAAGCACGCCAAGGACCCCGAGACCAAGGCGATGGCCCAGAAGATCATCGACGACCAGGAGAAGGAGATCGGCGAGATGGAAGGCTGGTTGAAGAAGAACGCGAAATAAGCCGTTCACCCGAGGGGCTGGAGGCCGGCACGGATCCGGCCTCCAGTCCCTCGATGATCGGGCAGTGGGGTCGTCCGTCCCCGTCGCAGGCGTCGGCCAGACCACGAAGGACGTCCGCCATTTCCTGAAGGTGGCGGGCCTTCTCTTCGAGTTCCTCGATGTGGGTCAAAGCGAGGGCCTTCCTCGGCGCTGCTGCGTGTGGGATCGCCCCACAATCCCAGAAGGACCCGGATGCGTTCCAACGGGAAGCCGAGGTCCCGAGCCCGGCGGACGAAGCTGAGCCGGTGCACGTCCTCCGGGTCGTAGTCGCGGTAGCCGCTGTCCCGGCGGTCGGCCTGGGGCACCAAGCCGATGCTCTCGTAATGGCGGATCATCTTGGCTGAGACCCCCGATGCGTCCGCCGCCTGCCCGATGTTCATGACGATCCCCATGGTTGACCTTCCCATGATGGGAAGGCGCACACCGATAGGCAACATCGACGAACGGGAACACGATCATGATCCACGGCACCGCAGCGAACGACCATGCAGACCCCCACGGTGCCCATGCCGGGCATGACCACGCGCATGGCCATCAGGTCGAGCCGCCCGCCGGCGCCGGGACGGTCAAGGATCCCGTCTGTGGGATGACGGTCGACCCTCACAGGGCGAAGCATCGGGCCGAGCATGCCGGGCACCCGTACTACTTCTGCTCGACAGGCTGCGGAACGAAGTTCGAGGCCGATCCGGTCCGGTACATCGACCCGGCCCAAGCCGCCGCGAAGTCCGATCCCGTGCCCGAAGGCACGATCTACACCTGCCCGATGCATCCGGAGGTGCGCCAGGTCGGCCCCGGCGCCTGCCCGATCTGCGGCATGGGGTTGGAGCCGGCCATGGTCGGCGCGGACGCTGGCCCGAGCGAGGAGCTCGTCGACATGACGCGCCGGTTCCGGGTCGGGCTCGTCCTGACGCTTCCGGTCTTCGTGCTGGAGATGGGCGGCCATCTTTTCGGCCTGACCGAGCGGCTCGGCCAGCAGGCCTCGAACTGGATACAGTTCGCGCTCGCGACGCCGGTCGTGCTCTGGGCCGGCTGGCCCTTTTTCGTGCGGGCCCTTCACTCCGTGCGCTCGCGCAACCTCAACATGTTCACCCTCGTCGCCCTCGGGACCGGGGTGGCCTGGGCCTACAGCGTCGTCGCCACCGTCGCTCCCGGCTTGTTCCCCGAGGCGCTGCGCGGTCACGGCGGGGCGGTGCCGGCCTACTTCGAGGCGGCGGCCGTCATCACCGTGCTGGTGCTTCTCGGCCAGGTCCTGGAACTGCGGGCGCGCGAGAGCACCAGCGGGGCCCTCAGGGCGCTCCTCGACCTGGCGCCGAAGACCGCCCGGCGCCTTCATCCGGACGGCACCGACGACGAGGTTCGCCTGGAGGACATCCGCGTCGGCGACCGCCTGCGGGTGCGCCCGGGCGAGAAGGTGCCGGTCGACGGAACCGTGAGCGAAGGTCGAAGCTCGGTCGACGAGAGCCTCGTGACCGGGGAATCGATGCCGGTCACGAAGGAGGCCGGCGCCACGGTCATCGGCGGCAGCCTCAACCAGTCCGGCTCGCTCGTCATCGAGGCGACCAAGGTTGGTCGGGACACCATGCTGGCCCGCATCGTCCAGATGGTGGCCGAGGCGCAGCGCAGCCGGGCCCCCATCCAGCGCCTCGCGGACCGGGTGGCGGGCTGGTTCGTGCCCGCCGTCATCGGCGTGGCGCTGCTGGCCTTCGTCGCCTGGATGGCGTTCGGCCCCGAGCCGCGCTTCACCTTCGCCCTCCTGGCCGCCGTGGCCGTTCTCATCATCGCCTGCCCCTGCGCGCTCGGGCTCGCCACCCCGATGTCCATCATGGTCGGCGTCGGCAGGGGCGCCGGGGCCGGGGTGCTCGTGAAGAACGCCGAGGCGCTGGAGCGGATGGAGCGGGTCACGACCCTCGTGGTCGACAAAACCGGTACCTTGACGGAGGGCAAGCCCACGGTCACCCGGATCGTGCCCGCGGCGGGCTTCGACGAGGCGGAGGTCCTGCGGCTTTCGGCAAGCGTGGAGCGCGCGAGCGAACACCCCTTGGCGGTCGCGGTCGTGGCGGCCGCCGAGAAGCGGGGGCTGGCCTTCGCCCCGGTCACCGGCTTCGACAGCCCGACGGGCAAGGGCGCGCTCGGCACCGTCGAGGGACGGCGTGTGGCGCTCGGCAACGCGAGCTTCCTGCGCGAGCAGGGCGTGGACGTCTCCGCCTACGCGGTCCAGGCCGATGACCTGAGGCGGGACGGGGCGACGGCCATCTTCGTCGGCGTCGACGGACGCGTGGGCGGCGTCCTCGCCATCGCCGACCCGGTCAAGGCGACGACGGCAGAGGCACTGGCCGCGCTCCGGGTCGAAGGCATCCGTGTCGTCATGCTCACGGGCGACAACCGGACCACCGCCGAGGCGGTGGCGCGTCGGCTCGGCATCGAGGAGGTCGAGGCGGAGGTGCTGCCCGACCAGAAGGCCGCCGTGGTCGAGAGGCACAAGTCGGCGGGGCAGGTGGTCGCCATGGCGGGCGACGGCGTCAACGACGCCCCGGCGCTCGCCGCGGCCGACGTCGGCATCGCCATGGGAACGGGGACCGACGTGGCCATCGAAAGCGCTGGGCTGACGCTGCTCAAGGGCGACCTCATGGGCATCGTGCGGGCACGGCGCCTGTCGCGGGCGGTGATGGGCAACATCCGCCAGAACCTGTTCTTCGCCTTCATCTACAATGCCGCGGGCGTGCCGGTGGCGGCCGGGGTGCTCTATCCGTTTCTTGGCATCCTGTTGTCCCCGGTCATCGCGGCCGCGGCGATGGCGCTCTCCTCGGTCAGCGTCATCGGGAACGCCCTGCGGCTGCGGGCGGTGCGGCTTTAGAAGACGCCGTGGCGGTACATCCTTCCGGAAGCGGTGCGTCATCGTGGAGGGGCGTGAAGGGGCAAGCTTCGCGGACGGCATCCAGCACAGGCCCCGGTCCAGAGCTAGGCGCCGAGGACCTCGCCGGTCTGATCGATCAGGCGGGTGGCCTCGTCCGCCAAACGGCCTTCCTCCTGCTCACGGGCTTCCTCGATGGCACGCCTGACCGACTGGGCCGTGACCGCCCGAGCGATGGCGATGCCCATGACGAGGACGAGTGCGACGAGCGTGAAGAGGGCGCCGAGCTGGGCGAGGTCGGTGATCATCGGCCAGGGCCCGTCCACGACGGCATCGAGGGCTACAAGCCGGACCATGAAAAGGGCGGCGAACAGCACAGTCAGGGCAGTGAGCCCCGCGAGCCAGGCGACGCAGGAAACGTCGCCTGCGCGTACGAACACCGCGATGCGGGTTCCCCGCCAGACGTTCCGCAGACCGTTCCCTAGGGCCTGCAGCTGCTTGTGGCAGGGCCGAAAGGTCCAGGGCGCAATGGAGTGGATGCTAATCAGCGTGTAGAGGGCGATGAGTGAGGGACGGGATTTTTCGTTCTTCTCAATGGCGGCTTGCGCCCGCTTCAACTGCTCGGAGGATTCCTCCCGGTTCTGGTACATCTCCCCGAATGCCTGCTGTGCCAGTCGTTGCGCGGCCTCGCTAAAGCGTTCCTGTGGTAGGGAGAGATACCCCACGGTGCAGGTGAGGGTGATGCCCCCGAGGGTGATGATGGTGCCGAAAATGACCTCAAGCGCCTTGCGGTTCTCATCGGCCGCAAGGCGCCTCAGGTCTGGGGTGTCGAACTTCGGGTGGAAGTGCTCCACCATAGCGGAGACCCCGGTCACCCCGAGCACGTGATAGACAGCAAGCCCGACCAGGACGCCGAGGGCGAGCAATCCGAACGCACGCATGGGGCGGGACCGTTCGCCTAGCGGGTCGCGGAGGCGCCGAGTTCCTGGGCGGTGACCGGTACCGCGGCATCCCAGAGCGACTTGAACTTGCGGGTTGCGGAACGCGCGACGACGGGGTCGCCGAAGACGACCGTGGCCTTTCGGGACTGGGTGTCGGTCTCGATCCGAACGTCGCGTTCGTCGGCGATGCCGAAATGCACCGTGGCCGGATGTTCGAGACGACGGACCCTCAGCTTTGGGTCGTCGCCGACCATGTATGCGCCGAGTTCGGACAGCGCGGAACGATGGGCAGCATCCGGCATGTGGTCCAGCAGGACCGACATCTGGGCGCCGGGACCGTCGAGGAACTCGCGGGTCTTCGAGGCATCGAAGATATCCGACGAGAAGTACCCGCACAGGAACGCGAGATGTCGCTCCGCGCTGGTAACGAGCACGTCGGTCACGGCGCGCGCATGCTCGGGCCCGCGATTGCTCACGACCCGGCGACTGCCGGTTGCCCGACTGGCACGAAGGGCGTTTTCCGCCATTGTGCGATACTCGGTCATGTCGACGGGACTGGCCATCAAAGGGGTTCGGCCTCACGCTGGAATGGATGCGGTTACCAGCGGGTGAATGGTACACCTCCGCCGGCCGTCTGCAACGGTGATATGGGGTGCCAACGGCTCCACCGCATCAACATGTGCCTTTAAGCGCACGTTCCAGCAGGCCGCAAGGATTTCCGGACACGAGGTAGTTCGCAAAGCCGCTCAACCAACCGAGCGACGACACGCTCGATCAAAGGGCTGCACGCGGCCGCTCAGTTCTTAATACCAGTACGCGACGGATGCGCCCGCCCGCGTCGAACTCGATCTCGTCCTCCTCCGATACCCCGAGAAGCTTCGACCCCAGGGGTGAGCTGATGGGAAGCTGTCCGTTCACCTCGTCGTGGGATCCATGCCCAAGCGTGAAGGTCGCCGTCCTATTGTCATCGAGGTAGCGCACCACGACCCGGTCGCCGGCACGTATCCCTTCTTTCGAAGGTACGCTTTTCGGGGTTCCGGCGCGCTCCAGCGGGTCGCATTCGGCGCGTGGTTCGAGGAGGTCCTGTGAAGCACCGGCCTCCGGCCGTCCTTCCGCTCGCTCCCGCGACGTCGGAGCCGTCCGGTGCGCGGTATAGGATGGCTGGCTCTCTGCAGCTCCTCCTGGCTCGATGCCGGACCGTTCGAGCGTCTCGAACAGGTCCAGCATGCATCCATCCGGGTCGAGGGTGAAGCTCGACGACCAGCAACGCCAGAAGCGCCAACCGACCCGTTCCAGAATGCGCTGGCGGCGCATGTCGTCCGCCCAGCGCTCCGGCCCATGGTACCTGTCGCCGTCGCATTCGACCGCGAGACGACGCCCGTTCACGCCCTCCACGACGAGATCGATCCGGTACCCGAGCGCGCCCACCTGCGGGGTCACGCGGTATCCGCGCTCGACGAGACGCCGAAGAACGTCGCGCTCGAAATCGGAATCGCAGTGTGCCTCCAGGTCTCCCGAGCGGGCCTCGGCGCCGGCCATGGGCTCGCGGAAGTGCCGGATCACGCGCGCCTTGAGGTCGTCGGGCTTGAGCTCGTCCTCCCGGACGGAGCGCACCAGGACCAGCCTGTCCCGGGCCCGGGACAGTGCCACGTTGAAGCGTTGCTCGAACTGGGTGGCGGTCTGGGCCTGCTTGCTGTCCGGATCGGCGATCATCGACAGGAAGACCACGTCGCGCTCGTTACCCTGGAAGGTGGCGCTGTCTCCGCAGGCGATGCGGTGTCGCCTCACGAGTTCCTCGCCGAGTTCGTCCAGGAGCATGCGGTTGATGAGGGCGGCCTGCTTCGCCCCGATCAGGGACACGACGCCGATGGTTCGCCAGCGGTCCAGGGCCTCCACGCGCGCAAGGCTCGGGTCGTCGACGAGCTTGCGGATCTCGTCGACGATCACCTCGGCCTCGCGGGGGTTCTGCTTGTCGCCCTTGCGGCGTCCGTCCGGCACGTAGATGTCGACGAGGGGAGGGTCGAGCCGCTCGTGCGCGGTGGGCACGCGAAGGGGGACCAGGGGTTCGGGATAGAACTGCATCGAGAACCGGATAATGGGTTCGACGCAGCGGAAGTGCTCCCGCAGCATGACCAGCTTGTCCGGGAACATCACCTTGGCGAGGTCGTAGAGCGAGGCTCCCGGCAGGAGGAGGGTTCGGAAGGGCTGGCCCTTGAGGAAGCCGTGTTCGAGCCGGTCGATCTTCGCGTTCTCGATGAACGCCGCGCTCGGGCTCACCTGCTTGTCGTCGCCGACCACGAGGATCTTCCTGCCGCGGAGCAGGGCCGGAAGCTCGCGGATGTCCGACTGCGAGGCCTCGTCCATGATCACGAGGTCGAAGGAACCGACCTCGCCGGGCAGCTGCTCGGCGACGCGCCAAGCCGGCATGATCCAGCATGGAATGGCGGCGTAGCATTGCGCCATGGCCAGGCGGGCGTCACGTCGGTGGCGCACGGCGCCCTTGCCGGTGCCCTTGCCCGTCTTGCGCAGGGCCGTGGCGAACATCATCAAGGCCGCACGCACCGTACCGGTCATCGAGCGACCGAGCTCGTAGAAGGTGCGCTCGCGGACGAGCCCTTCAAAGGTTTTCCGCACCTCGGCATCCAGCCGGACGCGTTCGTCCGCAAGCGACCTCAGCCTGTCCCGGTCATCGATCCGCCCCAGGTAGGCGGCCATCGCGCCCCATTCCCAGGCCTCGCGCCACTCCTTCGGCAGCAGCGGGTCGGCCAGGTCCTTGGCCGGTTCCCGTCGAAGGCGCGAAGCCCAGATCGGCGCGCCGCACGCGTGGACGGCTTCGGTGACCTCTCGAACGACATCGAAGTGGGCTCGGCTCTGCCCCAGGTCCTCGATCTGGCGACGCAGGGCCGACCAAAGATGCGAGACCTGCTCCCCTTCCACCCCCTGACGCCCGACTGCCTCCGACAGGAAGTTGCGGGCGAGCTGACCGATCTTTCCTGCCGTCTCCGGGAAAAAGGTCTGAAGCCGGCCGATCTCGCTCCGGGAGGCCGAGAGTTGCGCCGCGGCCGCGGCATTTCGAAAGGCTGCCTCGACGAGATCGAGCCGACGGCGATCCAGCCAAAGGTCGCGGACGGACCCGCCACCCGGAACAAGGGCGGCGAACGTAGCGCTGAGAACCTTCGTCGCGCGTTCCGCCTCAAACAGAACGGCATCGAGCGTGGCAACGAGCTGGTCGAGCTCGCGAGCCGTGGCGACGGAGGGAGCGCCGATCTCCTCCGCCAACGCCCGCCAGCGGATCGCGAGCGATGCGACCGCATCCCGCCAAGCCAGATGGTCACGAACATGTGCCCATTCCCCGGGTCCGGCCGGAGGGTGCCCCTGCACCCGGATGGCGTCGACGGTGGGACGCAGCGACCTCTCGCGGAATGCGAAGAAGCCGAACACCGGTTCGTCGGCAGCGAGGCGGCGGACGATGCCGGCGACCTCTTGGGATGCGGGGCCAAAGCCCTCGGGAAGCTCAACGGGAAGGCCGAGGTACCGCTCCCGCTCGCGAGCGACAGGTCGGGCATCCTCGGCGAAGCGCCTGACAAGGTCGACGAGGCGGTTCTCGCCGGTCGCGAACAGCATATCCTCAGCCAACGGCTGCAGCCAGGGAGCGCCATCGGAGAGGTGCTTGGCGCGGCGCAGGGCCCCCAGCTCGAAAGCTGCCTCAAGCGCTCGGGCCACGTCCTGCAGGGACGCGATCCGCACTCGGATCGAGGGTTCGCTCGCCGCAGCCTCGGCAAGGTGGACGGACCGGACCAGATCGTCGTGGAGCCTCGCGAGGACATCGCCGTCCGGCAGGTCGTGGACGGAGGGAAGGACGCAGTCGATGTGTTCGAGGCGGGTTCCCAAGGCGAGGCGGGCCGTGCGCAGGGCGGCGACGTCTTCGTCCCGCGGTGTCGCCTCGGAGGAGGCGTCGCCCGGACGGTCCTCGAACCAGCCATGCCGCGTGGCCGAGTGCGCAACCCGCCGCGCGAGCTCGGCGGGACGCTCGTCACCGAAGGCGGGGGAGAGTTGGCGGAGTGCGAACCGCTCGATCTCGGCGTCGACAGCTTCCAGCCGGCCCCGGAGCCCCACGACCGACGCTTCCAGGTCACGGATCAGCCGTGCCTGCTCCGACGGCTTGATGCTCTCGACCACCGACTGCAGGAGGCGAACCGCAGTTTCTAGTTGCCGAAAGCCCTCGCGCTCGGTCGCGGTAATGCTGATCGCCAGGTCGCGGACCCCGTCGGGTAGTTGGTCCCGTAGAACGGCCAGGGCCGGCTCCCCATGGGAGACGACCAGGATGCGCCGACCGGTCGCCATGTAGTGGCAGATGATGTTCGAGATGGTGTGGGTCTTGCCCGTTCCGGGCGGGCCCTGAACCACGATTCCGTCGGTGGCTTCGAGCCGCCGCACGATTTCCATCTGCTCGTCGTTGAACGGCTTGGGGAAGAAGAGGTCGCCTGCCTCGGATGCGCCTTCCGGCTCGGGCGCGCGCTCGGCCGTCCCGCCTACCCGGTCGCTCAAGGGTCTCCAGAAGTCCCGCGACGGCTCGTCGGCCGGCCCCATGACCAGCGTCCGCGCCGGACCCGGCAGACCGTGCTCCTGCGCAGCACGTTCGACGGAGCGCTTCAGGTTCTCGATGTCCGCGAGCAGGAAGCTGTCCGACCTGCGGCGGGCGAAAAGCACCCAGCGGTCGGACACCGACAGGTTCTCCCCTGCAGCCGGAACGGGTTCGCCGGGTGCGAGCGTCAGACGGTCGGGCAGGTATCCACCCTCGACGTCCAGCCTGGCCTGGCAGGACCGGAGGATCGGCTCGAAGCTGTCGCGCCGGTAGGGCGAGATGCCTTCGTCCGGATCGAGGATGGCGATGGCGCGCCGGGCCGCGTCGTGGGCCAGCGTCACGCCCTCGACGCCCAGCTCCTCGTAGGCCCGGAGGTTCACGGCGGCCGCGGCGGCACGGGGACGAACCCGGATCTCGGCGCCGCCGGCATCGTCGACCTCGATCTCGACCAGGCGTTCCACCAGAGGCAGGTCGATCTCCTGCGCGTCCTTTCGCCAGCGCGCGAGGCCGATGCCCCAGACGAGCTCGAACGGGCGCTCCCCGCCGCCGAGTTCGGACAGCTGCGCCACCTCGAACAGGCGTTGGTACAAGGCAAGGGAGCGACGGACGGGCCCCTCCGCCAGCGACCAGGGTAACCACCGCTCGGTGATCCAGGCCTCCGCGGCCGTCCTCAGGTCATCCCTGTCTTCGAGCCGGAGCCGCACGTCCCAGAGGCGGACGTCCTTGTCGGGTTGGGCGAGTGCCTCGGCGCAATCCTCGGCTCGTGCCAACCCATCGGAGACGAGGGCATCCTTCTCGCCGGCCGGGACCGTCCGGATCAGGAACGGGCGAAGCTGCGGCCGTCTCTCCGGATCGGGAGCCAGTTCAAGCCATTCCGCGGCCGTCTCGGGCGGTGCCGGCGGCCCGCTCCGCCGCAGCCGCTCGACCGCCAGCCAGATCGGACCCTCCTCGTCGACGAGGTCGTGCCTGACGCCCGGCAAGGCGTGGAGCTCATGCTGATGGAGGGTGAAAGCCTGGCCGGTCGGGAGACGATGCTCGCCGAGTCGCATGGTCGCCCGTTCGTCGAGCCTGACAACCTGCTCGACGTAGCCCAGCAGGCCGTGAAGCCGTTCGCCGGCGGGATCTAGCGTCACTTGCTTGGTCATTGCCCGGGAGCGCTACTCCGGCCGCGTGTCCTGGGCGAAGCTTCCGAGCGGGACAGTCCGACACGCCTCCGGGCGGCGTCAAGCGTCCCCGGCTTGTTCAAGGCAGATGCCCACCCCAATCCGTTTGCGTGCTCAGTGAGCCTCGTGAAGGCATTCCTCGTGGTCGGCGAGGACCTCGATGACCCGGCATTGGGCGATGCTGCCTCTCGCGCATTGGTCGACCATGGCCTGCACCTCGGTGCGGAGGGCGGTCAGGCGGGATAGGCGGTTATCGATGTCGGCGAGGTGCCGCCGGGCGATGACATCGGCATCGCCGCAGGGGCGGTCCGGCTGGTCCGCCAGATCGAGGAGCGTCCGTATGGCGTCCACCTCGAAGCCCAACTCCCTCGCATGACGGATGAACCTGAGACGTCGCACAGTCGCATCGTCGTAGGTCCGGCGGTTGGTGCCCGTGCGTTCCGCGACCGGAAGCAACCCGATGCCCTCATAATAGCGGATGGTCGGGATCTTCACGCCGGCCAGTTCGGAAAGGGCGCCAATCGGCAGGGGTTTCATATTTTCCGCTTGCTCCTCCAGCCACTAGAGGATTTACGGCATCGCCGGTCGATAAGGAAGACGTTCCGTGGTTGCCGAACCTTTCCAATTTCGTCCCGCCGAGCGGACGCAGGCCTTGGACGGGTGACCTCATGACCTGACTTGGCGGACGCACGAGCCGACCTCTCCCGCGACGTGGGCCGGAGGTTTTTTTCCCGACGGCCGACATACAACCGAACCCCCGTACCGGATCCGACCACATGGCAAGCGAGCACGACCACGACGGACATGACCACGGCGACGGGCACCAGGGCGGGCATTCCCATGCGGGACACCGGCATGGCCCCGGCCATGCGCACGCCCCGGCAAGCTTCGGACGAGCCTTCGCCATCGGCATCGCCCTCAACGTCGGCTTCGTCGCCATCGAGGCGACCTATGGCGTCCTTGCCAACTCCGTGGCCCTACTCGCCGATGCGGGACACAACCTGTCCGACGTGCTCGGCCTTCTGGTCGCCTGGGCCGCCACGGTCCTGGCCAAGCGTGCGCCGACCTCCCGCTACACTTACGGGATGAAGGGCTCGTCGATCCTGGCGGCGTTGTTCAACGGCGTCTTCCTGCTCGTCGCGGCCGGGGCCATCGCCTGGGAGGCGGTCCAGCGCTTCGGGCAGCCCGTGCCGGTCGCCGGAACGACTGTGATGGTCGTTGCGACCATCGGCATCGCCGTGAACGGCATCACCGCCTGGCTATTCGCCTCCGGTGCAAAGGGAGACATCAACATCAAGGGCGCCTTCCTTCACATGGCCGCGGACGCCGCCGTCTCCGCCGGCGTGGTCATCGCCGGCTTGGTGATCCTTTATACGGGGTGGACATGGATCGACCCGGTGGTGAGCCTGTGCATCGTGGCCGTCATCGTCTGGAGCACCTGGGGGCTCCTGAAAGACAGCCTCGTCATGTCCCTCGCCGCGGTGCCGCCGGGCATCGACCCCGAAGCGGTGCGCCGCCATCTCCTGTCCCTGCCCGGCGTCGTCGCCCTGCACGACCTTCATATCTGGCCGATGAGCACCACAGAGACCGCGCTGACCTCCCACCTCGTCATCCCCGCGGGACATCCCGGCGACGGGTTCCTGATGCAGGCCGCCAGTGAAATGAAGGACGAATTCGGGATCGGGCACACCACGCTCCAGGTCGAGACCAGCACGGACACCGCCTGCGCGCTCGCCTCCGACGCGGTCGTCTAGGCCGGCCATGCAGGCATGGACCTACACCCTGATCCCGGCTGCGGCGGCCATCGTCGGCGCCGCCGTCGCGGTCAACTTCCGGCCCGGCCCCGTCCTGGTCAGCGCCATCCAGCACTTCGCGGCGGGCGTCGTCTTCGCGGCCGCCGCCGGCGAGATCCTGCCGGACCTCAAGCACGCCGGCGCGCCATGGGCGACCCTGGCCGGCGGGGCCCTGGGCGTCGCCGCCATGCTGCTCGTCAAGAGCCTGGGCAGACGCGCGAAGGGGCCCGTCGGGTTGATGTCCGTCATGGCCATCGACATCCTGGTGGACGGCCTCGTCCTCGGCATCGCCTTCGCGGCGGGAGCCAAGGCGGGCCTCCTCCTTACGGTGGCGTTGACCATCGAGGTGCTCTTCCTCGGCCTGACTGTCGCCAACGAGCTCGGCGCCTCCGGCTCCTCGAAGGGCAAGGTGGTCGGCTTGACCGCGGGCATGGTGGTCCTGCTTCCGCTGGGGGCCTTGCTCGGTGGCCCCGTCGCCACCCTGTCGGCCACTGTCCAGGCCGGCTTCCTCGCCTTCGGGCTGATCGCACTGCTCTACCTTGTCACCGAGGAACTCCTGGTCGAGGCACATGAGGTCGAGGATCGCCCCTGGGTCACGGCGATGTTCTTCGCGGGCTTCCTGCTCCTGCTCCTGCTCGACCAGACCATGGGCTGACCTGAGGAATCGATGGTTCTCCAACCCGGCGAAAGCCCGCTTGGCGGTGATACCGGCCACATCGTGCTCGTCGAGGACGATGACGGCCTGCGCATGCTCGTGACCCGCCTTCTCCGGGAGGCCGGCTATCGCGTCACCGGCTGCAGGAGCGCCATTGAGTTCTGGCGCGTCCTTCCAGCCGGTGGCATCGACCTTGTCCTGCTCGACGTGATGCTTCCGGGCGCCTCCGGCCTCGACCTGCTCCGGGCGTTGCGGGCCAAAAACACGGTTCCGGTGATCATGGTCAGCGCCCGAAACGAGGAGGCCGACCGGGTGCTCGGACTGGAACTCGGCGCCGACGACTACGTGGCCAAACCCTTCGGCCGCCCGGAACTGTTGGCCCGTGTCCGGGCCGTGCTTCGCCGCGCGGCAATCGCGGCGACATCGCCCTCGGCCCCGACATCGGAGACCCTCGCCTTCGCTGGCTGGAGGCTCGACCTGCGCAGCCGATCGCTCCTGGATCCCGAGGGGGCGGCCGTCGACCTGTCCGGCGCGGAGTACGACCTCCTCTTGGTCTTCCTGGAGCACCCGGGACGTGTGCTGGGCCGCGAGATGATCCTCGAACTCTCCCGCGCCCGGCTCGGATCGCCCTCGGACCGCAGCGTCGATACCCTTGTCAGCCGCCTGCGACGCAAGCTCGAACCGCCCGAGGGGCTGCCCGCGGTCATCAAGACCATCCGCGGTGCCGGCTACATGCTCGCCTCCAAGGTAGAGCGCGCGTGAGCCGCCTCGCTCTGCTGGCCCGTAGCCTCGAAGCCCGAACGGTCGCCGTCCTGCTCCTGGCCATACTCACCGTCCACGGCGGGGCCTTGCTGCTCTACCGCCAGTCCGCGGCGGCCGCGGCGGACGATGCGTTCGCGCGCCAGGTCGCCAACCAACTCACCCTGGCGCGCGAGGCGGTGCTGAGGCGTCCTTCGTCCGAACGTGACGCCGAAGCGAAGGCTCTCTCGTCCCCACATTTCGAGCTGGGCTGGTCCAAAACCTCGCCGCTGCGCCAGGACCAAGCCGGAGACCCGGCGATGTGGTCGCTGAGATCCCGGATGGTCGCATCGGAGCCGAGCCTCGGACCCGGGCTCGCCCTGGCCATGGGCGGCGGCGGCGAGGCCATCCACGAGGAGGATCTCGCTGGTGCGCTGGCGCTCGTTGACGGAAGCTTCCTGACCTTCCACTCGGCCCATGCACCGAGCCTCGCCAGGCTTGGATCGTGGGCCTATCTCGCGACGGCGATGGCCATCCTCGTCGGCGTCGCCGCCGTCGTCCTGATCCACCGGATCGCAGGACCACTGCGCGACCTAACCCGCGCCACGGGGGAGATCGGACATGGCAAAGTCGTCCCCGTCCGGGAGGCCGGCCCCGACGAGACCCGCGAGATCGCCCGGGCCCTCAACGCGATGCAGGAGCGCATCCATCGCTTGGTGACGGAACGGACCCAGGCCCTGGCGGCCGTCTCCCATGACCTTCGCACGCCGATCGCTCGGCTTCGCCTGCGCCTCGACGGACTGCCTGAGGGACAGGAATTCCGGGGGATGGGCTCGGACCTCGACGAGATGCAGGCCATGGTCGATTCGACCTTGGCGTACCTCCGGGGCGACGCAGATCCCGAGCCGCGCCAGGTCACCAACGTCGCGAGCATCCTGATGAGCATCGCCGACGCGTCCTCGGATGCCGGACGCGACGTTTCCTATACCGGGCCTGGTCGCGCCCTCGCGACCGTGCGCCCAGTCGCCTTGCGGCGCGCACTCGACAACGTCGTCGACAACGCGGTGCGTTACGGTACCCGTGCCTGCGTCTCGCTCGCGGTGGACGTGGGGGAACTCCTGCTGACCGTCGAGGACGACGGTCCTGGCATCGCGCCCGACGAGGTTGCGAAAGCCTTCGAGCCGTTCACACGGCTTGAGGCGTCCAGGAACCGCAATACCGGCGGCACGGGGCTCGGCCTCACCATCGCCCGCCGGATCGTCGAGGCGGAGGGAGGTCGCATCGTTCTGGGTAACCGGGCGGAGGGCGGGCTACGGGTGCAGATCTCCCTACCGCGCAGCAATCGCTGACACACTTCGTCACGAACCAGGCGACCGGCAGACAAACGGGGTCGCTATCTCAAGTCTCGAAGCGGCCCGTTCGGCCGTCGGACCCCGGAGACAAGCACCATGAAGCGTACCGTCGTCGCCATTCTCACCGCTGGCCTGCTGGCAGGCCTCTCGGCTCCCGCCTTTGCCGCCGAGGACGGACATGGGAATGCGTCCAATCCCGAACGCGCCGTTCCGAACACCGGCGGCGTCTCAGGAGGGCCCGCCCATCGGGACGATCCGCGCGTGAGCGAGGCCCGCGAGATCGGCAAGGACGGCAAGCCGGTCCACTCCGACAAGGACGGGCACGCCCACGGTCATTCCCACGACAAGAAATAACAACGGCGGCAAGCCAGAGCGACCGTGAGGACGCGCCAATGCGAATGTTACCCCTCCTGGTCGTGTTCGCGTTGTTGGCCACCGGTATCGGCTGTGCCCTTGCGGCGAACGGCCGATCCGTTCCCGCCCACAACCTTCGCGGTGCGATAGTGCCCCCTCTCGTACCGTGAAGCGCCCGTCCCGATGGAACCGTCGGGGCGGGCACCGCCAACCTTCGGATGCCGGCCGGATCCCGAGGAGGCGATGACACGCTGCGCCCGAACCCAAGATGTGGTATCGACTTCAAGCCATGGCCTTCACCTCGCTTCCTTCGCGGCTGCTCACCATGATCCTCCGGATCATGGTTCTCGTCGCCTTGGCGCCGGTCGTGGGCCTCGGGCACTCCGGGCACGACCACTCAACCGAGCGAAGCGCTCCCGCGGAATACGCCGCGGTTCCGGACCACGCTGCGACCGAGATGCCGGCCGGTAAGGCGCACGACGACCAAGCCGCCGCTACGGATGCATGTTCGGGCTGCGGCTCCTGCCAAGCCTTCGTGACGCAAGCCTCCGACACTGCGCGCGGCGTCTGGGGAAAAGCCGGGTGCGTGGCGTCGGGACCGGATCTGGCCCTTCCGAGCGTGGTCCCGGAGACGCTACCCGAGCCTCCTCGATCCTTCGCATGAGACGCGCGCGCCGACGCGCCTGACGCCGCCTCCCACTCGGATGCGGCGAATGTCCCATACGAGAAGGCTTGCATCGCGATGAAGACCCGGCTTCCGGCTGCCCTTGCGGCGGCGGTCCTTACGTTCGGTTTGTGGTCGGTGGCGCCCCGGGCGCACGAAGGCCACGACCATGGCGACGAGGCCAAGTCCGCCCCCGCCGCCAACGCCCCAAGAGGCACGTCGTCGACGGATACGCTCGAATTGGTCGCCGTCGCCCGCAACGGCACCGTGTCGGTGTTCGTCGACCGGGTTGGCACCAATGAACCGGTGACGGACGCGGCCGTGACCGCGGAAACGCCAGAGGGGACCACGGAGGTCGCGGTGGCGCCCGACGGCAGCTACCGTCTCGACGCCCATTGGAGCGAGAAGCCGGGCGAGTACGACGTCCTGTTCACCGTCAAGACGGGCGGAACCTCCGACGTTTTCCCAGTCACACTGAACGTTCCCGACCTGCCCGCGCCCGAGGCCAGCGGAGGGGCCTCGGCATGGGCGACCGGGCTGGCCGTCGCCCATGACTTCCGGCAGCACCTCGGACAGGCCGACCCGCTCCCGATGATCATCGGCGGCGTCGGCTTCCTGCTGGGAGTGGCGGTGACGCTGCTGATCCGAGGTCGGCGGCTCGTTCCCGCCCTCGGAATCCTGGTCCTCGCCGCCGCGCTGCTGTTCGGGCCGCCCGCCTTCGCCCATGAAGGGCACGACCACGGCGGCGAGGGCTCACAGAAGGGAGCGGGCACGCCGATGGCGACAATGGGCGCCCAGGATTTGGCCCAGCGCATGCCGGATGGCTCGGTGTTCGTGCCTAAGCCGACCCAACGCATTCTGACCGTCCGGACCATCGTCACGGCGTCCGACGTGCTGGCCCGCACCACGGAGTTGCCGGGCCGGATCATCGCCGACCCCAACGGAAGCGGAGTGGTCCAGTCCTCCGTCGGCGGGCGCCTCTCGCCGCCGCCGTCCAACGCATTTCCGCGTCTTGGGACGCGGGTGAAGAAGGGTGAGGTGCTAGCGACCGTAACCCCGCCCGTCCAGGCGGTGGACGTCTCCGACATGCGACAGCGCCAGGGGGAGCTGGACCAGCAGATCACCATCATGGAACGCCGCGTCGAACGCTTCCGGAAGCTGGCGCCGGGCGGCTCGGTCTCGCAGGTCCAGCTGGACGACGCGCAGGCCGAGCTGAAGGGTCTGATGGACCGTCGTGCCGCCCTGGATGGCGTCCGCCAGCAGCCCGAGGCCCTGGTCGCGCCCGTCTCCGGCGTCGTCGCCGAGGCCAACGCGGTGGCCGGGCAGATGGCGAACCCGGGTGCGATGGTCTTCCACATCGTCGACCCCGCCCGGCTCTGGATCGAGGCGCTGAGCTTCGACGCACTCGCGAGCACCCAGGACGCCACGGCCCGCCTCGCCGACGGCCGGATGCTGACGCTGAAGTACATGGGTGCGGGCCTCGCCGACCGAAGCCAGGCGGTTCCGATGCACTTCGCCGTGCAGAACGCACCGGCCGAACTGCGCACGGGTCAGTTCGTCACGGTGCTGGCGGCGACCGACACCCAGCAGAAGGGCTTGGCCCTGCCGCGCGTCAGCGTGGTCCGCGGCTCGAACGGGCAGAACATCGTCTACGAGCACACGCAGCCCGAGCGCTTCGAACCGCGCGAGGTGCAGGTCGAGCCCCTCGATGCCGCCCGCGTGCTGGTCGTGTCGGGGGTTGGCCCAGGCAAGCGCATCGTGACCCAGGGCGCCGAACTCCTCAACCAGGTCCGCTGAGGGAACCGGCGCCATGTTCACCTTCCTCGTCACGCAATCCCTGCGGAACCGCCTCGTCGTCCTCGCCATCGCCGCCGTGCTTGTCGTCTACGGAGCGTTCACCGCGGTCCGGCTACCTGTCGACGTCTTCCCGGACCTAAACCGGCCCACCGTCACCATCATGACCGAGGCGGAAGGCCTCGCCCCGCAGGAAGTCGAGCAGCTCGTCACCTTCCCGCTGGAGACGCAGATGAACGGGCTGCCGGGCGTGGCCCGTGTCCGCTCCGTCTCCGGGGTCGGCTTGTCGGTCATCTACGTCGAGTTCGATTGGAACACGGAGATCTACCGCAACCGCCAGCAGGTCTCCGAACGCCTCGCGATGGCCCGCTCGCAGCTGCCCCCCACGGTCAGCCCGATGATGGGCCCGATCTCCTCAATCATGGGGCAGATCGTGATGGTGGCGGTGACTGGCGACACCGTGTCGGCCATGCAACTGCGCGAGATCGCGGACTTCACGATCCGGCCGCGCATCCTCTCCATCCCCGGCGTCGCCCAGGTCATCCCCATGGGCGGCGAGGTGCGCCAGTTCCGGGTGGCGCCCCAGCCGACGGCCCTGCGTGCACTTGGGGTCACCCATGGCCAGCTGGAGACGGCGTTGGCGCAGTTCGGCGTCAACACCGGCGGCGGCTTCACGGACCAGTACGCCCGGGAGTACCTCATCCGGAACCTCAGCCGGACGATGAACCTCGACGATTTACGCAACATGGTCGTGGCGACGGTCGAGAAGAAGCCGGTCTTCCTCCGCCAGGTCGCCGAGGTGTCGTTCGCGGCCAAGGTCAAGCGCGGCGACGCCGGTTACATGGGCGCGCCCGCCGTCGTGGTCTCGGTCGAGAAGCAGCCGGGCGTCGACACCGTGCAGCTCACCGCCGCGGTGGAGAGCGCGCTCAAGGACATCACCGCCTCCCTGCCGAAGGGCGTACGGGCCGACCGGCTGATCTTCCGGCAGGCGAACTTCATCGAGACCTCGATCCGCAACGTGGAGACGGTCCTGATGGAGGCTATCGTCGTGGTGGCGGTGGTGCTGTTCGCCTTCCTGCTCAACGTCCGGACCACCGCCATATCGCTCACCGCGATCCCCGTCTCGATCCTTGCCACCGCCGTAATCTTCCACTTCGCCGGGCTGTCAATCAACACGATGACCCTGGGCGGCCTCGCCATCGCCATCGGCGAGCTCGTCGACGATGCCGTGGTCGACGTCGAGAACATCTTCCGGCGGCTTCGGGAGAACCGGGCCGAGGGCAACCCGCGCTCGGTCTTCGACGTGGTGGTCGCGGCCTCCCAGGAGGTGCGCTCGGGCATCGTCTACGCGACCATGGTCATCGTTCTGGTGTTCGTGCCGCTGTTCGCCCTGTCGGGCATCGAGGGGCGCCTCTTCGCGCCGCTCGGCCAAGCCTACATCATCTCGATCCTGGCGAGCCTCGTCGTCTCGATCACCCTGACCCCCGTGATGGCCTACTATCTCCTCCCGGGCCTCAAGCGCCTCGACGAGCACGAGAGCGGCCTGATCCGGGTGCTCAAGCGGGGCGTGGCCGCGATGCTGCGCCCGGCCCTACGCCACGGTCGCCCGATCATGTTTCTGGCCGCCCTGGCAGTGGCCTGCGCCGGCCTGGCGGCGACGTTCCTCCCGCGGGCGTTCCTGCCCCCGTTCAACGAGGGCTCGTTCACGGTCAACATGACCTTCAATCCGGGCATCTCGCTCAGCGAAAGCAACCGGGTCGGGCTGGCGGCGGAGCGGATGCTGCTGGACATCCCCGACGTGCTCTCCATCGGACGCCGCACCGGCCGGGCCGAGCTCGACGAGCATGCCGAGGGCGTCCATTCCTCGGACCTGGAGATCGACCTGAAGGCGGGTGCTCGTTCGAAGGCTGAGCTCGTCGCCGATATCCGGAGCCGGCTGGCGGTGCTGCCTGTCAACGTCAACGTGGGCCAGCCGATCTCGCACCGCCTCGACCACATGCTCTCGGGCGTTCGGGCCGAGATCGCCCTCAAGGTCTTCGGGGAGGACCTCGACACCCTGCGCACCATTGCCGAGGACCTGCGCCGGCGCATGGCCGGCATCCCCGGGATCGCCGACCTGCAGGTCGAGAAGCAGGTGCTGATCCCGCAGCTGGAGATCCGGGTCGACTACGCCCGGGCCGCCCTTTACGGGGTGCAGCCCGCGGCCTTGGTGGAGCAGCTGAGCCGCCTCTCGAACGGCCAGGTCGTCTCTCGGGTCGTCGACGGCTATCGTCGCTTCGACGTCGTCATGCGACTGTCCGATGCGCAGCGAACCACCCAGCGCCTTGGCGACCTTCTCATCGAGACACCGTCCGGCTGGGTTCCGGCGCGGCAGATCGCCGACATCCGGGAGACGGACGGACCGAACCAAATCCTGCGCGAGAACGCGCGGCGCCGGATCGTTGTGCAGGCCAACACCGCGGCGGGCGCCGACATGGGCAAGGTCGTGGCCGGCATCAGGGAGCAACTCGCTGCCGCCAACCTGCCAAACGGCTACGTCGCGAGCCTGGAAGGCTCGTTCCAGGCCCAGGCCGAGGCCGGCCGCACCATCGGGTTGCTCTCGCTGCTGTCGCTGGCGCTGGTGTTCACGCTCCTGTTCAGCCGCTACCGCTCGGTGGTCCTCACCCTGATCATCCTGGGCAGCATCCCGCTCGCCCTGATCGGCTCCGTGGCGGCGCTCTGGATCGCCGGGCAGCCCCTTTCGGTCGCCTCGATGATCGGGTTCATCACCCTGACCGGCATCGCGACGCGCAACGGCATCCTAAAGATCAGCCACTGGCTCAACCTCGCCATCCAGGAAGGGCTGCCCTTCGGACCCGAACTTGTCATCCGCGGCAGCCTTGAGCGGCTGACACCGGTCCTGATGACCGCACTTTCAGCCGGGGTCGCGCTCGCACCGCTGCTGATCGGCGCGGACGCGCCGGGCAAGGAGATCCTGCACCCGGTCGCGGTGACGATCTTCGGCGGCCTGATCAGCGCCACCCTGCTCGATACGGTCCTTACGCCGATCCTGTTCCTGACCTTCGGCCACAAGCCCCTGGAGCGCCTGCGCGCCGAGGCCATCGCAGCTCCTCCCTCCGAAGGCATCCGCCGCACCACCCCGGTGGAAGCTTTCTGAGCCCGAACCCTCAACCCGAAGGAAAGGATTTTTCCGATGCGTACGATTCCCGCCATAGTCCTCGCCGCGTTCCTGGCCGTCTCCCATCCCGCGCAGGCCGCCGGGCCGAACGGGGGCTTGACCACCGTCGCGGACGGTCATCCCATTGAGCTGGTCAGCACCGATAAGGACCTGACGTTCTTCGTCATCGGCGAGGACGGCAAGCCCGTGGACACCGCGGGCATGACGGCCAAGGCCTTCGTGCAGGTGGGCGGCAAGACCGAGACGGTGGCGCTGAAAGGCGCCGCGCCGAACAAGCTCTCGGGAACGCTGCCGGCTCCGCTCGCCGCCGGTGCGAAGGTGGTCCTGTCCACAAAGATGCACGGTCACAACATCCAGGCACGGTTCGAGAAATAGCCGGGGGTCGGACCTTGATGCGGTCCGGCCGAGCCCAGGCTGTCGGCCTCCTCTAGGGGGCCGTAACCGGCGGGACCAAACCGCCATGTCACAAAGGATACCGACAATGATCAATTCGACCGGGATCAAGGCGGCCCTCGGGGCCGTCGCACTTGCCGCCAGCCTCATCCTAGGCGCGGGTTCTGCTATCGCCCAGCATCACGACGGCGGCCACGGTGGCAGCCGCGGAGGGTATGGCCATGGCGGCGGCTACCGTGAGGGCCATGGCGGCGGGCATGGCTACGGCCACGGCGGTGGTTACCGGAGAAGCCACGGCGGCGGGCATGGCTACGGCCACGGTGGGGGGCACCGTCGTGGTCACGGCGGCTACGGGCACGGTGGTGGCCATGGCGGTCACCGCGGTGGCCATTACTAAGGCCCGTACTCTCGGTCGTCCGGCGGAGCCTGCTTAGGCGCAGGATCTGCCGGAGGACATAGCGAGCCTCGATAAAACTTCGCGGTCTTGGCCTCGCCGGGAAGGCGCGCTCTGCTCCGCCCCCGGGAAGGCTGGTCGGCCGATGCGGATATCAGTCGTTCCAACCGTAGCAAGCGAAGTGCCCTCGGCCGTGACCATGGTGCTCGCAATCATGGCTGTGGCGGATCGAGTGATGGTCGAGGTGATTGTCCTCGTGCGCGATGTGGTCGCATTCGGCGTCGGACCGAACACATCCGAGGTACCTTCGATGAACGTGATGGTGATGATGCTGGATCAGAGTCAATCCCGGCATCATTTGCTTCTGATTTCCTGCTCCGTGCGTTCAGAAATCAGTCCTTCCAAACTCGCTGGAAAGGGCGGGACCCATGAAGCCAATTGCGATGAGACACCCAAGGACAGAATAACGAAGCTTCATTGCGTAACCTCGTGATGGCAGCGCCAGAATGAGACTATGGTTTAGATGCCACAAGGGGTTTTTCTTGTAAATTGCTTCGAGCTATGCTGGCTCGTAGGGACCGAACCCAAAAGGTCGAACCGGGTAACGGACCGTGGGAACAGCCCCCCCGGAGCGATGGGGAGTTACCATATATCACCTTCTGTGCTGCCACATATCCATCGCCTACTAACAACCTTTGAGGTGCCCAGCGCGTCCACTACCGGGGACAAATCCTGCACACTTACGGGGCTAAGCTCACAAGGATGGCTTCATCGTTGTCGAGGGGCACTGCCTCTAAGACAGGATTGCCAAGGCTCAAAAGGGTATCTCGCAGCAGAACCATCCACATGATGTGCCCCTCGATAACGGGCATGCGCTCGTGCCCCGAGGCGATGATGTCGAACGACTCCTGGATCGTCCGGTCCCTCAGGGATTCCGGGATGCAGCCCGAGCGCATCCACATGGGCGGGATGCGATCGGGGCAGCCGGGGTGCTTACAAATCGCCCGCAGGATACCCTGGATTACAGGCCGGGCAGCTTCAGCGTGCTGTTCAAGCACGAGCCGGCGCCGCGCGCCCTTTGCCGGGATCGGCAGCATCAGGCGGCCATTGTTGTGCTCCTCGTAGATCCTGTCTGTCGTGGGGATCCAGAAGCGCCGATCTTTTCCCCTGCCGGCCGTGCCGAGACATCCGTACAAAAGAGCACCGCGCGCATGACAGGCTGCCTGGAGAGCCTTGCTGGCGTCTCGGACGCTGTAGCCCACGCTCCGCAAGGCCCGCCAGGACATCCACCCGTCTATAAATTCGGGGATGTCCATCTGCCCCTGCCGGCGTCCTTGGCCTCCGAAGATCTCGCGCACGTCGAGTTCGATTAGAAACGGCGACGTCAGGCGGGGCTCGATCTTCGTCCACCCGTACTCGAAGATCTCGATTGCCTCGTCACTGTTGATGCGCCTGCGTGCCATAGCAGCCTCGGGCCTTGGGTTGGGACAGAGCGACGGTGGGGACGACGCTTGCGAGCGTCGGAATGCCGTACGCTGTCCAGATGGCTAAGCCGCGCAGAATGCTCGACATCGAGCGCGCATCGAGAACATAGCGGCGGGGCGATCGAGCCCGTCCTGCAGGGCATGGACACAAGGTCGTCCTCAACAGCGTGGAGGTTCTTAACGAAGCCAGACGGTGGGGTCCTAAGCAGAGCCATGCTTTCGAGGATTCAAGTGGCTTCAGGCGAACAGGCGTCCTCAAGCAGTCCGCGGCTTTGTGAGGCGTTCGATTGGTGAGACAAGCAAAGCAGGCTCGGCAGTCGTAGTAAATTCTTGATCGCTTTGCCCGAGAGGACGCCCGGAACTAGGAGAAGGCGAACTTACGGCCGTATGGTCAACTTACAGTTGAGGAAGGAGAGCCATTGCGAGAGGCCAACTGGATGACGAATGAGCATGTCAGGCACCGAACCATTTTGACGAACTCTATTTGAACCGAGTGGTGCGTGGGCATGCCCCTGGGCCCGGCGTGGGTCTCGTTCGAGGGCGACATCTCGCATAGAATACAAAAGTACGGCTTAAGATCTAGAACATGAGCGATTGCAGGGCCTCAGCATCGTCGTCACGCACTGGTTCGACGCGAAAACCGACGCCCACAACCATTTCTCGAAGAGCCTTAAATAGAGACGGCTTTTTCTCAAAAAAGCAGCCTTTATTTCCAGCTAGGATTGAAACTTGTTGAGCACAAGCCCAGTCACCACCTCGCCACTTTAACGTTGGCAAATAAACACCGCCGACCGTCAAAACTAAGCCAACGCTCTCTCCCTCGGGCGTCACTCCGGGAATTCGACAATCCCATGCCATTTCGATTTTTTTCAATATGAATCGCTTTGAATCGATCGAAAATCTAGAATTGATAAAGAGCGGATGGCGCTCGACTCGCTCGACCCCGTGCTGCCAATACGACAATCTACCGCCTAGCCTGGGTTCAACGTTGTAGATCAGATGGCCAGACTCAATGCAGACTTTTGGGAGTGGGATACCAGTGATTTGATCAGGGTCTTCCAGGTCTGTCTGCTCAACTCTGTATTTTCTATAATTAATAGGTCGAAGTGCAGGCGCGCGTTTAATCATGAATATCGCATCATTCAGTGCACTACGGAACGAACATGCTGCGGATTCGCGGCAATGTACGCTCGTCCATAAGGAGTTGCTGCCTGCCGCATGTTTTCGACAGCTTGTTTCCCACCATCATTCTGCTGTTCCCTCCTGTGATGTCGGATGCGGCCGAGTCCCCGAAAGCGATATCTAAGAAGCGCGCATCCATGTATGAAGCAACGAAGAAAGCAGTTAATCTTAGTGTTCTCTGCAGTACCACCGGCTTCTCATTTTTGGAGCTGCCATCCGTCTCCACAACCTTCAAATCAAACCCCGATCCATCAAGGACAGGAGCTCCTGTAATGACATACAGAGCGCCTTGATGTGGTGCATCATCAGAAGGAACGATCGCAAAAACAGCATCGTTGTGTCTAATCTTACTATTGATAAACTTAACTTGCTGAGCAGGACCCAAAGCAGACAAAGCTACCTCGTTCTCACGAGCCTTTTCTATCATGTCTAAGGTGAAATCTTCGATCTTATTGGCCATTGGGTCCGTGGGAGGCTGAGTCAAAGCTGATGCTAAAAAAGTTTTTAGCACAAATGCCGGCTCGCGATAGGGGCCAAAAAAATATATCCACAGGCTTGCGTGTCTGCCTGTCCATGCCAGTCGCATGCGATTAAGACCTTGGAGAAGCTACAACACTCACCCAAAGCATCCTAAATAG
>NZ_JAIEOF010000435.1 GCF_019750675.1 Methylobacterium sp.
GACAGCCGCAGGGCACGGAACGACCAGCCCGGCGAGACCGAGCCGTCCCGGAGGTCGAAGGAGGCCTGGTGCCGGGGGCAGTGCAGTCGGCCTGCCGCGCAGTGGCCGAGGGACAGGTCCGCCCCCTCGTGCGGACAGGCGCGCTCGGCGGCCACGATCCGCGTTCCGTCCCGCACCAGGATCAGCTGCCGCCCGCCGATCCGGACCGGGGTGAGGGCCGGGCCGGAGAGGAGGCTCGCCGGCCCCAGATAGGTCGGGCCCGGCCGCGCCTCAGCCACCCAGATAGGCTTCCCGCACGTGCGGGTCGGCGATGAGGGCCGCACCCGTGCCCTCGAGGACGATGCGGCCGGTCTCCAGGAGGTAGGCGTGGTCGCAGAGTTCGAGGGCCGCGAAGGCGTTCTGCTCCACCAGCAGCACGGTGGTGCCCGCGTCGCAGATCGCCCGGATGACGGCGAACATCCGCTCGACGATGTTGGGGGCGAGCCCCAGGGAGGGCTCGTCGAAGAGCACGAGGCGCGGGCGCGCCATCAGGGCGCGGCCGATGGCCAGCATCTGCTGCTCGCCGCCCGACAGGGTGCCGGCGGCCTGCTGGCGGCGCTCGGCGAGGCGCGGGAACTCGCCGTAGATGCGCTGAAGGTCCGCCGCGATGCCGGCCCGGTCCCGGCGCAGATAGGCGCCCATGGCGAGGTTCTCGGCGACCGTCATCTGCGGGAAGACGCGCCGTCCCTCCGGGCAATGGGCGATGCCCGCCTCCAGGATGCGCCGGGGCTCGGACCCCGTGATGTCGCGCCCGTCGAGCCGGATGGCGCCGGAGCGGGCCGGCACCAGCCCCGAGATCGCCCGCAGGGTGGTCGACTTGCCGGCGCCGTTCGCGCCCACCAGGGCCACGAGCTGGCCCTCGCGCACGTCGATGGTGAGCCCTTTCAGGGCGGTGACGTGGCCGTAGCCGCAGACGAGGTCGCGGATCTCAAGCATGCGCGGCCTCCCGGGTGTCCGCCGATTGCTGGGCCTCGGCGATCGCCCGGCGGGCGGCGCTGCCCTGGCCGAGATAGGCCTCGATCACGGCGGGGTCGTTGCGGATCGCCTGGGGCGGTCCCTCGGCGATCAGCCGGCCGTAATTGAGGACGACGATGCGGTCGGAGACCTCCATCACCATCGGCATGTCGTGCTCGACCAGCAGGAGGGTGACGCCGCGCTCTCGGATCTGCCGGATCAGGCGCACGAAGACCCGGGTCTCCGAGGCGTTCATGCCCGAGACCGGCTCGTCGAGGAGGAGCATGGCGGGCTCGGTGGCGAGCGCCAGCGCCACCCCGACGAGGCGCTGCTCGCCGTAGGCCAGCGCCCCGGCCTTCTCCTGCGCCCGCCCCGAGAGGCCGACCCAGTCGAGGAGCGCCTCGGCGCGTGCCCGCCGGCGCCGTTCGCCGGCGCCTGCGCGGCCGATCAGCGTGTCGAGGAGGCGCGTGCGCGGCGCGGCCGCTCCCTGGCGGTGCAGGCCGATCATGACGTTGTCGAACACCGTGTCGTCGGGAAAGACGCTGGTGCGCTGGAAGGTGCGCGCGAGGCCGAGGCGGGTGATCGCGTGCGGCGCCAGGCCCGCCAGGCCGGTGCCCCGGAAGCGGACCTCGCCCTGGCTCGGCTTGAGGAAGCCCGTCATCACGTTGAAGGCGGTGGTCTTGCCTGCCCCGTTCGGGCCGATCAGGCTGACGATCTCGCCCTCCCGCACGTCGAAGTGCAGGTCCGCGATGGCCACGAGTCCGCCGAAGCGCACGCCGACATGGTCGACGGAGAGGATCGCGCTCATCGCGGCACCACCGGGCTGGCTTCGAGGACGGGGGCCCGTGCCGGCCGGGCGCGGGGCACGAGCCTGGCCAGACCCGGCACGATCCCGCGCGGCATCACGTACAGGATCACGATCAGCACGATCCCGTAGACGATCCACTGGGCCTCCGGCGCCATCACGGGGCGCAGGCCCACGGGCAGCAGGCCGAAGATCAGCCCGCCGATCACGGGGCCCAGCAGCGTGCCCTTGCCGCCCGCCACCACCATGATGACCATGCTGACGGTGGTGGAGAACAGGAACACGTCGGGGTCGATGATGCGCAGGTAATGCGCGTAGAGGCTGCCCGCCGCGCCCGCCATGGCGGCCGAGATCACGGTCGCGATGGTCAGCGTACGGGTGGCGTTGATGCCCACCGAGAGCGCCAGGGATTCGTTCTCCTTCAGGCCCCGCATCGCCCGGCCGAAGCGCGAAGCGACGAGGCGCGCCACGACGAGGTAGCAGAGGGTGCCGACGGCGAGCACGAGGTAGTAGTTCTGCAGCTTGGTCCGCAGGGTCCAGGTGCCGAGGCCGGGCAGGCCGAGGCTGATCGCCGGAATACCGGTGAGCGCCAACGGCCCTTGCGTCAGTTCCACCCAGTTGAGGGCGACGAGGCGCACCACCTCGGCGAACGAGATCGTCACGATGACGAAGTAGGCCCTCCGCACCCGGAAGGAGAGGCGCCCGATCAGCCAGCCGCAGGCGCCGGCCGCCAGGATCGCCAGCAGAAAGCCCACGACCGGCGGCCAGGGCTCGTGGACCACGCGGGTGCCGAAGCCGATCTCCACGTCGAAGCCGAGGCTGGTGAGCGCGCTCACGTAGGCGCCGATGCCGAAGAAGGCGATGTGGCCGAGGCTGAGCTGCCCGGTGAAGCCGAGCAGCAGGTTCAGGCTCATGGCGCCGATGGTCAGGATGCCCGTCGTGATCAGCGCGTTGAGCAGGTAGGGGTTCGCGGTCAGCCCCAAGGGCAGGACGACGAGGCCCGCGAGGAGCGCGAAGGCAAGCAGCCGGCTCATCCGATGCGCTCCGCCTTGGCGAACAGGCCCGTCGGCTTCACTAGCAGCACCGCGATGATGATGAGGAAGCCCATGGCGTCCCGGTAGCCGGAGGAGATGTAGCCGGCGCCGAGTTCCTCGGCGAGCGCCAGGATGAAGCCACCGATGGCCGCCCCGGTGACGTTGCCGAGCCCGCCCAGGATGACGATGGCGAAGGCCTTCAACTCGGCCAGGCCCCCCATCTGCGGGAACACGACGTAGACCGGCCCGAGCAGGGCACCGGCGGCGGCCGCGAGGGAGGACCCGAGCGCGAAGGTGGCGGTGTCGATGAGGCGCACGTTGACCCCCATCAGGGCCGCCGTATCGGCGTCCTGGAAGGCGGCCCGCATGGCGAGCCCGAGCTTCGTGCCGTTGATCAGCGCGTAGGTGAGCGCGATCAGGCCCAGCGCCGCCCCGAGCACGAACAGGCGCAGCCAGGAGACCGAGACCGGGCCGATCTGGAGCGGCGCCTCCGGAAAGGGCGACGGGATCGCCTTGGCCACCCCGCCGAAGATCCACAGGGTCGCCGATTGCAGGGCGATGCCGGCCCCGATCATCACCAGCATGGTGGTATCGATGTCGGCCCCCCGGAAGGGCCGCAGCAGCAGCCGCTCGATGGCCGCCCCGAACACGAGGCCGCCGAGGATCGCGACCGGCAGCGCCAGGAAGAAGTTCAGCCCAAGCGCGGCGACCGCGAGGTACATCAGGTAGGCGCCCACCGTGTAGAGCGCGCCGTGGGTGAAGTTCACCACGTTCATGATGCCGAAGATCAGGGTCAGCCCGATCCCCAGGAGGGCGTAGGTGCCGCCCAGGATGAGCGTGTTGACGAGGTGCTGGATCAGCTGGTCCATGGGCGGCCCCGGGTTGTCGTGGATCGGCTCAGGCTCGCCCTCCCGCGCGCGGGAGGGCATGGGGGTGTCAGAGCGTCGGCACGACGACGCGGCCGTCCTTGATCTCGATGAGGTAGACGTCGGGCTTGCTCTGGCCGCTCTCCTTCCCGGCGGGGCCGGCCTTGGCGAAGCGGATCGGGCCGTTGAGACCCGTGAAGTCGACGGACCAGAACGCCTTGGTGATCGCCGCCGGCTCGGCGGAGCCCGCCTTCTCGATGGCGTGGGCGATGGCCCGGATGCCGTCGTAGCCGCGGAAGCTCTCGGTGACGCCCGCGAAGGCGAAGCCGCGCTTCTTCCACTCGGCGATGAAGCGCTCCGTCGCCTTCGGGTCCGGGGTCTTCTCGGGCAACCAGGGCAGGAAGGTGGTCAGGTGCAGGGTGCCGTCGGCGGCCGAGCCGGCCTGCGCGATGATCTGGTCGGGGTTCTGCGAGCCGCCGGTGGTGATGACCCGCTTCTTCAGGCCGAGCGCCGCCATCTGCTTGAACAGGAGCACGAGCTGGTCCACCGCGCTCGTGATCATGATGGTGTCGCTGTCGGAGGCCTTGAGCTTGGAGAGCTGGGCGCTCATGTCCTGCGCGCCCTGGTCCATGGTCTCGGTAAGGCCGACCTGGACGCCCTTGTCCTTCAGCATCTTCCCGAAATCGGCGGCGGCACCCCGCCCGAAATCGTTGTTGAGCACGAGGAAGTCGGCCTTCTTCATGCCGAGCTTGGCCACCATCGGCGCGAAGGTCTCCGCCTCCAGCGCGGAGGGTGGCGAGATGCGGAAGACGAAGGGATTGCCCGAGGTGGTGATCTTGCCGGACGAGGAGGTCTCGACCAGCATCGGCACTCCGTAGTCGATGAGCTTGGGCATCACCGCCAGCGTCAGGCTCGAGCCCCAGGCGCCCATCAGCACCGGGGTCTTGTCGCTGGTGATCAGCTTCTCGGCCACCGCCGCCGCTTCCGTCGGGTTGCTCTTGTTGTCCTCGACGATCAGCTCGATCGTCTTGCCCAGCACGCCGCCCCGGGCGTTGATCTCGTCGGCGGCGATCTTCGCGCCGTTGACCACGTAGGTGCCGGAGGCCGCGAACGGCCCGGTCAGCGGCTCGTTGACGCCGATGCGGATCGTGTCCGCCCGCGCCCCCGTGGCGGCCAGCGCCAGCAGGATCGCGGTCGTGACGGTGAACCTGCTGGGCATTCGCGTATCTCCGGTGCGGGGGCTGGGGTGGAATCGGATCAGGCGCGGCCGAGCCAGGCCGCGAGGCGCGCCCGGGCAAGGCCGAGGAGGAGGCGCAAGGGGTTTAGGCCGGCCGGCGCCGGGGCCTCGGTGCCGGAGAGGCGGGCATCGACCGCGCGGGCGAAATCGCCCGCGATGCGGCCGGCGAGGTCGCGCACGAGGCCGGGACGGCCGAACTGCGCGAGGGGCCCGATCAGGGTGTAGCCGACATCCAGGGCGACACGGGCCGTGCCCGGCGCCGGACCGGGCTCGACCCGGTAGCGCAATTCGCCCTCGGTGGCCGAGCGCCCGCCCGCGTCGCTGCCGGCGCCCCGGACCGAACCGGCGCGTGCGGCAGGGTCCCGTGCGATGCGGGCGCTGCCCCGGAAGGTCGCGGCGATCGGCCCGATCCGGACCTGAAGGCCGCCCTCGACCGTGTCGGGCTCAGGCCGGCCCGTGAGGACGGCGCCGGGCAGGCAGGCGGCCACGGCCTCGATATCCCCCAGTAGGGCGAAGACGGCGTCCGGCGGGTGGGACAGGTCGATGACCTGCGTGAAGCGATGGGCGGGCGCGAAGGTCGTCGCCGGTGTCTGCGCCCGGGCGGGCGCGACCCGGTTCTCCGTGACCCGCGCGGCCTGCGGGCGGGCGCCGACCGTTTCGCCGATGCGGGCGCCGACGGGGCCGAGGGCGCGCGCGCCGCCGGTCTCGGGCCGGATGTCTTGGGCGCGGCGCTCGGCGATGACGGCCATCACCGCCCGCACGATGCCGGCGTAGCCCGTGCAGCGGCAAAGGTTGCCCGAGAGGCCGACCCGGATCCGGCGCTCGTCGGCCTCGGGCAGGCGCAGGACGAGGTCGCGCGCGGCCACCAGCATGCCGGGGGTGCAGTATCCGCACTGGAGCGCGTGCTCGCGGTTGAAGGCGGCGCGCAGCGCGGTGGCGATCGGGTCGTCGTCCAGGCCCTCGATGGTGGTGACGGTGGCCCCCGCGCAGGCGCCCGCGAAGGTGAGGCAGGCGCGCGCGGGCTCACCGTCGAGGAGCACGGTGCAGGCGCCGCAGACGCCGTGCTCGCAGCCGAGATGCGTCCCCGTCAGGTTCAGGTTCTCGCGCAGCACGTCGCCGAGATGGCTGCGCGGCTCGGCCTCGATGCGCAAGGACCGTCCGTTCACCGTCAGCCCGAGGGCGATCCGGCCCGTGGCGGGCTCGGCCAATCCGGCGCTCATGCGGCCTCCGGGACATGCGAGAGGGGGAGCTTTCCGGCCTGCGCCACCGCGCGGGCCAGCACCGTGACGTGGACGTGGCGCTCGACCGGGTCCGCCATGCCGGCGGCGATCAGGGCGGCCTCCGCCGCGCCGGGCTCGAAGCGCGCGGCGAAATCCGGGCCGATGCGGCCGCCGAAGAGCGGACGGGCATCGGCGAGGAGCACGGGCGCCCCCTCGACGGCGCCGATCACCGCGCGTCCCCGGCCGGCCCCCGGCTCCAGGCGCACGGCCCCGATGGCGTGGGCGAACTCGCCGATCTTGGCGCAGTGCTTGACGTAGCCCCAGGCCGCGCCCGGCGGCAGGGCCGGCACGCGCACCGCCACCAGGATCTCGGCCGGTCCGAGCGCCACCTCCAGCGCGCCGGTGACGAAGCGCTCGACCGGCAGGGTGCGGCGGCCCGTGGGACCGGCGATCTCGACCTCGGCGCCGAGCGCCATCAGCGCGCTCACCCAATCGGCGGCCGGGTCGGCATGGACGAGGCTGCCGCCGATGGTGCCCCGGTTGCGCACGGGCCGGTAGGCGATGGCCGAGGCCACCCGCTGCAGGGCGCCCCCCGTGAGGTCGGGCACGCGCCCGTCCTCGATGTCGGCGTGGGTCACGCATGCGCCGAGCACGAGGGTGCCGGCCTCGACGCGGGCCTGACGCAACTCCGCGATCCCCGTGATGTCGAGGATCAGGTCCGGCTCGACGAGGCGCAAGGCCAGCATCGGCCCCAGCGACTGTCCGCCCGCGATCAGCTTCACGCCGCCTTGCGCCGTCGCGAGGCGGTCGAGCAGGGCGGCGAGGCTCGCCGGGCGCTCCCAGGCGAAGGGGTTGGGCTTCATGCGGCCTCCCGTGCGGACTCGGCGCCGGTGCGGGCGGCCAGCACTGCCTCCACGATCCGTCGGGGCGTGACGGGGGAATGCAGCATCTCGACGCCGAGCGGGGCCAGCGCGTCGTTGATCGCGTTGGCGAGCGCGGCCGGCGGCGCGATGGCGCCGCCCTCGCCGATGCCCTTCTGGCCGAAGCGCGTGTAGGGCGAGGGGGTCTCCATGTGCTCGATGCGCGCCATCGGCACCTCGGCGGCGCCGGGCAGCAGGTAGTCGGCAAACGTCGAGGCCAGCGGCTGGCCGCGGGCGTCGAAGCGCATCTCCTCGTAGAGGGCGGTGCCGATCCCTTGAGCGAGGCCGCCATAGATCTGGCCGTCGACCACGAGGGGGTTCACCAGGGTGCCGCCATCCTCGACGATGACGTAGTCGAGGATCTCGATCGCGCCGAGGTCGGGGTCGACCGCGACCACGACCGCGTGGGCCGCATAGGAGAAGGTGCCGGAATCGCGCTGCGGCTTGTAGCCGGCGGTGACCTCGAGGCCACCCGGATCGGTGTCGGGGCCGAGGTCCTGCGGGCGCCGGTACCAAGTGCGGGCGATGGCCTCCAGGGAGATGTCGCCGGTGGGGCCGACCACGTGGCCGCCGGCGAAGTGGCATGCCTCGGGGCTTGCCTGGAGCAGGTGGGCGCCGATCCGCACCGCCCGGTCGCGCAGGGTCTCGCAGGCGGTGGCGACCGCGCCGCCGGCCATCACCATCACGCGCGAACCCCAGGAGCCGGTGGAGTAGGGCGTCATCGCGGTGTCGCCGTGGACGAGGCGGGTGCGCGCCACCGGCAAGCCCAGGATCTCGTGGGCGACCTGGGCCAGCGTCGTCTCCAGGCCCTGGCCGTGGGAATGCGCGCCGATGCGGAGTTCGAGGCCGCCGTCCGGCGTCAGCCGGGCGGAGGCCTGCTCGTGGCCCGGCACCATCGGAATGCCCCAGCCGGAATAGACCGAGGTGCCGTGGGCCGCCTGCTCGCAATAGACCGACAGGCCGAGGCCGATGCGGCGCCCGTCCGGTTCGGACGCGCGTTGGCGGGCGCGGACGCCCTCGACGTCGATGGCCCTCAGCGCGCGGGCGAGCGCCTGCGGATAGTCGCCGCTGTCGAAGTGCTTTCGGGTGATGTTCTCGAACGGCATCTGCTCGGGCCGGACGAGATTTTTTTCACGCACGACCTCGGGCGCGACGCCCGCCTCGCGGGCGACCGCGTCGAGCACCAGTTCGAGGGCGAAGCAGACGCCGGTGCGGGCGACCCCCCGGTAGGGCAGGATCGGGCACTTGTTGGTGGCCACCGACCAGGTGCGGCAGCGATAGCTCGGGAAATCGTAGGGGCCCGGCAGGATGCTGGCGACCTGCGCGGCCTCCAGGCAGGCCGAGAACGGATAGGCCGAGTAGGCGCCGGAATCGACGGTCGCCTCGCAGTCGATGCCCCGCAGCGTGCCGTCGCGCTCCGCATAGGCCGTGATGCGGTAATGGTGCTCGCGGCAATTGGCGTTGGCCGTGAGGTGCTCGCGCCGGTCCTCCAGCCACCGCACCGGATGGCCGAGGCGCAGGGCCAGCCAGGTCAGCGCCACGTCCTCGGCGAGCAGGATCGCCTTGTAGCCGAAGCCGCCGCCGACGTCGGGCGAGACGATGCGGATGCGGCCCTGCTCGAGCCCCAAGCATTCCGCCAGCCCGTTGCGCACGACGTGGGGCATCTGGCTCGCGGTATGGACGACGACCTGGTCGAGGCGGTGGTCGAGATGCACCACGGTGCCGCGTCCCTCGATCGGTGCCATGCATTGGCGCCCCGTCGAGATCGTGCGGCTGACCTTGATCGGCGCGTCGAGCGCGGAGGCGATGTCGATGTCGACCAGGGTCTCCAGGTAGACGTTGTCGCCCCAGTGCTCGTGGACGAGGACGGAGCCGGGCTCGCGCGCGGCCAGCATGTCGTGGATCGCCGGCAACTCCTCGAGATCGAGAACGATGGCGGCGGCGATGTCCTCGGCCTCGGCCCGGGTCGGGGCGATGCACATCGCGACGAGCTCGCCCACCTGCCGGACCTTGCCCGTGGCCAGCACCGGTTGCTCCGAGGCCTTGAAGCCCGGCAATCCCGAGACCGCCCGGATCGGCTGCACGCCGTCGAGGTCGGCGGCCGTGAAGACGCGGTCGCGATAGGCCTCCGGCACGTGGATGGCCCGGATGCGGGCATGCGCCAGGGGGCTGCGGACGAAGGCCACGTCCTGCATCCCGGGTAGGCGGATGTCGCCGACGAACTGCCCGCGCCCGCGCATCAGCCGGTCGTCCTCCTTGCGGGGGAGGGGGGCGCCGACGCCCTCCTGGCGCGGCGGAACCGTGCCCGCGGCGCTCATCGGGCGCCTCCGAGGAGGTCCTGCGCGGCGCGCACCAGCAGGCCGTCGGGCCGGCGGAATTCGTTGAGGATCGAGAAGTGGTCGGCGCCGGGCACCGGCAGCAGGGCGCCGGGTAGGTGGGCGGCGGCGCGCAGGGCGTGGAGGTTGCGCGCGTCGTGGACGAGGGCGGGCAACTCGCGGCTGCCGTAGGCGATCGTGAGGGGCTTGTCGACGACGGGGCGCCGCAGGGGCGAGAGCGTCTCGACCTCCGCATCCGTGAGCCCGAGCTTGTCGTCGAGGTAGGTCTCGCGGATCGGGGCGAGGTCGTAGACGCCGGAGATCGCGAGGCCCGCCGCCACCGCCGGGTGGCCGAGCTGCATCGCCGCGAGCTGGGCGCCGGCCGACCAGCCGGACAGCACGAGGGGGCCGGCGATCCCGTGCGAACGCCCCCGCTCGGCGAGCCAGTCGAGGGCCGCGCCGATTTCGGCGACGATCCCCGCGAGACTGGATTCCGGGGCCAGGGTGTAGCCCGGCATCGCCACCGACCAGCCGGCCGCGTTGAGCCCTTCCGCGAAGCAGGCGAAGTCGGCCCGCGCGTTGCGCTGCCAGTAGCCGCCATGGACGAAGACGAGGCAGGGCGCGCCGGCTTGCGCGGCCGGGTAGAGGTCGAAGGCGGTGCGCTCGCTTTCTCCTGTGCCGCGGGCGCTTGCTGCATAGGGGATGTCGAGGTGATGGCCATGCGCGCCCCGGTAGGCCGCCGAGGCGGCGTTGCGGGCGGCGACCTGCGCGGCGCTGTCGGGCACGCCCGCGTTGTTGTCGTAACAGGTGCCGCGCGCCGCCCGGTCGAGGTCGCCCCAGCGGCGGCGCGGGTCGGCGGGCGTCGGGTCGTCGAGGCGGAAGGCGATCATGGACACTCCCTCAGGCCGCGATCGCCTGGGGCAGGATCGGCGAGTCGGCCTCGAAGCGCCGGCCCGCCCGCAGGCAGAAGGCGGGGCGCAGGAGCCGGTCGGCGACGACGCGGGTGTCCTCGTTGTCGCGCAGGAGGAAGCGGCCGCGATCGTCGTGCAGCACCGAGACGTCGGCCGCGAACCCCACCGTCAGGGCGCCGATGCGGTGGCTCATGCGCAGCATCTCGGCCGGGTGCGTGGTCACCATCGGCACAACCTCCTCCAGCGGGATGCCCAGCGCCATCATCGAGCTCATCGCCTGGGTGAGGCTGAAGCGGGCCTGGCCGAGGAAGGGGTGGTTCTCGTCGTCGTGGTGCTCGTCCGGGGTGCCGGCGGGTTGGGGCACCTCGGTGTTGTAGCCGTGCATGTCGGCGCCCAGCGTGTAGGGGATCACGCCGGCCGGCAGCGAGGCGCGGGCGACCCGGTAGGAAAAGTGGCTGCCGTGGCCGACATCGACCTTGAGCCCCGCATCCATCGCCCGGCGGATGATGTGGTGGACCTCGCCGGCCTCGTTGATGAAGCCGCCGGGATGGCGGGTGAAGGGGTGGGCCAGCACGTCGCCGGGGCGCAGCAGCGGAATCACCCGCTCGACGATGGTGTCGGCGTCCTCGCCGTTGGCGCCGGATTCCGGCAGGCCCCAGAGCTGGCCGAAATGCACGTAGAGCGGGAGATCGGCCTGGCGGCTGATCTCGGCGGCCATCTCCATGACGCGGATGCCCCAGCGGGCGAAACCGCCGATCTCGGCATGGCCCTTGATGCCGCGCACGAGGTCGCGGTTCTCGGTGGCCGACTTCACCGTGGCGTCGATGTCGACGCCGTCCGGGCTGTAGAGGTTCGGGTAGAAATGCCCCTCGAGGCCGCCGACGAGGTAGGCCGACAGGAAGGCCAGTACCTGGGTGTCGGCCCGCTCGGCGATGAAGTGGCGGAAGCCCGGCAGGGTCATGCAGGACGGACCGCCCTGGTCCACCACGGTGGTGACGCCCGAGCGCACCCCGACCATGTCGGGGTTCAGGCCGAAGCGGCCGGTGACGTACTGGTAGACGTGCGCGTGGGTATCGATCATGCCGGGCAGGACGAGCTTGCCCGAGACGTCGACGGTCTGGGCGGCGGAAGAGGGCAGGATCGCCGCCTCCACCGCGGCGATGCGCCCGTCGCGGATCGCCACGTCGCGGATGCCATCGATGCCGGAGGCGGGGCAGATGACGCGGCCCCCGCGCAGGAGCAGATCGTAGCGGCGCGGATCAGGATTGGATTCGACCATCACTCGACCTCGTGATCGCGGCCGGTCGCTCCCGGCCCCGTTCTTGCCAAAATTTGCCCGACCAAAAGCGAAGCATGCTTCGTATCTCGGCTTTGCACGGGGCGTGCCAAGTTCGGAGCCGTCCTGGGGAACGCGTCGATGGAGCAGGTCTCGGGGGTTACTGCGGAGGGACCACTGGCGCGGGAGGGCGGGCCGGAGGGGGCGGCGCCGTGGCCGCTCTCGGAGCGGCCCGGATTCCTGGCGCGCCGGATGCACCAGATCCACGTCAGCCTTTTTGCTGAGCGGTGTGCCGATTTTCGCGTCACGCCGCTGCAGTACAGCCTGCTCTCGCTGCTGCGGCAGCTACGGGAGGCCGACCAGACCACGATCGCCGAAGCCGTCGCCCTCGACCGCACGACGACGACGGGCGCCCTGAAGCGCCTGGCGGCGCGGGGGCTGGTCGACCGCACGACCTCGCCCACCGATCGCCGCGCGCAGATCTGCCGCCTGACGGCGGCGGGTGAGGCACTTCACGGGGCGATGGAGGCGGCGGCCCGGGAGGCGCATGCCCGTACGGTGGAGGCTCTCTCGGAAGCGGACCAGGCCCACCTCATCCGCCTGCTGAGGCAGGTCGTTTCCGCGCACGACGACCGGAAGGGCGAGGCCGATCTCGGCTGAGCATCCCTCGCCGAAAGGGTCACGGGTTCCGCGTCGGGGAATCGCGCCTCGTCGACAGGCGGCCCGGATGCGCAGCGGTCACCGCCCGCCGAGGGAGGCGGGCTGTCCCGGCAGCGGCAGGCGGTAGCCGGTGTCGGCGAGGCCGTCGCCCTCGACGCGGTACACGCCCAGCGTCCGGTCGACGTAGTTGCCGACATAGACGTAAGCCCCCGAGGGACTGAACACGATGCCCTGGGGCACCGCCCCGGCCTCGGCCTCGGCCACCCGCCGGACGCCGTCCGGCCCGATGGCCAGGAGCGCCACCGCGCCGGTCGGCGTGTAGCCCGGGCTCGTCCGCGCCGCGCTCGCTCCCCGCACCACCGAGACCGCCGCGTGGCGGCCGTCCGGCGCGATCGCTAGGGCCTCCGGCGTGTCGCCGATCCCCAGATGGTCGACCACGACCGGGCGGGCGGCATCGGCCCGGATCACGCTCACGGTGTCGGCATGGCCGTCGCTCGGCTCCGGTCCGGTGTTGCCCGTGAGGGCGAGGCGTCCGTCCGGCGTCACGTCGAGCCCGTAGACGCCCGGCCCCACCGGCATGTCGAGGGCGGGATCGTAGCGCAGGGCCGTGCCGTCGATGGCGAGGACGCCGATCCGGCCGGCCTTGTTCTTGGCGACGAAGGCCCGTTTGCCGTCGGGGGCGAACGCCACCGCCGCGGCCTCGTCGCCGACCTCCACCGTCGCGACGGTGCGCACGACGGTGCCGCGGATGCTCAGGGCGGTGACGCTGCGCCCCTCGCGGTTGGCGACGAGGGCGAGGTCGCCGGCCCGGTTGATGGCGAGGCCGGAGGGCTGGCGCCCAACCGTCAGGGTCTCGACCAGCCGCGGGGGCTCGGTGCTCAGGTCGATGACGTGGAGCCGGTCGTCCGCACGCGCGTACCAGGCCGTACCCTCCGGGCGCATCAGGACCGAACTGGCCACGAGCCCCAGGCGGCCGTCCGGCGTGACGCGCAGGTTGGTCGGCGGCCCGTAGACCGAGTTGTCGAGGGGAAGGGTGTGGACGAGGCGCGGGCGCGCCTCGTCGCCGACGTCGAGGATCCCGACCGCATCGTGCCCGTTCGGCCCGTTCCGGCCGCCCTCCGGATCAAAGAAGGTCTTGCCGTCGAGGCCGACCAGGATGCGGGACGGTGCCTCGGCCGCCGGCACGCCCGCCGGGGCGGCCAGGATGAGGGTGCCCAGAAGCGCGGTGCGCGTGAGCCTGTGTGCGAGCCATCGTCTCATCGCGAGGACATAGGGCGGGAGAGGGACGGCGCACCTCCGGCGCTCGATGTTTCTCCGATGCCGTGGCCGGCCGATGCGCCCGGACGGGCTCAGGACGGATCGCGATCGTCCGTCAGCGGGCGCCGATAGATCAGGGTCTCCGCCAAGTACAGATCCAGGTTCGAGAAGGATCGAGACCTCCGCGTGACCGCCGCCCAGTTCTCGGCGACCCGGCGGGCTTCGGTCTCGTCGCCGGCCGCGAAGGTCAGGCTCTCGCTGCGCAATTCGGATTCTGTATAGAGATGGGCCGTGTAGATCTCGCGTCGGCCTTCTGGGGGCATCGAGGATGTGTCCGGGCGCTCGTCCAGGTTGAGGCCAAGATCTTCAATAAGTTTCGCGCCGCCGCCGCAGAAGCCGGATTGGTTCGGTATCCCTGATGAGCAGTACCTACGGTACGCCCGCGATTTTCATGGGAAGACCCGCCACGGCCGGGGGGCGGGCGGGTCCGAGGGGGGAGCCCAGGGTCGCTACAGGCTCAGGAAGGCGTTGGCCGAGCCCACGACCGTGAAGGCGAGGCCACCGATGAAGGCGGCGGCCATCGCGTAGGAGAAGCCCTTCAGCAGCATCGGGTTGTCCCTCTCCCGTCCGATCAGCAGCGATTCCCGCCCGAGGTCTGGCCGTATTGCTGCGTGGGGAAGTTCTGCTGGTTGGCGTTGCCCTCGGCGGCCGAGCTCATCGGGCAGCTGTAGGGGTTGCGCAGGGGGGCGACGCGGCGGGGTTCGAACGAGCCCGTGGTCTCGACGTCGTAGGGCGCGAACCCGGTGTAACGGGAGGGGCTGTCGTAAGCCATCGCGGACGAGATCGGAGCAACGCCAAGGACAAGGGCGGTGGCAAGAGCGGCGATACGGGTCTTCATAATGGCTTTGTCTCTCCAGTTTCGTACGAACCAGGTCTCTGATCCGTTTCTGTCTGTCTGAACTGAAGATAGGAAGCCGTTTTCATTCTCGACGTGTCGCACGACACATGATGGGCCCTCAGGCTGAGTCTCTCAGAACGCCCGATCGCGGTCGGTTCTTGCGTTTCAGCGCGACGGTGCGGCGGATGTTTTGGGAGGAACATCAAAGCGGGGCCCGAACGCGCCCTTGTCAGGGCCCGGAATAGGGGCCCCGGAACAGGTCGCCCAAGGCCTTGCGCCGGAACAGGGTATGCCAGCGCCGGCGACGGTGTTCGGGCCGGTCGTGGTTCATGTGGCAGCGCTGGCAGAAGGCCGCGAGGTTCCGGGCGGCGTTGTTGGCGGTGTCGTGGTCGCGGTGCGCGGCGGCCAGGACAACGCGGGTCGTGCGCACCGTGCCGAGGACGTCGTCGGCCCCGACCGCGAGGCAGATGAAGCGGCCCGCGCCGTCGCGCCACGAGCCTTCCTGCCCATCCCACCAGCGGCCATCCCCGAGGTGGAAGACGCGCTGGCCATGCGGGCGGGCGCAGACCTCGCACCGGCCCCGCGCCCGCTGGAAGCGGATGACGGCGGAAAGCTGCGGCCAGTCGATCGGGTAGAAGAAGCGGTGCTCGCGCCGGATCGGCATCGGGGTCAGGCCCGTCCCGGCAACGGTGCGCCCGGGCGCGCCGCATCCCCGGCGCGGGCACGCCGAGGGTCGCGGGTCTGGTCGGGGGCTGGGGCAGGGGCGACGGGCATGCCCGGATCATCGTTCGGCGGCGCGGTCGCGGCAACCGAAAACCGGGTCCGCCCGTCTCCGGCCGCGTGGAGGCGGGCGGCACCGAGGCCTGCGCTCACGGGGCGCCGGCCCAGGGCGCGGCGGACAGGACCTGCGTCAGGTAGGCGATCAGGGCGGTGACGCGGGCCGGGCGCAGGTCCCCGGGCGGCATCACGATGTGCAGGGCGATCGGCGGCAGGGACCAGTCCGGGAGCACGCGCTCCAGGCGGCCGGCCTTCAGGTCGTCCCAGATCATGAAGTCGGGCTGCACCGCGAGGCCGAGCCCGGCCCGCAGGGCAGGCGCCAGGGCCTCGGCATTGTTCGCGCGCATCGGTCCCTTGGGCACGAGCGCGGCCTCGGCGCCGTGGTTGTCCGTGAAGCGCCAGCGATCCGGCGTCGGCAGGTAGGCATAGCCGAGGCAGGCGTGGTGGATCAGGTCGTCGGGATGCTGCGGCCGGCCGTGCCGCTCCAGGTAGCCGGGCGTGGCCACCAGGGAGCGGCGCACGGCGCAGAGCTTGCGGGCGCGCAGAGACGAATCCGGCAGCGCGGCGATCCGCAGGCCGATGTCGAAGCCGCCGCCGATGAGGTCCACGACGGCGTCGCTCAGGTGCAGGTCCACCGACACGGCGGGGTGGCGGCTCAGGAAATCCGGCAGGTGCGGCGCCACGTGCAGCACCCCGAAGGACATGGGTGCTGCGAGCCGCACGAGGCCCTGCGGCTCGGACGCGCCCGCGATGGCCTCCGCCTCGGCGGTCTCGCCCTCCGAAAGGATACGGGCGGCTCCCTCACGTGCGGCCTGTCCCGCCTCCGTCAGGGCGAGCTTGCGCGAGGTGCGGTGGAACAGGCGCGCGCCGATGCGGGCCTCCAGGCGACCGACCGCCTTCGAGACGGTCGCCTTCGACAGGCCGAGATCGGAGGCGGCGCGGCCGAAGGAGCCTGTCTCGACCACCTTGGCGAAGATGGCCCAGGCCTCGAAATCGGGAAGACGCATGAGGTTGATCCTGGAAACGATGCGTTTCCATCGTTTCTATTTCATCGTCACCTGACGAGCCATACGCTGTCTTCATCGCAAGCAGACCAGCCCCGGGCGACGGAGACGACGATGAGCAAGCCCTATACCCGACTCGACCTCGACCAGGCCGTGGTTCTCCTCGTGGACCATCAGGCCGGCCTGCTCTCCCTGGTGCGGGACATCGAGCCGGATCGGTTCCGGAACAACGTGCTCGCGGTGGCGGACCTGGCCGCCTACTTCCGGCTGCCCACCATCCTGACCACGAGTTTCGAGGAGGGCCCAAACGGGCCGATCATGCCCGAGCTGAAGGCGAAGTTCCCCGATGCGCCCTTCATCGCGCGGCCCGGCCAGATCAACGCCTGGGACAATCCCGATTTCGTGGCGGCGATCCGGGCGACGGGCCGGCGCCAGCTCGTCATCGCCGGGGTGGTGACGGAGGTCTGCGTCGCCTTCCCGGCCCTGTCGGCCATCGCGGAGGGCTTCGAGGTGTTCGCGGTCACCGACGCCTCCGGCACCTTCGACCCGCTGGTGCGGGACGCCGCCTGGAACCGGATGTCGGCGGCGGGCGTGCAACTGATGACGTGGTTCGGCGTCGCCTGCGAACTCCACCGCGACTGGCGCCGCGACGTGGAGGGGCTGGCCGGCCTGCTGTCGAACCACATCCCCGACTACCGCAACCTGATGACGAGCTACGGTGCGCGCAAGGGCGCGATCCCGCAGGGCGTCGCTCCCCAGGGCCCCTCGGCCGCCTAATCGTTTCCCCGGCGCGCGGGGTCTGTGCCCGGCCGGGGAATCACCGCACGTTGGACCGCAGAACCCTGCTTCGAGAGGATTGACCCATGAGTTGGCACGGCGCGGACGATCCGATCCCGGGGGATCACTTCACCTGCGACGCGATCAAGACCCTGATCGTGCCGCGCTCGCGGGATCTCGGCTCCTTCGCGGTCCGGCGCGCGCTCCCCTCCACGGAGTGCCGGATGGTCGGGCCGTTCATCTTCTTCGATCAGATGGGTCCCTCGGAGTTCCTCCTCGGCCAGGGCATGGACGTGCGGCCCCACCCCCATATCGGCCTCTCGACCGTGACCTACCTCTTCGAGGGCGAGATCATGCACCGGGACAGCCTGGGCACCGAACTGCCGATCCGCCCGGGCGAACTCAACTGGATGACGGCGGGCCGGGGCATCACCCATTCGGAGCGGACGGGGGCCGGCCTGAGGGCCACGGGCTCGCGGCTGTTCGGCCTCCAGAGCTGGGTGGCGCTCAGCGGGCGGGACGAGGAGACCGCCCCCGCCTTCGAGCATTACGAGGCCGAGGCCCTGCCGATCCTCACCGGCGAGGGCAAGCAGGTCCGGCTGATCGCGGGCGAGGCCTTCGGGGCGCGATCCCCTGTGCGGACCTCGAGCCCGATGGTCTACGCGGACGTGGCGCTGGAGGCCGGTGCCGTGCTGCCCCTCGACCCGACCTACGACGAGCGCGCGATCTACACCGTCTCGGGGGCGATCGAGATCGCCGGGGACGGGTTCGGCCCCGGCCAGCTCCTCGTGTTCAATCCGGGCGACCGGATCTCCGTGCGGGCCACGCAGGCCGCCCGCTTCATGGTGCTGGGCGGCGAGCCGATGGACGGGCCGCGCCACCTCTGGTGGAACTTCGTCTCCTCGCGGCCCGAACGGATCGAGCAGGCCAAGGAGGATTGGCGCCAGGCCCGCTTCGACACCGTGCCGGGTGAATCCGAGTTCATCCCGCTGCCGGAGCAGCCGGCGCCGGTGCGTTATCCTTGAAGTCGCCGTACGCGACCGACGGGCGGGACATCGCTTCCTTAACCAAAGCGATCGTATGCCGGAGATACCTGTACTCCGGTCTTCGCGAGCCCCGCCCGATGAGCCACCATTCCGAAACGCTCGTGATCGGCGCCGGGCCGGCCGGCCTCACCGCCGCCTACCTGCTGGCCAAGGCCGGACGCTCCGTAGCGGTCCTGGAGCGGGACCCCGTCCAGGTCGGGGGCATCAGCCGGACCGTCTCGCACAACGGCTACCTGTTCGACATCGGCGGCCACCGCTTCTTCTCGAAATCGAAGGCGGTGGTCGACCTCTGGGACGAACTCCTGCCCGACGACTTCATCGAGCGGCCGCGCCTGTCGCGGATCTTCTACAAGGGCAAGTACTACGCCTACCCGCTCAAAGCCTTCGAGGCCCTGCGCAACCTCGGGCTCATCGAGAGCGCCGCCTGCGTGGCCTCCTACCTGTATGCCCGCGCCCGGCCCATCGCCGAGCCCAAGAGCTTCCACGACTGGGTCCGCAACCGCTTCGGCGAGCGCCTGTTCTCGATCTTCTTCAAGACCTACACCGAGAAGGTCTGGGGGATGTCCTGCGACGACATCTCGGCGGACTGGGCGGCCCAGCGCATCAACGGCCTCGACCTCGGCGCCGCGATCCGCGACGCGCTGGTGCGTTCCCTCGGCCTGCGCAAGGCGCCCCGCGCGGGCGAACCCGTGATCAAGACGCTGATCGAGTCGTTCCGCTATCCCCGCAAGGGGCCGGGCATGATGTGGGAGGCCGCCGCCGCGAAGGTCCGGGCCAAGGGCGGCACCCTGCACCTCGACCGTGGCGTGGACCGCCTACATTACGACCCCCGGACGATGCTCTGGACCGTGACCGCCAGGGGCGGCGACGGCACGTGCGAGACCTTCACGGCCCGCAACATCGTCTCGTCGGCGCCTTTGCGCGAACTCGCCGGCGCGATCACCCCGGCCCCGCTCAGCACCTTCCAGGCGCGGGCGCTGCAATACCGCGACTTCCTCACCGTGGCGTTGATCGCCCGCTCCACAAAGGATTTTCCCGACAACTGGATCTACATCCACGATCCCAAGGTGCAGGTCGGGCGCGTCCAGAACTTCCGCTCCTGGTCGCCCGAGATGGTGCCGCACGCCGACCACACCTGCCTCGGCCTCGAATACTTCTGCTTCGAGGGCGACGGCCTCTGGACCGCCTCGGACGAAGACCTCATCGCCCTGGCCAAGCGCGAGATCGGACAGATCGGGCTGATCCGGCCCGAGGACGTGGTCGATGCCTGCGTCGTGCGCCAGCCCAAGGCCTACCCGGTCTACGACGCGGACTACAAGGCGCATGTCGCCACGATCCGGCGCGATCTGGAGAGGGCCTATCCAAGCCTGCACCTCGTCGGCCGCAACGGCATGCACAAGTACAACAACCAGGACCACGCGATGATGACCGCGATGCTGACCGTGGAGAACATCCTCTCGGGCGAGCGCCGCTACGACCCCTGGTGCGTGAACGAGGACGCGGAATACACCGAGGCCGGCGTCTCGGGCGCCGCCGGGGCGCTCACCAGCGAGCGCCAGGTTCCCCGCCGGGCCGCCTGAGGGCACGGGGCGGGCGCGATGGCCCGGTCGGGAGAGCGGGCGGACCGGTCGTCCGCGCCGGAGGCCGCCTCGCCCTCCACGGACCGGCGCGGTGGCGTCTGGCCCATTCTCGGGGCGGCGGGCCTGTACGGGCTCCTGCATCCCTATCGCGGCATCGACGGCGATGCCCGCCTCTACGTCGGGCGGGCGCTCGCCGACCTCGACCCGGCCGGCATCGGGCGCGACCTGATGTTCGTCCATGACGGCCAGTCGCGCTTCAGTCTCTTTCCCCTCCTGCTGCGGGGGCTGGTGGAGGCTTTCGGCCCCGCCCAGGCGGCGCTCGCCGTCAGCCTCGCCGGGCTCGTAGCCTGGTTCTGCGCCGCCGCGGCCCTCGCGGCGGGTCTGGCCGGGCGCGGGCGCTGGCTCGTCCTCGCAGCCATGGCGGCGCTTCCGGCCTCGTACGGCTTTCCCGGGGTCTTCCGCGTGGGCGAGGCCCTGGCGACGCCCCGTACCCTCGCGGAGGCCGCCGTGCTCGCGAGCCTGGGAGCCTGTGCCGCCGGGCGCGACCGGCTCGCGGGCCTGCTCGCCCTCCTGGGCTGCCTCGTCCACCCGATCATGGGTCTGGCAGGGGTCGCGGTCCTCGCCCTCGTCCTCGCCGCGCGGGATCGACGCTGGCTGATCGCCCTCGTCGCGCTGCCCCTGGCGGCGCTGGCCGCCGCCGCCCTGGGGCTGCCGCTGTTCGACCGGCTGCTGCAGGGACTCGACCCCGAATTCTCCGCCATCCTGCGCCTGCGCTGCGCCGACCTCTTCCCGTCCTTCTGGCCCGGCGCGGCCTGGGGGCCGATCGTGGTTCAGGGGGCCTCGATCCTGGTCGGCGCCACTCTCGCGCCGTCGCGGGTCCGGCCGATCCTGTACGCGGCCCTGGGGGCGGGGCTCACCGGCGTCGCCGTGTCCGCCCTCTTCGGCGACCGCTGGCCCGTGCTCCTCATGGTCCAGCTCCAGCCCTGGCGCTTCCTCTGGCTGACCGCCGTGGTGGGGGCCGCCGCCTTCGGTCTCTGCGCCGCCGGCCTGTGGGGGCGGAGGGCGGACCGGCTCACCCTCGGCCTCCTCGCCCTCGGCTGGCTGTTCGCGGACGATCTCGTCATCGCGGCCGGCGCGGGCGCGATGGCGCTCGCCCTGCACACCGCCCTGCGCCGGACCCGGATCGATCCGACCCCCCGGGTGATCCTCGTGACCGGCACGCTGATCGGCGTCCTGGCGGCGAGCCGGCTGGTCTTCGAACTTTCCGCGCTCACCTGGCTCCTCGGCCATCGGGACGAGGGGGCCGAACTCCGCCTCGGCGTGATCCGCAACTTTTCCCTCGTGCCGACCCTGGCGGTCGGTGGCGGGCTCGTCTGGACGCGGGCGGCCGGGCACCGGGGGGCCCGGATCGTCCTCGGCGCGGGGCTCGCCCTCGCCCTCGTCGCCCTCTGGGACGAGCGGACCGTGACGGCCCGCGCGATCGAGGCGCGTACGGCGCTGCCCGGCTTGGCGGCGACCGTCGCGCATCGGCCCGGCGCGGTGCTCTGGCTCGACGGCGAGGCCCAGGCCTGGCTCCTGCTGTCACGCGCGAACTGGAGCAGCAACCTGCAGGGCGCCGGCATCGTGTTCTCGCCCGTCCTGGCCCGGACCTGGGCGGAGCGGATGGATCGCCTCATCGCGGCCGGTCTCGCCGCGCCGAATGACCGCGCGCCGTTCCACCCGGCCGGCCCCCGCCGCCCCGACGACCCGCCGGCCGCCGCGGTCGCGATCCTCTGCGCCGCGCCGGATGCGCCGGCCTGGATCGTCGTCCCCTTGCGGGAGCGCCAGGATCTGCCCGGAAACGCCGGGATCTTTCCGCTCGCCGCACCCGTCGTCACCGCGCGCACCAGGCCGGAGGGCGTGTCCTGGCACCGGACGGTGGCCTACGGCCTGCTGCCCTGCCGGGGCTGACGGCGCCGGGCTTTCAGGACCGCAGCAGGACGGTCAGTCCGCACAGGACGGCGATCGGGAGCGCGACGCAGCCGAACGACCAGGCGGCGACGCCGAAGGCGCCCGCCAGGGCGCCGAGCGCGAAGGCGAGCACCGCCGGCAGCATCCGCCGCATGCGCAGGCGGGCGGGCCCGTCCGGCGCGACCGCGCCGCGCGCCCAGTCCACGAGGTCGATCACGGCCTGGGTGACGTTGATCGTCATCACGGTGGTGGCGGCCAGATGCGGCAGGCCGAGGCGCCCGATCGCGTTCTGGACCCCCATCGCGGCGACGCCCAGCATGCCCACCGACACCGCCGCGACGCCGTCGGGCGAGCCCAGGGGCGTGAGGGCGAAGCCCGCGAGGCCGAAGCCCGCCAGCAGCAGCACCTCGAGGGCGAGGAGCCAGGGCAGGGGTGCACGTCCGCGCCGTTCCAGGCCGAGGGCGAGCAGGCGCGCGCCCGCCACCGCGAGGACGAAGGCCGGCAGCGCGAGGAGCTTGGCGACGACCCCGGACGAGGTCGAGACGAGTTCGGCGCCGATCATCACGAAGTTTCCCGTGACGTGAGCCGTGAACAGGCCCGCCAGGGCGATGAACGCCGCCGCGTCGACGAAACCCGCCACGAAGGCGAGGCCGGTCCCGGCATAGAAATCCCTGTCGAAGGCGCGCCGCGTCTCCGCCCGGGCCGCCCCGGTCTCCGGTGTCCGTGCCATCTCGTATCTGCCCGGTCGTGCTGTTCGGAACGACCGGTTGTCTGGCCGAAAGCCCGGCGAAGCGGAAGTGGCGGCGCGGACACCTCGTGCGAAACCTTGCCGCTGGCGCGGATCGACATGAACCGGGAGCGGTGCCGCTCGTTGTGTGAGGATGACCCGTACCCCATCCGATCCGAACCCCATCGCGCAGGCTCGTCATCGCGAACTCGCCATCGAGCACCTGCTCTTCGGCACCATCCAGCATCTCGCCCGGCAGAACCCGGACCTGCTGACGGCGCTCGAGGGGAGCCTCGATCACCTCTGGGACAAGGCCGACGACGAGACCCGGGACGACGAGGCCGTGCGTGACGTGGCCCGCCGCTTCCTCAAGAGCCTGCAGGCCGAGCGCTAGAACGAGCGCGGGCCGGCACCGATGTCACCGGAGACGTTCCCGTAGCGGGGCGCGTTCCAACCGCAGGAGGTTCTCATGTCCGCATCCCTCGTTCGCCACGCCCTGGTGGCCGCTCTCGTGTTCGGCACGTCCGGTGCCGCCCTCGCGCGCGGCGGCGGCAGTGGCGGCGGCGATGGCCTGTCGCCCTACGCGGCGCTCAGCGGCAACGACCGTTCGGCGGGCGTGAACAACGGGAATTATCGGTCTCCCGCCCTCGACCCCTATCTCGGGGCCTACGAGGGTCGTTACGACCGCCCGGTGCGGGAGCGCTACCGCCCGAGCCGGCAGCCCTATTACGGTTATCCGTACTGACGGGTGCTTCCGGCTCCGCGGTCGATCCGAGCCGATGAGAGGGATCTGGGCATGCCCTGGGTCGTCGAAGTCCTGTCCTCCGGGATGCGACCGCTGGCCATTAATGCATGACTGGATCGCGGCGACGAGCCGTCTCCATCCCGCGATGACCGCGCGACAGGCATTCGCCTCGCAGGACCGTTCCGCGCGACGGAATATGCGCGCGCGCCGATCCATCGCCGCGTTGCCGCGTTCACCGTCGGAACGGCCGCGATTCCCGCCGCCGGGAGCCTTCCATGGACACGAACCGCCTGCCCGCCTCCGCCTTCGGAGCGCCCGCCGTCCTGCTTTCCGGACCCGTCGACCACGAGATGTACCGGAATTTCCGGAGCCAGCTCGATGCCGCCGTCGAGCGTGATCTGGTGGTGGTCGAACTGACGACGCTGGGCGGCGATCCCGAGGTGGCCCGGATGATGGGCGAGGACATCCGCTTCAACACGGATCTCTCGCCGAACCGTCGCTTCGTCTTCCTCGGCAAGGCCGCGATCTACTCGGCCGGCACCACCTTCATGAGCTTCTTCGCGCGGCCCAACCGCTATCTCACCCGCGGCACGCGCCTGATGATCCACGAGCGCAAGCTCGCCAAGGAGATCAAGCTCAACGGCCCCCTGACCACCTGCGTCGCCTCGGTGAAGGCGGCCCTGCACGAGATCGAATGCTCGATCGAGATCCAGAACGAGGGCTTCGCCAACCTCGTGCGGGATTCGCAGGTGAGCCTGGACGAAGTCCTCCGGCGGGCACCGGAGAACTGGTACATCGAGGCGGAGCGCGCGCAGGAACTCGGCCTGATCGAAGCCGTGCTCTGAGGCCGGCTTCCCCTCAGCGGGGGGACAGGTCCGGATGCGGATCGTCCTCGCCGCGCGCGTCCCCGAGCGGCTCGCCCGGCGTCACCGCCGTGCGGGCGGCCCGCCGGCTCAGGGCGCGTTCGCTCGCCTCCTGACCGCACTTCTCCACGTGGACCACGCGGTTGACGACCTGGAGGTTCGGCGCCCCCCAATAGTCGAGGAGGGTCGGCCACGGGGCGTCGCGGTGCTCGCGCCAGACGCGGTAGAGCGGTACGCGGTGGTCGACCTCGGCGGTCTTGAACAGGCGTTTGCCCGAGGCGGCGCAGCGGTGGCGCTGGCGCGCCTTGAGGGCCTTCACCTGGTCGCTCGGCGCCACCCAGAGCTTCCAGGCGGTGACGCAGGCCGCGTGCCAGCGGGCGTTCTTGTTCGGTGCGCCCGCGTCCCAGAGATCGCGGTGCCAGCCGAAGCGATAGACCGGCTGCCCGCAGATGCAGCAATGGCCCTTGCCGCGCGCGTGCGCGGGCTCGCGGAAGGGCGAGGGCGGTAGGCGGAAGGTCGCCGCGAGGCCGGAATCCTTGCCCGTGCCCAGCCGCCACGTCCATCCTTCGGGATGCCCCGAGCGCGTGGCGAGGGCGCGGGCGAGGCGGTCGGCGCGCAGGAGATGCGCGCGCCAGTAGCTCTCGACCGCCAGGCGCGGCGTCGGCGGGATCAGCGGGCGCGCCAGCGCGTGCTGGAGCACCGGGGCCGGAAAGCATGCCGGCAGCGCCCGCTCGAGGCGCGCGCGGGCCGCGACGTTGCGCGTCGCCCGCCACTCGGAGGCGGTGCTCACGCCTCGCTGAGAACGCGGTCGTCGGTCGGACGGACAGCCGTCACGCCCGCCTGCGGCGGCCGGCCCGCCACGGCGTCGGAGAGCCGGTTCAGGCGCCGGCCGAGATCGACGACCTCGTTCAGCGCGATGGACTTCTCGCCGTTCTTCACGGCGCGGGTGATGTCGCTCAACTGCAGCTTGGAGATGCGGAGCAACTCGGCGGCCAATTGGTCTCGGGTCATCATGCGGTTCGCGGGGTTCCTGTCGTCGCGGATAGTCGAGGCGTAAGGCTCATGGGTTACCGAGGCGTTGCGGTGGGAGACCGCCCGCCCGGTCCGGGCGGGACCGGGATCGCGCCATGGCCGGGTCTCGGGTCCCTTCAGCGTTCGAGGACGCCGAACCACGACGCGACGGGATCGATGACCCCGGCGGCCACCGAGGCCGCCCACGCCCTGGCCCGTTCCGTCAGGCCCCGGCGCCCGCCCCGGCCGCCGCCGGACGGCTCCGCGCGCATCGCGGCGGCGACATAGGCGTCCTCGCCCGCCCGGCACTCGTCGAGGGCGCTGCGCTCGGAAGCCGCCCGGCTCTGGGTCCTCGGCTGGCGCCGGAACGCCTCCCGCACGCAGTCGTGCCATTCCTGCTCCAGGGCGGCGAGATCGTCCGGCGGAGCCGACGAGGTCCCGGCCGACGCGCCCTCGCCGGCGAGTCCGATCGACAGGAAGGCGGTGAGGACAATCATGCGCATGGCGCGCTTATGGCCGATTCGGCCGTCGTCCGCCAGGAACGTAAGAGCAACATCGCCGAGCCTTCGGGGTCGCGCGACGCGGCCCCGGGCCCAATGCACTCAAGGGTCCGTCGCGCGGGCGCCGGATCGCCGGGCCTCGCGCACGACCTCCTCCGGGGTCGGCGGGTTGGCGGGGTGGTAGCTCAGGCAGAGGGGCGTGCGCAGCTTGGCCGGGCGCCCCGAGCCCTCGCTGGAGAAGTAGAACTCCCCGGCCTTGAGCTTGCCGATGTCGCCGCCTCCGCCCCCGCTCGCCGACAGGATCTCCTGGGCCGCCGCGATGGTGGCGGGCGCGCTCTGTCGGCCGAGGAACTGCGTCGTGCAGTTCGAGACCACCTGGTTGTGGATGCCCTTCGGAACCTGCGTCGCCACGATCATGCCGAGGCCGTACTTGCGCCCCTGCGCCACGAGCTTGATGCCGCTGCCGAGGCTGGGCGCGGCGCGCTGCGCCGGCAGGAAGCCCTGGGCCTCGTCCACCACGTAGAGACGGCCCCGCGGGGACGGGTTCTTCTTGATCCAGCCGAACAGCGTCATCTGGAGGCGGTTGACGAAATCCTCGCGGGCCGCCTCCGAGGCGAGGCCCGACAGGTTGATCACCGAGATGCGCGTGCGCGCCGGGTCGGGCCCCGCGAACAGGTGGCGCGGATCGAGCA
>NZ_JAIEOF010000386.1 GCF_019750675.1 Methylobacterium sp.
GCGCCTTTCGACACCCTTTGAGCCGCGAACCGGATCGAGGAAGGTTGCCATTCGGCCGCCGAGACCGTACGTCCGCTCTACGCGCGAGCGTGTCGGGGTGTAGCGCAGCCTGGTAGCGCATCTGGTTTGGGACCAGAGGGTCGTAGGTTCGAATCCTATCGCCCCGACCATTCGCTCGCCGTAGACGCCCTGGAGTGGAACGACCCGATGTCGAGCGCCCGCATCTACCAGCCCGCCAAGGATCCGACGCAGTCCGGGACCGCGCGCGCCAAGGCTTGGGTGCTGGAATTCGACCAGACCGCGCCGCGCGAGACCGATCCGCTGATGGGCTGGACCGGCTCGTCCGACATGCTCCAGCAGGTTCACCTGGAGTTCGAGACCCGCGAGGAGGCCGTGGCCTACGCCACGCGGGCCGGCCTGTCCTACCGGGTCGAGGAGCCGCAGAAGCCGATTCTGCGCAAGGGCCTGTCCTACTCCGACAATTTCAAGTTCAACCGCACCGCGCCCTGGACCCACTGAGGCGCCGCGCCGCGTATCAGATCTGGATCAGTATGGTGACGGCTCCGAAGATCAGCACGGAGCTCACCGCGAGGGCCAGGAGGATGAGGGCGGCGCGCGATTCGCGCAGATCGTCGTTCGTCATAACCGCAGGCTAAACCCGGACCGGCGCCGCGCCAATCCGGATCCGCTCACAAATTCGCTCAGAAGAAGATCGGGCGCGCGGTGGCGTGGTGCTCGGCCAGCACCGCATCATTGGCCGGATCGATCTCCTTCAGCACCGCATCGTAGCCCCAGAGGTCGGCGAGGTGCTGGAGAACCCTGCGGGCATCGTCCTTCTGCAGGGTGATGCGGTTCAACGCGCGGTGATGCACGATCAGGCGGCGGTCACCCGTGAGGTCCACGTCCACCACCTCGATGTCCGGGTCGAGCCAGGCGACGTCGTACTGGCGGGCGAACGAGCGGCGCATCTTGCGGTAGCCGCGCTCGTCGTGGATCGCCTCGACGTAGAGGTCCGACTCGTCGGGATCGTCGACCACGTGGAACAGGCGCATGTCGCGCATCAGCTTGGGCGACAGGAATTGCGCGATGAAGCTCTCGTCGCGGTAGTTCGCCCAGACGTCGCGCAGGGTGGCCATGGCGTCGCCGGTGCCGGCGATCTCAGGGAACCAGGCCCGGTCCTCCTGCGTCGGCTGTTCCACGATGCGGGCGATGTCCTGCATCATCGCAAAGCCGATGGCATAAGGGTTGTGCCCGTTGTAGCCCCGCTCGTTGTAGTTCGGCTGGCGCACGACGTTGGTGTGCGACTGCAGGAATTCGAGGTAGGCGGCCTCGCCGATCAGGCCCTTCTCGGAGAGGGCGTTCATGATGCGGTAGTGGCAGTAGGTGGCGCAGCCCTCGTTCATCACCTTGGTCTGGCGCTGCGGGTAGAAGTACTGCGCCACGAGGCGCACGATGCGCAGGATCTCGCGCTGCCACGGCCGCAGGCGGGGGGCCGCCTTCTCCAGGAAATAGAGGATGTTCTCCTGCGGGAGCTCGAGGAGCGCTTTCCGCCGCTCCGCGGCGAGGTCGGGCCGGGCGCCGGCCACCTTCTGCGGCAGGGTGCGCCAGAGGTCGTTGTAGATCTGCTCGCCGTGCTCGGCCCGCTCGCGCTCGCGACGCTGCTCGGAGGCCAGATCCGGCCGCTTCTTGCGCGGGTAGCGGTGGACGCCCTGGCTCATCAGGGCGTGGGCGGCATCCAGCACCGCCTCGACGGCGGCATGGCCGTGGCGCTCCTCGCAGCGCGAGATGAAGCCCTTGGCGAAGTCGAGGTAGTCGAGAATCCCCTCCGCGTCGGTCCACTGCTTGAACAGGTAGTTGTTCTTGAAGAAGTGGTTATGCCCGAAGGCCGCGTGCGCGATGACGAGCGTCTGCATCGTCGCCGTGTTCTCCTCCATGATGTAGGAGATGCACGGGTCCGAGTTGATGACGATCTCGTAGGCCAGACCCATCATGCCGCGCCGGTAGCCGGCCTCGTGCTGGGCGAAGTGCTTGCCGAAGGACCAGTGCTTGTAGAACAGCGGCATGCCGATCGACGCGTAGGCGTCGAGCATCTGCTCGGCCGTGATGATCTCGATCTGGTTGGGGTACCAGGACAGGCCGAGTGCCCGCGCCTCGACCTCGCAGGCGTCGTGGATGCGACGGATCGTGTCGAAGTCCCAGTCGTTGCCCGTGAAGAGCGGTTCCTGGCCCCCGGAGATCCGCTGGGGCGTGGGGCGGATGATGCTGCCGACCATACGATGTACGCCTTCCTCGAAGGGTCCGTGTCCGACGCGTTCCGTGCGGCGGCGCGCGAGGCGTCAGGCCTCGGCTTCCGCCCGGGCGTCCTTGCGCCCGAACAGCTCGCGGAACACCGGGTAGATGTCGCGGCGGTGATTGACCTTGCGCATGGCGATGGGTGCGCCCGTCTTCGCCAGGCCCTCGTAGGTCCGCCACAGGGTGGTGCGGTGCTCGACGAAGCCGGCCCGCGGGCCGTTCTCGTCGCCCACCTCCAGGTAGGCGAAGTGCTGGCAGGCCGGGAGAATGTGGGCGCGCAGCAACTCCGTCGCGGTCGGCCCGTCGCTGGAGACGTTGTCGCCGTCCGAGGCCTGCGCGGCGTAGATGTTCCAGTCGTTGGGGTCGTAGCGCTCGGCGATGACGCGCTTCATCTCGACGAGCGCCGAGGAGACCAGGGTGCCGCCGGTCTCGCGGGAGCCGAAGAACGTCTCCTCGTCCACCTCCGTCGCCTTGTCGGTGTGACGGATGAAGACGATCTCCACGTGCCGGTAGCGCCGCGTCAGGAAGATGTGCAGCAGGATGTAGAAGCGCTTGGCGAGGTCCTTCATGTGCTCGGTCATCGAACCCGAGACGTCCATGAGGCAGAACATCACCGCCTGTGCCACCGGGCGCGGGTAGGTCTCGAAGCGGCGATAGCGCAGGTCGAGGGGATCGACGTAGGGAATGCGCTTGGTGCGCTCGCGCAAGCTCGAGAGCGTCAGCAGCAGGTCCGGAAGGTCGGGGTCGCTGGATGGCGTCGCGGCGATGCGCGCCTCGAGGGCCGCGATCTCGTCGGGCTTCGGCCGCTTCAGGGCGATGCGGCGCGACATGGAATTGCGTAGGGTTCGCGTCAGGGCGAGGTTGGCCGGCGAACCCGAGATCGTGTAGCCGGCCCGGCGAAGCCCTTCCGTCTCCACCACGGAGAGCCGGCGCTTGGCCAGATCCGGCAGTTCGAGGTCCTCGAGGAAGAGTTCCAGGAACTCGTCGCGGGTAAGCACGAAGCGGAAGGCGTCCTCGCTGTTCTCGGAGCCCTCCCCGCCCTCGCCCGAGCCCTTGCCGCCGCCCCCCGAGGGCGGACGCTCGATGCGGTCGCCCTCCACGTAGGTCTTGTTGCCGGGCAGGATGTGGTCGTGCAGTCCGGTGCCGGACTGGCGGGCGAAGCGCGGCTCGCGGACGCCGTCGGCCGGCACGGCGACCCTGCCGTCCTTGCCGAGATCCTTGATGTCCTTCTCCCGCGCGGATTCCCGCACGGCGCGCTGGGCCACGTCCTTGACGCGGCGCAGGAAGCGCTGTCGGTTCGCGAGGCTCTTGCCCCCGGGATTGAGACGACGGTCGACGATGTGCATCCGGTGTGTGTGCCTTCGCCCTCAAGATCGATGTGGGATCGACTGGCCGGGGCGGCCACCGGAATGGTCGCCCCTTCACGCGTGGGATGGGCCTGGTCCGCCCTACCCGGCCTGCTTCACCCGCATGTACCATTCGACCAGGCGGCGGACCTGCCGCTCGGTGTAGCCGCGGGCTACCATCCGGTCGACGAATTCGCCGTGCTTCTTCTCGGTCTCGCCGTCCTTCTTCGAACCGAAGGAGATCACCGGCAGGAGTTCCTCGACCTGAGAGAACATCCGCCGTTCGATGACTTCGCGCAACTTCTCGTAACTCGTCCACGATGGGTTTCGGCCGCCGTGCTGCGCCCGGGAGCGCAGGGCGAACTTCACCACCTCGTTCCGAAAATCCTTCGGGTTGGCGATGCCCGCCGGCTTCTCGATCTTGGTCAGCTCCTGGTTCAGGAGTTCGCGGTTCAGGAGCTGGCCGGTCTCGGAATCCTTGAAGTCCTGGTCCTCGATCCACGCGTCGGCGTAGTCGATGTAGCGGTCGAACAGGTTCTGGCCGTAATCGTGGTAGGATTCGAGGTAGGCCTTCTGGATCTCGTGGCCGATGAACTCCGCGTAGCGCGGGGCCAACTCGGTCTTGATGAATTCCAGGTAGCGCTTCTCGGTCTCGGGCGGCAGCTGCTCGCGCCGGAGGGCCTGCTCCAGCACGTACATGAGGTGGACCGGATCGGCCGAGACCTCCGTGGTGTCGTGGTTGAAGGTCGCCGCCATCACCTTGAAGGCGAAGCGGGTGGAGATCCCGTCCATGCCCTCGTCGACGCCGGCGGCGTCCTTGTATTCCTGCATCGAGCGGGCGCGGGGATCGACCTCGCGCAAGGATTCGCCGTCGTAGACGCGCATCTTCGAGAAGGCGTTGGAATTGGCGTGCTCGCGCAGGCGCGAGAGCACCGAGAAGCGGGCCAGCATCTCCAGGGTGCCCGGTGCGCAGGCGGCGTCGGACAATTCGGAGCCCGAGACCAGCTTCTCGTAGATGCGCTGCTCTTCCGTCACCCGCAGGCAGTACGGTACCTTGATCACGTAGATGCGATCGATGAAGGCTTCGTTGTTCTTGTTGGTCTTGAAGGTCTGCCACTCGGACTCGTTCGAGTGGGCCAGGATCACGCCCGTGAAGGGAATCGCGCCGATGTTCTCGGTGCCGACGTAGTTGCCCTCCTGCGTCGCGGTGAGCAGGGGGTGCAGCATCTTGATCGGCGCCTTGAACATCTCGACGAATTCGAGGACGCCCTGGTTCGCCCGGTTGAGGCCGCCCGAGTAGGAATAGGCGTCGGGGTCCGCCTGGGAGAGGGTTTCCAGGCGCCGGATGTCGACTTTTCCGACGAGGCTGGAGATGTCCTGGTTGTTCTCGTCGCCGGGCTCGGTCTTGGCGATGGCGATCTGGCGCAGGCGCGACGGCCGGACCTTGATGACCTTGAACTTCGAGATGTCGCCGTTGAATTCGTCGAGGCGCTTCAGCGCCCAGGGGCTCATCAGCCCGGTGAGACGGCGCCGCGGGATGCCGTAGCGCTCCTGGATCTCGGCTCCCATCGTCTCGGGGTCAAACAGGCCCAGCGGGCTCTCGAAGACCGGCGAGACCTCGTTGCCGGCCTTGAGCACGTAGATGGGGTGGGTCTCCATCAGGGCCTTGAGGCGCTCGGCCAGGGAGGACTTTCCGCCGCCGACGGGGCCGAGCAGGTAGAGGATCTGCTTGCGCTCCTCCAGCCCCTGCGCCGCGTGGCGGAAGAACGAGACGATGCGCTCGATCGTCTCCTCCATGCCGTAGAATTCGGCGAAGGCGGGGTAGATCCGGATGGTGCGGTTCATGAACACGCGCCCCAGGCGCGGGTCCTTCGCGGTGTCCACGAATTCGGGTTTGCCGATCGCCTCGAGGATGCGCTCCGCGGCGGAGGCGTACATCAACGGCTCGTCGCGGCAGGCCTCGAGATATTCGGAGAGGCTCATCTCCGTATCGCGACGCGCCTCGTAGCCACGGGCGAAGCTCTGGAACAGGTCGTTCGTCGACGGCATAGGCTTTCCGATCCCCTCACGACAGCGACAGCTTCATCCTGTCTCGGCTTGGATGCAACTGACAGGCCCAGTTTTGTCGCAGCGCGATGCGGACGAAATTTGGGCGTGTGATGCGTGCCACAGTGCAACACCCGGCGCCGGCAGCCCTCCCCGTGCAGCCCTCCCCGTGCAGCCCTCCCCTGCCGCCCCTTCCGCCGCCGCTTTGGTTCACGACCTCGGGGCGGAAGGGGCTCGGTGTCCGGATCTCAGAGGTCGGTGGCGCCGGACTTCGCCGCATCCGGCTTGGCGTCCGGCTTGCCCGCGCCGACCGTGATCTTGATGGTCTGGGTCTGGACGTTGCCGTCCGAATCCTTGACGTCCACCGTCACCTCGTCGCTGCCGGTGAAGCCGTCCTTGCTCTGGTAGAACACCGCCTGCACCGCCGCCTCCTTGTTGGGGCAGCGGAACTTGGCCGGGGTCTTGAGCTTGCCGACCTTGGTGATGAGCGAGCCGTTCTTCGGGGCGCCGTTGACCCGGATCTCGGGCATCGGGCCCGTCGAGCAATCCTTCTTCAGGTTCGGCACGATGACGAGGCGCACGCTCTTGCCGCTGGCGGCGGTCTCGCTGCGCGTGACCGTGGTCTGGGCCAGGGCCGGCCCCGTGAGGAGGAGGCCGGCGGCGAGGAGGGTGGCGGGACGGGCGAGCAACATGCGGGACGAACTCCGGTGACATCGGGCGGCCCGCTCCGGGGGAGCGGACGTGGCCCGTGTCCGGCGGATGTGGGGATGGGGCATGCGCCCGTCGAGTGGTCACGGCCCCGCCGAAGTCCGGTCCGGTGGCGCTCAGCCTTCGGCGGCCGGCTCCGGCGGCAAGCGCAGGCGCGCGATGGCGGCTGCGCAGGCCCGCAGGTCGCCGAGGGCGTCTTCCAGCACGCTCCGGGTTTCCGGCGCGAGGCTCGGCGCGTCACCGTCGTGCCGAACTTCGGGGTCGGGCCGCGCTTCGGCCACGCTCTCCGCATCCTGTGCGGAGGGGGCGGCCACCTCGACCTCGCCACGCCCGAGCGACTGCACGAAGCGCAGGCCGCGCTCGCGTAGCACGCGCTGGGCGCCCTTGATCGTGTAGCCCTGCCCGTGCAGCAGGTGCCGGATGCCCTTCAGAAGGTCGACGTCCTCGGGCCGGTAGTAGCGCCGCCCTCCGGCACGCTTGACGGGGCGGACCTGGCTGAATCGCGTCTCCCAGAAGCGCAGGACGTGCTGGGGCACGGCGAGCTCGTCGGCGGCTTCCTTGATGGTGCGAAAGGCACCCGCGCTCTTCTCCGGCACGTCGCGCGCCGGTGCCGTCCCTGGGCCCGGGTCGGGCGTCACCGCGTCGGTCCGGATCGCGAGGGACATCGGGCGCCTCAATCGTCGTCGTGTTCGGCGGCGCCGTTCAGGCCGTTGATCCGCGCCTTCAGCACGTTCGAGGGCTTGAATACCATGACCTGGCGCGGTTCGATCGCGACCTCGACGCCGGTCTTCGGGTTGCGCCCGACCCGGCGCCCTTTGCTGCGCACCACGAAGGAGCCGAACGAGGACAGCTTCACCGTCTCACCGCTAGCGAGACAGGCACAGATCTCGGAGAGCACGGTCTCGACGAGGGCCGACGACTCGGTCCGCGACAGGCCGACCTGCTGGTAGACGGCCTCGCTCAAATCGGCGCGTGTGACCGTCTTTCCCGTCATGCGACATTCCCCAAGGCGATTCGAGTTTTCTTAGTATCTCTATGATCGCGCACGCTAATCGGCGTTCAGGCCGGGGTCAACACTGCGTCGGCATTACCGACGGGATCACCCCCGTCGATCGGATCCTTTGAGGCGGCCGGGCCTACCAGCGGATCAGTGCGGCACCCCAGGTGAATCCCCCGCCGATCGCCTCGATCATGACGAGGTCGCCGGCCCGGATGCGCCCGTCCTTGCAGGCGACGTCGAGGGCGAGGGGAATCGAGGCCGCCGAGGTATTGCCGTGCCGGTCCACGGTGAGCACCACCTTTTCGCGGGCGATACCGAGCTTGTCGGCGGACGCCTCGATGATCCGGCGGTTGGCCTGGTGTGGCACGAACCAGGCGAGGTCGTCGGCCGTGGTGCCGGTGGCCCGGAAGGCCTCGTCGATCACGTCGGTCACGGAGCCGACCGCGAAGCGGAACACCTCCTTGCCGGTCATGCGCAGGTGGCCCGTGGTCCCGGTCGAGCCCGGGCCTCCGTCGACGTAGAGCTTGTCGCGGTGGCGCCCGTCCGAGCGCAGGCTCGCGGTGAGCACGCCGCGGTCGGCGCTCGTGCCCGCCCCGTCCTGCGCCTCCAGCACGATGGCGCCGGCGCCGTCGCCGAACAGCACGCAGGTGGTGCGGTCCTCCCAGTCGAGGATCCGCGAGAAGGTTTCGGCTCCGATGACGAGGGCGCGCCGGGCGCTTCCCGTGCTCAGGAACTTGTCCGCGGTGGTGACGGCGTAGACGAAGCCGGCGCAGACCGCCTGCACGTCGAAGGCGAAGCCCCCGCGCATGCCGAGCGCCGCCTGGATCTCGGTGGCGGTGGAGGGAAAGGTGTGGTCCGGCGTGGAGGTCGCGCAGATGATCAGGTCGATGTCGTCGGCGGTGAGGCCCGCCGCGTCGAGGGCGGCCCGGGCGGCCCGGGCGCCGAGAACCGAGGTCGTCTCGCCGGCATCCGCGAGGTAGCGCTGGCGGATGCCGGTGCGCTGCACGATCCAGTCGTCCGAGGTGTCGACGGTGCGGCTGAGCTCGTCGTTGGTCACGCACCGGGCCGGCAGGGCCGAGCCGCAGCCGATCACGACCGAGCGCCGCACCGGATTTGAGAAGACCGTCATTTGGAAAAGACCGTCATGGGGCCGTCCTTCTTTCGTCCCGCCCCACTCACGACGAGGCGGTCGCCGGCGTCAGGTCGAGCATGTCTCGGATGGTCCGCATGAGGTCGTGACGGGCCATGTCGTGGGCGAGGTCGACGGCCGCCGCGAAACCGTGCGCATCCTCGGAGCCGTGGCTCTTGATCACGATGCCCTCGAGGCCGAGGAACACCCCCCCGTTGGCCCGGCTCGGGTTCATCTTCTCCCGCAGCGCCTTGAAGGCGTGGCGGGCGAAGAAGTAGCCGATCTTGGCGGAGAGCGTCCGGCTCATGGCGGCGCGCAGGTAGCTGCCGATCTGCTTGGCCGTCCCCTCCGCGGTCTTCAGGGCGATGTTGCCGGTGAATCCTTCCGTGACCACGACGTCCACCGTGCCCTTGCCGAGGTCGTTGCCCTCGACGAACCCGTGATAGGCGAGGTTCGGCAGGTCGGTCTCCCGCAGGGTCCGGGCGGCTTCCTTCACCGCCTCGTTGCCCTTCATCTCCTCCGTGCCGACGTTGAGGAGGCCCACTGTCGGCCTGTCGATGTCGAACACGATCCGGGCCATGGCCGCGCCCATCACCGCCATCTCGACGAGGTGCTCGGCATCGGTGCCGATGGTGGCGCCGACATCGAGCACCACGCTCTCGCCCCGCACGGTGGGCCAGAGGCAGGCGATGGCCGGGCGCTCGATGCCCGCCAGCGTCTTGAGACAGATCTTCGACATCGCCATCAGGGCGCCGGTGTTGCCAGCCGAGACGGCGGCATCGGCCTCGCCGTCCTTCACCGCCTGGATGGCGCGCCACATCGAGGACTTGCCGCGCCCCGAGCGCACGGCCTGGCTCGGCTTGTCGTCCATGGCGATCGACACCGTCGTGTGACGGATCTCGACGGCGCCCTTCAGGCGCGGCTCCGCCGCCACCAGGGGCGCCAGGATGGCCTCGTCCCCGAACATCAGGAACGTCATCTCGGGATGGCGCTCGCGGGCGATGGCGGCGCCCGGCACCACCGTCGTGGGGCCGTGGTCGCCGCCCATGGCGTCGAGCGAGATGCACACTCTCTGGGACATGTCGGGTGGCCGGTGGCCTCTGGTCGCGGGTGGGAACGGCCCTCCCTGGAAGGGCCGCGGATGGGCAGGGGCGGGAGGAACCGCCGGCCCCGTGCCCGGCGCGGCGGAAAATAACGATTGAGGCCGGGTGGGCAAACGAAATCTGAGCCCGCCGGCCAAAGCCGGCGCCGGATCGCTTCGGTCGGCGTCAGTCGTTGGCCGGCTTCAGGGCGCCGAGGGCGGCGAGCGGGGGCTCGTCCGTGTCCTCCACGTGCGGCTCGAAGGTGACCCCCGGCTTGCGCGGATAGGGATCGAGGCCCAGCGCCAGGAATTCCGCCGTGATGGTGCCGAAGTCGATCTTGCCGCCGATGATCGGGTCGGGGACGTCGGCGTCCTCCGCATCGGTGCCCTGGAGCCGGTCCGTATCGGTGAACAGCAGGTCCACGGGTTCGGAGACCGGCCCATCGAATGCTTCGAGGCTCACCGTGCAGACCTGCGTCACGGTCGCCCTCACGGTGCCGCGCACCCGGAAGGCCGAGGGCGGGCCGCTGGTCTCGTAGGTGCCGACGAGATCGCGGATGGCCGGAATCGCGAAGTCTCGCGCGAGCGCCGCGCATTCCTCGGGGCTCGCCGTCACGGTCAGGTGTCCGTCACTGCGCCGGAGCCGGTCGACGCTGACGATCCGCGAGAGCGGGCCGGTCTCATCCAGGCGGGTCATGGTGTCGTCCGTGTCGGTGTTGCGCCTGGCTCGTTCAGAGGAGCGGCGAAGGCGTGGGTATCCGCGAGGAAGGCTTCGGGGTCCGGGAAGCGCGGACCTTCCCCGATGAGGTCGTCGAGGTCGGCCCGCTCGAGGGCTTCGGCGGCGGCCAGGACGTAGGCGGTCAGACGCGCGGCGGTTTCCGGCGCGGCGAGCCCGAGGACGTTGCGGGCGAGTGCGCCCCGGAGTGCGGCGGCATCGCCGGCATCGAGGGCCGCGTCGTAGCCCTCGGCCCGGCCGTAGAACGCGGCCCCGAGCTTCTTCATGCGTTTCGGCACGCCGAAATCGCCGATGCCGGATTCGCGCAAGGAGGAATCGAGCTGCAGGAACACCGAATTCACGAGATCCTGCGCCACGTCCGCCGCCGGCTCCGGCAGACGGTTGAGGCGCCGCAGCACCAGGATGACGTGCAGGATCAGGCATTCGAAGCGCCCCTCCAGCGTGTCGGGCACCCCGAGCCCGGTGTAGAGGCCGGGCCGGCGCGCGGCCGCGTTGACGCGCAGGTGCAGCGTCTCGATCAACCGTTCGCGGGGACCGGGACGGCCCCAGGTGCGCAGGCGCGCCAGGAGACCGCCGATCACGCGCCGCCTCCCCGCGCCGCGGTGGAGGGAGGGATGTCGGCCGGCGGCTGTGGCCGGGCTTGCCTTGTCAAAACCATAACCCCGCGTTACGGCAGCGAACGGTCAAGGTGCAACCTCCATCGGGATTCTTCGAAGGCCTCGGTGCCGGGGTGGGGATCGGGGCCATGAACGCGTTCAGTTCCTCGCAAGCTCAAGGGTGGCCGATGTCGCGCCGTCTCGTATCGTCGCTCGCTCGCCTCGCCGTCCTCGGCGTGATCGGAGCCGGCGTGTCCGGCTGCATCGGCGAGGACATTCGCCATGGCTACCAGATCGACCAGGCGGCGCTGGCCACGGTGAAGCCCGGCATGAGCGCCGAGCAGGTGCTTCAGATCCTGGGCACGCCCTCCACCGTCTCCACGGTCGGCAACAAGTCCTGGTACTACATCAGCCAGAACACGCGCCGCACGGTCCTGTTCCTCGGCGAGCGGGTGGAGGACCAGAAGGTCACCGCCGTCTACTTCACCTCCGCCCTCAAGGTCGAACGGGTCGCGCTCTACGGCCTCCAGGACGGCAAGGTGTTCGACTTCATCGAGCGCACCACCCCGACCAGCGGCGCCGACCGCGCCTTCCTCAGCCAGCTCTTCCGCGGCCTGACCAAGTACGAGCCATTCGGCAGCGGTTCCGGCACCAGCGTCGTTCCGGGCGCCAATCGCGGCCTGTAGGCCGGCGGGTCCGCCCGGGCGATCCGTCCCCGGGCCGTCCGAGGGCCGCCCGGCGTGGAGGTCCGTCTTCACGAAGCGCGCGGCAGGCCGGGGATGGCGCGGCGCGGCGCAGGCCCCGGCGCCCAAGCCCGTGCAGGATGCTCGTCGATGCCGTCGCGCGATGGATTCCTGATCGAGGGCGGTGAGACCGGAGCGCTGCTGCGCGCCTTCGACTGGTCCGCCTCGCCCCTCGGCCCCCCGGCGGACTGGCCCCAGGCCCTGAAGACCCTCGTCGGCGTCATGCTGGGCTCGCAGCAGCCGATGCTGATCGTCTGGGGGCCCGACTACGTCACCCTCTACAACGACGGGTATGCGGCCATGTGCGGGGCGCGCCACCCCGACGCCCTCGGCGGTTCCTTCCGCGACCTCTGGCACGACATCTGGGATCAGGTGGAGCCGATCCTGGCCCGGGCCTATGCGGGCGAGGCGACGCATATGGACGGCATCGCCTTCATCATGCACCGCAACGGCTACCCGGAGGAGACGTACTTCTCGTTCGGCTACACGCCGGTCCGCGACGATGGCGGCCGGGTCGCCGGCATGTTCTGCGCCTGCGCTGAGACCACGGGGCGTCTCCAGGCGGAGCGCGAGGCCAGTGCCGAGCGCCGCCGCCTGGAGCAGCTTTTCGCCCAGGCTCCGAGCTTCATGGCGGTCCTGCGCGGGCCGCAGCACCGCTTCGAACTCGCCAACCCGGCCTATCTGCGCCTCGTCGGCGACCGCCCCCTGATCGGTCGGACGGTGGCCGAGGCCCTGCCGGACGCGGCCGCGCAGGGCTACCTCGACCTCCTCGACACCGTCTACCGAAGCGGCGAGGCCTTCACCGCCACCGCTTCGCCGATCACCCTGCAGGTCGAGGCGGGCGGCCCGGAGAGCGAGCGTTACCTCGACTTCGTCTACCAGCCGATCTTCGGCGACGACGGCACCGTCACGGGTGTCTTCGTCGAGGGGGTCGACGTCACCGACCGCGCCCTCGCGGAGATCGCCCTGCGCCGGAACGAGGCGGAGCTGCGCTTCCTCAACGCCGACCTCGAGCGCCAGGTCATCCTGCGCTCGCACGAGCGCGGTCTGACCTGGCAGGTCAGCCCCGACCTCCTCGGCGTGTTCCATCCGGACGGCTACTTCGAGCGCCTGAACCCCGCCTGGGAGATCATCCTCGGCTGGACGGAATCGGAGGTGGCGGGCCGTTCCGTGCTCGAACTCATCCATCCCGACGATGCGGGCCGGAGCCGGGAGGCCATCGACGCGCTGCGCGCGAACATGCCGGTGTTCCGTTTCGAGAACCGCTACCGCACCCGCGACGGCCGCTATCGCTGGATCTCCTGGACGGCCGTACCGGAGGGCGGCCGCGCCTATTGCAGCGGGCGCGACATCACCGAGGACAAGGCGCGGGAGGCCGCGCTCGACCAGGCGCAGGAGGCCCTGCGGCAGGCGCAGAAGATGGAGGCCGTGGGTCAGCTTACCGGCGGCGTCGCGCACGACTTCAACAATCTGCTGACCGTGATCAAATCGTCCACCGACCTCCTGAAGCGGCCGGGCCTCCCCGAGGAACGGCGCGCGCGCTACGTCGACGCGATTTCCGACACGGTGGCCCGGGCGGCCAAGCTCACCGGCCAGCTCCTCGCCTTCGCCCGCCGCCAGGCTCTCAAGCCCGAGATCTTCAACGCCACCACCAGCGTCACGGCGATCAGCGAGATGGTGGGAACCCTCACGGGCGCCCGCATCGAGATCGTGCTGGAGGTTCCCGACGCCCCCGCCTATGTCCACGCCGACCCGAGCCAGTTCGACACGGCCCTCGTCAACATGGCGGTGAACGCGCGCGATGCCATGGATGGCCACGGGCGGCTGACGATCCGGGTCCGGCCGGTGGAGGGCATCCCGCCCCTCGGGATCGGCATGGGCGCTTTCGTGGCGGTGTCGCTCACGGATACCGGCGGCGGCATCGCGCCGGAGGCGCTGCACCGGATCTTCGAGCCGTTCTACACCACCAAGGGCGTCGGCCAGGGCACGGGCCTCGGCCTCAGCCAGGTCTTCGGGTTCGCCAAGCAATCGGGCGGCGAGGTCCTCGCGGAGAGCGTGCCCGGCCGGGGCGCCACTTTCACCCTCTACCTGCCGCGCATCGCGGACGCGGTTACGGCCGAGCCGGTGCCGGAGGAGGCCGAGCCGCTCACGGACGGCCACGGCACCTGCGTGTTGGTGGTCGAGGACAACCCGGAGGTCGGCGGCTTCGCCACCCAGACCCTGGCGGAACTCGGCTACCACACGGTCTGGGCCACCAACGCGGCCGATGCCCTGCGCCAGATCGAGAAGATTCCCTACCGGTTCGAGGTGGTGTTCTCGGACGTGGTCATGCCGGGCATGAACGGGATCGAGCTCGCCAAGGAGATCGCCAAGCGGCGCCCCGACCTGCCGGTGGTGCTGGCGTCCGGCTACAGCCATGTGCTGGCCGAGGAGGGCAGCCACGGCTTCGAATTGCTGCACAAGCCCTATTCGGTGGAGCAACTCTCGCGGGTCCTGCGCCGGGCGGTGGCCCGGAGCCGCCGCGGACGCCCGCGTTCCTGAGGGGCTAGCGCGCCCCGGCGTTGCCGCGGTCCAAGCGGGCGAGCAGGCTCGCGAAGTGCTCCGTCACCGCCTCCTCGGGCTGGGCCGCGTAGGTCGCCTGGAGTCCGCCCGCGAGGCTCGCTACCAGCGGATGGGACCGCACGGCGCGCAGCGACCGCCGCGCGGCCGTGCCCCGGTCCGGTGAGCCTACGGCGCCGCCGGCGCTCGACGAAAGCAACTTGTCCATGGCAGGGACCCCTCGAACCCGGCTTGGCCGACGTCGGCGGGCAACGTGCCGCCGGCGGGACCGATCCGGCAAGACGTCACGGGGTGTCCGCGCGCGGTTCCTTGCCGGCTGTGGCACCGTCACCACGGGGTGCCAGGGTCTGCGCGATTTCCTCGGGCGCCCGGAACAGCCAGGCGGGCCGGCCTGCCGCCAGGGCGTCCGCGCGGGTGTAACCCCACGCCACGGCAGCGAAATCGCAGCCCGCCTCGGTCGCTGCCGCGTGGTCGCGAATTTCGTCTCCGACATAGAGCACCTCGGACGCTGCAAGGCCGGCTCCCCGGATCAACGCGCGCAGGCGCTTGCCCTTGCCGAACAGCGAAGCCCCGCAGGCATAGGTGTGAAAGCGTCCGGCCGACACCGGCCCCAGGGCTCGTCGGATGTTCGATTCGCGGTTCGAACTGAGGATCGCGAGGCGAAGGCCGGCGGCGTCGAGGTCCGCCAGCATCGCGGGGATGCCGGGAAAGGGCGGGATCGCGGCGATGTCCCGCGTCGCCAGCCGGTGCATGTGCCGGGTGATGAAGGGCAGCTTCCAGGCCGGTATGCCGAGGTGGCGGACGATCCCGCGGGCATCCATCCCGCGCAGGGCGTGCGTCTCGTGCGCGGCGATGCGGCGGAAGCGGTACCGGTCCGCCACGTCGTTGATGACGGAGGTGAACCAGGGAAAACTGTCGGCGAGGGTGCCGTCGAAGTCGAAGGCGACGAGCCGGTACCGAGGCTGGATCAAGAGCCGAGGTTGTCCACGGGCACGACGAGGCGCATCACCAAGCCACCCGGCGCCCAATCCTGCTCCAGGGTACCGTCGAGCTGGCCGGCCACGCTGCGCTGGGCCAGCACCGTGCCGAAGCCCTGCCGGGTCGGCGGGCCCGCGACGGTCGGGCCGCCGCGCTCGGCCCAGGTCAGGGTGTAGGTCGACCCTTCCCGGCGACCGGTCAGCAGCACGCTGCCGGCCTCCGTGGAGAGGCCGCCATACTTCATCGCGTTGGTGGCCTGCTCGTGCATGATCAGGGCAAGCGCCGTCGCGGTGCGCTCGCCGACGGCGACGTCGTCGCCCGAGATCACGATGCGCTCGCGGCCATCCTGGGTGTAGGCGGCCATGATCAGCCGCATGAGGCCGAACAGTGTCTGGCCCTTCACCGCCGGTGCGCTCGCGGGCGAATGCGGCCGCACGTATTCATGGGCCTGCGCCAGGGCCCCCAGCCGCTCGCGGAAGGCGGTGACGAAGGGGCGGGCCGCCGGATCGGTGCGCGCCGAGAGGCCCGCGATGCCGCCCACCACCGCGAAGATGTTCTTGATGCGGTGGGACAACTCCTTGATCAGGAGGTCGCGTGCCTCCTCCGCGCGTTTGCGCTCGCGCAGGTCGCGGGTCACCGTGGCGTAGCCCACGAAGGTGCCCTCCGCGTCGCGCACCGGGAAGATGTTGTAGAGGACCGCGATCCCCTCCCCCGTCGCGAAGTGGCGGAAGGCGAGTTCCCCCTCCCACCAGCCCTGCCGCTCCACCGCCGGAAGCACCGTCCCGCTGACCACCGCCTGGCTCTCGGGCATGAAATAGTCGGTGACGTGGGTGCCGGCGACCGCCGTGATGTCGGGCAGCCCGACGAGGCGGCGCCCGGCCTCGTTGACGTGCTGGACGAAGCCCGCCCGGTCGGCCATGCCGATGAAGTCCTGGGATTGCTCGACGATGGCGGCGAGCTTGCGCGCCTCGGCCTCGGCGCGCTTCAGATCCTCGATGTCCGTGCAGGTGCCGAACCAGCGCTCGATCCGCCCGTCCGCATCGTAGAGCGGCATCGCGCGGCCGAGGGTCCAGCGATAGGCACCGGAATGGTGGCGCAGGCGGTACTCCACCTCGTAGGGCTCGCCGGTGGCGAGGCTGTGCCGCCAGCGGGTCCAGGCCCGCTCCTGGTCCTCGGGATGGAACATGTCGTTCCAGCCCTCGCCGTCCGTGGATCCGTACGGAGCCCCGGTGAACGCGTACCAGCGGTCGTTGTAGAAGTCGTGGTAGCCGTCCGGCAGCGTGGTCCAGACCATCTGGGGCATGGCCGCGGTCATCACCCGGAAGCGGCGCTCGCTCGCCGCCAGGTCCGCCTCGCGGGCATCGACCTCGCCCCGGGTCCGGGTCAACTCGATCAGCGTCGAGACCTGGCGGGCGAGCGCCTCCAGGGTCTCGGTCTGAACGGCGGTCAGCCCATCCGGACGCGCCACCCGGTCGAGGACGCAGAGGGTCCCGAGCGGCATCCCGGAGGGGGCGCGGACGACGGCCCCGGCGTAGAAGCGCAGGCGCCGCTCGCCGGTCACGAGGGGGTTGTCGCGGGTGCGGGGATCCTCGGTCAGGTCCGGGATGACGAGGAGTTCCTCGGCTTCGATCGCGTGCGAGCAGATCGACATCCCACGCGGCGTCTCGGGCAATTCGAACCCGACGCGGGAGCGGAACCATTGCCGGTCCTGCTCGACCAGACTCACCAGGGCGATCGGGGCCCCGCAGACCAGGGCGGCGATGCGCGTCAGGTCGTCGTAGCGAGCGCCGCCCCCGTCCGATTCCAGGCCGAGGCTATGCAGCTCCGCCAACCGCTCCGCCTCGGTCCATCCGGTGGTCGCGACTGAGCAGGTGAAGGTCGAAGGCAAACGTCGTGATCCCCGCCGATCCTCACACATAGGTGCTCACCGTCACCTGCGGTAGCGCCGGAACGCGCAATCGTGACGTATGATGAACGTCATCGCCACATTCGCGCGCGTCAGGCCGCCCTCCGATGCCGAGGCGCCGGGGGGCGGCCGATGCTCACGCCGTCCTCACGCAGCCTTGGCCTCGCCGAGGGTGGGATAGTCGACGTAGCCCTCGGGTCCCTGGCTGTACCAGGTCTTCGCCTCGTCCTTGTTCAGGGGCGCGTGCTTGGCCAGGCGCTCGGGCAGGTCCGGGTTCGCGATGAACGGGCGTCCGAACGCGATGGCGTCCGCCTTCCCCTCGTCCAGGGCCGCCTGCGCGCGCGGGCCGTCGTAATCCGAGTTCAGGATGAGGGGGCCGTCGAACGCCGCCTTCATCGTCGGGGCGATCGGCGGATGGTTGGCGGTGCCGAAGGTGCCGTTCGGGCCCGGTTCGCGCAGCTCGAGGAAGGCGATGCCGATCTTCGAGAGGGCGGCCGCCGCGGCACCGAACAGGGCCTCGGGGTTCGAATCGTCGACGCCCTGGATCGCCCCGTTCGGCGACAGGCGCACGCCCGTGCGGTCCCGGCCGACGGCGTCGGCCACCGTCCGGGTCACCTCCGTGAGCAGGCGGATGCGGTTCTCGACGGAGCCGCCATAGGCGTCGGTCCGGAAATTCGAGCCGTCGCGCAGAAACTGGTCGATGAGGTAGCCGTTCGCCGCGTGGATCTGCACGCCGTCGAACCCGGCCGCGATGGCGTTGCGGGCGGCGCGGTCATAATCGGCCAGCAGCCGCGGAATCTCGTCGACGGACAGCGGCCGGGCTTCCGCGTAGGGCTTCTTGCCCTCGTAGGTGTGGGCGGCGTCCGGCGCCGTGGTGGCCGAGGCCGAGACTGGCTTGGCGCCCCCGAGGAAGTCGGGGTGGACGATGCGGCCCATGTGCCAGAGCTGGCAGACGATCTTGCCGCCCGCCTCGTGCACGGCCCGGACGATCGGCTTCCAGGCCTCGACCTGCTCGTCCGACCAGATGCCCGGCGCGAAGGGCCATCCCAGACCCTCCTGCGAGATTCCGGTGGCCTCCGTCAGGATGAGGCCGGCGCTGGCACGCTGGCGGTAATAGTCCACCATGATCGGGGTCGGCACGTGCTGGGCGGTGGCGCGGCCCCGGGTGAGCGGCGCCATGAAGACACGGTTCTTGGCGTCGATCGCGCCGATGCGGATCGGATCGGACAAGGTGGGCATGTGGGAGACTCACGTTGTTTCAAGGACAAACGGACGGCGCCCGGCACGTGGCCCGGCCCGTCGACACCGTCATTTGGAGATGTTGCGCATCGAGGCCAGCCGTCACGGCGGCTCGCCCCCACAAGCTTGTGCGGGGGCGCACGTACCGTTCCCGGCGCCGGAACCCGTGCCGCCCTCGGCTGTGCCCCGAACCGGGGGCCCTCAGCGCCGTCCTCGGAATCGGGCCATCGGCGCGCGGCGGCCGTCAGGCGCCGGCCGCGAGCTGCGCTTCGAAATCGGACAGCACCGAGGATCGCGCGAGCTTGTGGTAATAATCGAACGACCAGCCGGTCTCGACATCGACGCCATGACCGTTTCTCAACCCGGAGATGAAGGCGTTGAAGCGCGTGCGTTCCTCGGCCACCAGCTTCATCGTGGTGGCCCTGACGTAGTCCGGTGGAATGTTGCGGCTCTTCATGGCCGCCACCCCGTCCCGCACGGCGCGGGGATCGTCGTCAACGATCAGCGTGGTGTCCGGATGGAAAAAGGTATCGCGTCCCCCGCGGCTGCGGGTGGAGACGACCGGCAACCCGGCGAGCAGGTACTCGATGCTCGCATACATGGCGCCTTCGAGCTTCGAGAGGCAGAGGCCCACATGCGCCGAGGCCATGGCCTCGTTGACCGCGACGTGGCTCATCAGAACGATGCCGTCAGGGACGACGTCGTTCAGAATGGCGTGTCCACGCGGCATCGTGCGGACGAACTTGTCGAGTTGCTGACGCTTGAGTTGTGCGGGCCAGTGGCTGAACATCTTCGTCACGTAAGCACAGCTCGGCACGAGCCGGGCCAGATCATGCCGCTTGAAGGGTGCGAGCTGCGCATTGTAGATCGCATCGAACGTCCGCTCGCGACCCGGCAGCGGGTGATACATGGTCTCGTTGACGAACATGTTCTGTGGCGCGAATTGCGCCGCGACCCCGAGACCACGGAGAATCCGTTCCTCATCCCGGGTGTTCGCCAACATGATCATGCGCGCATGCGGATACCGCTTTTCGAAGCGGCGATGCTGCACGGCGAGGGACAAGGCGAAGATCCGGCGCTCGAGGCTCATGGTGATGGGCACCAGGAACACCAGGGGTTTGTCCGCGAACCGGCGCGCGAAGTAATCGGCAGCGCCGAATGGCCAAGGCTGCGGCTGACAGCAGAAGATGATCGGATCGCGACTGAGCATATGCCCCACGACCGGCGTGCCCGGTTGCCAGTTCTGGTAGGGCCGCGTGAACAGGCCGCGCAGTCCGGCCAAGTCTTTCATGACAGGCACGCCGAACAGGAACGGATACCTTAGAAACTGCAGATTCAACATCGTGAGGCGGCTCGTTGCACCGTCGGAAGGCTTCGCGTGGATGCCGCAGCATAGAATTCGCGGATGTAGACGGTCGCAGAATTTTCGTCCAGCGCGACGTGGTCACGCCGTCGTCCCGAGGCAATATTTGACCGGGCGGCTATTTCCACCAGTCATGAGGTCGGCTGCACGCTACTTTCTGTGGTGCCATGGATAGAAGCCGACCACGATGATGGCGATCAGCGCAGTCAGCATCAGCACGTTGCCTTGCACCAGCGCGTACGTGAACAGCCCCACGGACACGAGGGTGATCCCCAACATCAACGCGAGCACGAACATGTTCATCGGCTCAGGGGTTCCTTGCCCGTTGAAGACGAGACGGTCGCGGTGTGCGGTGTCACGGTCGACCAAGACTGCATGGGGCGGAACCGCGCCCGCCGCTCCGTCCCAGCTTGCCGTCCGGCCTTCCGCAGCATTGGCCCTTCCGCAGCATCGGCTCTGCCGGAATATCGATCCCCCGCATCGCATCTCCGGTGATCGGGCATCTCGAGATTCCGAGAGGCTGTCTATCACGCAGGCATCGGGCTGCGCCATGCCACGGTGGAGCGCGGGCGGCTCAGCCCGGTTCGTGCGGGCCGAGATCCAGACCCTACGCGTCGCCTGACAAACCGCACAGCGATCGCGCCAACCCACGCCAGCGAGATCGTTGGCAGTCTCGAAAGGTCCGATGGAATGAAGTTCCGCGCGCCTCCGGGGCGGCGATGCTCGAAGCCCCGATGGGGCAGGCTTCGAATGGTCGGAGCGAGAGGATTCGAACCTCCGACCCCTAGTCCCCCAGACTAGTGCGCTAACCGGGCTGCGCTACGCTCCGACGCCCCTAAAGGCAGGCGGGTCTTAGCTTTTGGCCCCCGGTGACGCAACCCCCTCGGCAGCCTCATGGGCAAAAATCGGCAGGGGCTCGGCGACGGCGTGGCGGCCCGGGTCGTCGGACCGCCGCGCCGTGTCGGTGACCGGGGCGGACTCGCCGGTCATCGGTGCGGTCGCGGATCACCGGTGCGCGGCCCTCCCACCCCGCGGTCCGCGACTCGCATTCCGCCTCCGCATAGGAGCCGTGCGCAGTCCGACCTCGAATTTGGCCATCGTGCCGGAGGATGAAACTCCCCGGTCGCGCGTTGCCTTGTCTGAGCACCGGAGACAAACCCTGAGAGGAACGATCATGGATGGCAGCCTCATCGCCAAGAACAATGAGGCCAACCGCATCGCCTCCGAGCGCCTGCTCGAGCAGTTGCGCGACGAGGGGCTGCACTATCGGCTGTGGGTCACCGGAACGCCCGCGGGCGACACCTTGCACATGCGGGTGGACCGGCTCTGTCCCGGGATGCGCGAACGGATCGGCAAGGTGATGCGCGGACGCGGGCTGAGACTCGACATCACCGCGGCCTGACGCGCCGTTGGTCCGGGCGCCTCCGAGCGCCCGCGCCCCCCACCGCCCGGTGGTCCGCCGGTGAGGTGCGCCGGGCCGTCAGGTGGATCGCTTAGGCTTCGGATTCGAAACGATGTGTTTCCATCGTTTCCATTTTCGCGGAACGCGGGAGATCGCATCTTCCTGACATCGCGGCACGGTCGAGACGACGCGGAGCCGCCTGCCAGGAGAGCGTCCCATGTCCAAGAACGGCATCCATCACGTCACCGCCTTTTCCGGCGCCGCCGGCCGCAACGTCGACTTCTACACCGAGATCCTCGGCCTCCGGCTCGTGAAGAAGACCGTGAACTTCGACGATCCGGGCACCTATCATCTCTATTACGGGGACGAGACGGGGCGTCCCGGCACGATCCTGACGTTCTTCCCGATCGCGCACGCGGCTCCCGGCCGGGTGGGAGTCGGTGAGACGCAGGAGACGGCCTTCCGCGTGCCGCGTTCGTCCATCGGCTGGTGGACGCACCGGTTCGTCGAGAAGGGCGTCACCCACGAGGCCCCCGCCCCCGCCTTCGGTGAGCCGGTTCTGCGCTTCCGGGATCCGGACGGCATGATGCTCGCGCTCATCGGAACCGAGGCCCCGGGGGACGATCTCGCCTGGACGGGGGGGACGGTCCCGCCCGAGCATGCGATCCGGGGGTTCCACGGCGTCACCCTGCTGGTGCGCGAGGCCGGCCCCACGGCCGCGATCCTCACGGACGTGTTCGGCTTCGCCGAGGCCGGGCGCGAGGGCGTCGCGACCCGCTATGCCGGGGACGCCGAGGCCGGCGGCTTCGTCACCCTGCGGGCCGTCGGCGAATTCCTGCCCGGGCGGCAGGGGGCCGGCTCGGTACACCACATCGCCTTCCGGGCGGCGGACGACGCCGTTCAGGCGGCGATGGTGGCCAAGCTCACGGGCACGCACGGGCTCGGCGTCACCGAGCAGCGCGACCGCCAGTACTTCCGCTCGGTCTATTTCCGCGAGCCCGGCGGCGTGCTGTTCGAGATCGCCACCGACGTCCCGGGCTTCGGCGTGGACGAACCGGTGGAGGCCCTCGGCCGTGATCTCAAGCTGCCGGCTTTCCTCGAGCCCCACCGGGCGCAGATCGAGGCGCGCCTGCCCAGGGTCGCCTGAGCCCGACGCCGTCCGCGGCATCGGGGGCCCGCGCCGAACGGCGTGGGCCCCGCCCTCCCCTTCACGAAACCACCCTGCCCTTCACGAAACCATCCTCGCCTTCACGAAACCATCCTGCCCTTCACGAGACCGCCATGACCGACACCGCCTTCGGCTTCATCCATCGCTTCGTGCCCGGAACCGAGGCCGGAACGCCGCCCCTGCTTCTGCTCCACGGCACCGGCGGCGACGAGACCGACCTCCTCTCCCTCGGGCGGAGTCTGGGGCCCGGCGCCGCCCTGCTCGCCCCGCGCGGGCCCGTACTGGAGAACGGCATGCCGCGTTTCTTTCGCCGCCTCGCCGAGGGCGTTTTCGACGAGGCCGATATCCGGCGGCGCGCGGCCGACCTCGCCGACTTCGTCGCGAAGGCCCGGGCGGCCTATGGGCTCGCCGCACCCGTGGCGGTCGGGTTCTCGAACGGCGCCAACATCGCCGCGGCCCTGCTGCTGCTGCACCCGGACGTCCTGGCCGGCGCCGTGCTGCTGCGGCCGATGCTGCCCCTGACCGCGTCCGCGCCCGTCGATCTCGCGGGTCGGCCGGTGCTCATGCTGTCGGGGGCCGCCGATCCGATCGTGCCGGCCGCCAACGCCGCCGCCCTGGCGCAGCGTCTGCGTGACGGCGGCGCCCGGGTCAGCCACGAGACCCTGCCGACGGGCCACGGCCTGTCGCAGGCGGATGTGGCGCGGGCGAGTGCCTGGCTCGCCGAATGAGACGCTTCGCCCGGGGGCGCGTCGGGGCTTCGGGCGGAGATTCGGGACCATGTAACGTTTTGTGACGATGGCCGCTTTCGCGTTGCGGTCACGGCCGCCGTTCCTATGGTCGGTCCATGATCGACGACACCACCATCGCGATCGTCGAGGACGATCCCGACATTCGCGCCCTCCTGGCCGGGTATCTGCAGGGCGAGGGATTCAAGGTCGTGACCCTGGACGGGGGCTCGGGCCTCGACCGGCTCCTCGCCCGCGGCCCGGCCCCTCACCTCGTCCTCCTCGACTGGATGCTGCCGGGCGAGGACGGCCTCTCGATCTGCAGGCGCCTGCGCGCGGCGGGCGGGCCGCCGGTGGTGATGCTGACGGCCAAGGACGAGGACATCGACCGGGTGCTGGGCCTCGAGATGGGGGCCGACGACTACGTCTCGAAACCGTTCAACCCGCGCGTACTCCTGGCCCGCATCCGGGCCGTGCTGCGCCGCGCGCGCGGGAGCGCGACCGAGCCGGCCGACGCCCCCGCGCGGCTCGGCGTGGCCGACCTCGTGATCGACCCCGCGGCGCGCCGGGTCACCACGGGCACGCCCGCCGCCGAGATCCCCCTGACCAGCGCCGAGTACGACCTGCTGCACTGCTTCGTGACGCGGCCGCAGCGGGTGCTCTCGCGGGACCAGCTCCTGGACTGGACGCGCGGCCGCACGGCCGACGCCTTCGACCGCACCATCGACGTGCAGGTGAGCCGGCTTCGCCACAAGCTCGAAGCGTCGGGCAGCGCGGCGGCGGCCCTGCTCAAGACCGTGCGCAACGCGGGCTACATCCTGGCCGCCCCGGTGACGGCGCTCGCCCCGTGATGGGTCGGCTCGGCCTGCTCAGCCGGATCATGCTCCTGCTCCTGGGCGCGCTGTCCCTGCTCGTGCTCGGCATCGGCGCGGTCGACCATTGGCAGCGGCGCCAGGAGGGTTGGCGCTACGACACGCCCTATCCGCGCATCGACCAGGCCGCGAACATCATGAGCCTCGTGGCGGCGGCGGAGGACGCGCAGCGACCGGCCATCCTGCGGGCGGTGAGCGGCGAGACCCTGCGGGCCGAGATCGGCGACGCCGCCCCGGCGGACGCCGCCCTCATCCGGGAGCCGCGCATCGAGGCGCGCCTGCGCCGGATCACCGGGGCGCCCGCCGACCGGATCCAGGCCTTCACCGATGCCGACCTGCTCAAGCGGGGCGTCACGCCCGAGGACGTGGCGCGCGACGGGCTCCGCCGGCCCCAGGGACGGTTGGCCCTGGCGACCTACCGGCTGCCCGATGGCCGCGTCCTGGTCATCTCGGCCGTCAAGTGGCACCGGTCGCAGATGCCCTGGCTCCTCGGCCAGCCCGTCACCCGTTGGGTGGCGGTGCTGGGGGCGGCCGTCGCGGGCCTCGTCCTCCTCGGCACCCGCCATGAGCTCGCGCCCCTGCGCCGCCTCACGGAGGCCGTCTCCCGGTTCGACGGGCGCGTGCCGGAGCGGGTGGCCGCGGCGCGCGGAGCCCCCGAGATCCGGCGCCTCGCCCTGGCCGTGCAGGGCATGCAGGAGCGCATCGTCGGCCTGATCTCCGAGCGCTCGCTGCTGATCGGCGCCATCTCGCACGATCTCAAGACCTACCTGACGCGCCTGCGCCTGCGCGCCGAGGGGGTGCCCGAGCCGGAGCGCCGGGAACGCCTCGTCGAGGATCTCGACGCGATGACGGCGCTGATCGACGCCGCCCTCGGTTTTGCGCGCGGCACCGCCGTGGAGGTGGATCGCGTCCCCGTGGACCTTGCGGATCTCGTGGCGGTCGAGGTCGCCGAGCAGGCGGCCCAGGGCGTGCCGATTTGCCTTCACGGCGAGGATGTCCCGGACGCGATGGTGGCGGGCGACGCGACGGCCCTGCGCCGCGTCGTCGCCAACCTCATCGGGAACGCCGTGAAGTTCGGCCGTTCGACGGTCAGCGTCGCGGTCCGGCGCGCGGGCCCGGTCTGCGAGGTCGTGGTGGAGGACGACGGGCCGGGCATTCCGGAAGCCGAGCGCGCGGCGGTGTTCGGTCCCTACTACCGCATCGAGCGCTCCCGCAGCCGGCAGACGGGCGGGACCGGCCTCGGGCTCGCGATCGCCCGGCAGATCGCGGAGGCGCATGGGGGCGGCATCGTGGTCGAGGCGGCCTCGCTCGGCGGCGCGCGGCTGGTCGTGACGCTGCCGGCCCTGGCCTGAAGGCGGGCCCGACCCCCGCGATTCCTCCGCGCCATCGCGCATCGGACGGCGTCGGCGCTGTGGCGTCCCCTCGGCCGAAGACGCCTTCCGTTACAGAACGTTACATCGCGCGCCGCCCGCGTCACATCCGGGAAGGATGCGCGGACGAACCTGTGCCTGTCCCGTCGCGGCCGAAGTGCCGCGGCGCGGGGCCGGCGGCCCATCGGACCGCTGCTGACAGGAAAAGGAACGTGTTCATGCTGAAGCTTCTCGTCCCGAGCCTCGTCCTCGCCGGCCTCGCGGCTCCGGCCTCCGCTTTGCCGATGGTCGATGCCCTCGCCCACGGTCCGGAGAACGCGCGGATCATCCAGGTCTATGGCGGCTGCGGTCCCTACGCCCATCGCGGCGTGTACGGCTATTGCCGCCCGGGCGGGCAGGCGGGCGGCTACATCCGCGGTCGCTCCTGCCCCGCGGGCTATCACATCGGTCCCTACGGCCGTCGCTGCTGGCCGAACTGAGCCCGCGCTTCCGCGCCCGCCTACGGTGCCGCGCGCCGCCTCGCCCGGCGCGCGTCCGCCAGCGTGTAGACGAGCGCGCCCGCGACCATCAGGGCGAGGACGTACCAGGTGATCGCGTAGACGAGGTGGTTGTCGGGAAAGGCCACGATGGTCAGGCCGCCCACCGGCCAGCCACCGGGGTTGGGCGTCGCGTCGGCATCGATGAAATAGGGGGCCGCGCGGGTGAGGCCGCGCGCCTCGGCGATGGCGACGACATCGCGCGAGTACCAGCGCCCGCCGGCCGGATCGTTCTTGCGCAGGAAGCCGCCGCCGGGTTCGCTCAGGCGCAGGAGGCCCGTGACCGTGATCGGCCCCGCGCCGCCGGGCTCCGGGCGGCTCGCCGGATCGCGCCGATCCGCCGGATCGCGCCG
>NZ_JAIEOF010000381.1 GCF_019750675.1 Methylobacterium sp.
CCCTCCAGGGCCGCGGCCCGGTAGCTGCGCGCCACGGCGCCGCTCTCGGGGCGGCCGTCGAGGGTGAAGCGCAGGGCGTCGGAATCCGCGCTCAGGCCCTCGGCGGCCAGCACCATCCAGGCCTCCTCCTGAGTGCTGGTCGGCCGGCCGCTGGCGCGCTCGGCCGCGATGAGCGCGCCGAGCGGCTGGATGCTGTCGCGGGCGAGCCCCGTCTCGGCGGCCAGCGCCAGAAGGCCCGCGCCGTCGCGCAGGCGCGAGCCGTAATCCGGCCGGTAGCCCGGGCTCGCGGCCGTCTCCCGGAAGCCGGCCATCGCGGCGGTGAAAGCCTTGGCGGCCCGGCCGCGATCCCCCAGCAGGGCCAGGGCGGCGGCGATCTGTCCCCGCGCGAGCGGCGTGGCGAAGGCCGCGAGCTTGGTGTCGGCGAGGTAGCGCAGGTCGCCCATCACGGACCGGCCGTTGCGGGCGAGCACGTAGGCCGCGTAGGCGATGTCCATGCCGCCCTCGCCGACCTCCGTGGTGTTGGCCACCGCGTTGCGCAGGCGGTCGAGGGCGTTGGCGAAGGCGGTCTGGGGCACGGAAAAGCCGCGCTCGCGGGCCCGGGTCAGGAAGTCGGTGACGTAGGCGTTGAGCCAGGTGTCGCTGGCCCCGTCCGTGGACCAGAGCCCGAAATCGCCCGCCCCGTTCTGGCGGCCGAGCACCCGCTCGATCGCCTGGCGCACGCGCTCGTCGGCTTGTGTATCGAGACCGAGCTTGTCGAGAGCCGCGAGGCGGTTGACGTAGAGGAGCGGCATCGCCCGGCTCACGGTCTGCTCGGAACAGCCGTAGGGGTAGCGGTCGAGGGACTGGAGCAGGGCCGGCACGTCGATGCCGGCCAGATTCGAGGCCGAGAGCGAGACCGTGCCGGTGCCGGGCAGGATGTCGGCCAGGAGTTCGTCCGAGAGCTTCAGGCTGGCGCCGGGTTCGAGGGTCTGCACGGAGCGGCGGGCGAGCGCCCCCGTGCCGGGGCCGATGTTCAGGGCAAAGCTCTGGCCGACGCCCTCGGGCAGGCCGGGGCCCCGAAGGGTCAGGTCGATCCGCGACAGGCCCGGCCCGGCGGCGGTGATGGGGATCACCAGCGCGCCCTTGGCGCCCGCCTCCAGCCGCAGGGTGCTGTGCACCGCCTCGGCGCCGACCAGGACGGAGCCGGCGAGATCGAGGTCCACGGTGTAGTCGCCGGCCTGCCCCTCGACGTTGTCGATGGCGACGTGGAAGCGCGAGCGGTCGCCGACGTTGAGGAAGCGCGGCAGGGTGCCGGTGAGCACGACGGGATCGCGGATGATCACGTCGGCCTGGGCCGCGCCCACCTTCGCGCGGCTCCAAGCGGTGACCATCACCCGGCCGGTGCCGTTGAAGGCCGGCAGGGGGAAGCTGACGCTCGCGTTGCCCTCGGGGCCGACGGTGATCGGCCCGGAATAGAGCGCCAGCGGCGCCTGGGTCGGGGGCGAATCGGCCAGTTCCGCCGCCCCGCCGTCACCGCCGGAGCGGATGGCGCCGAGCGTCCCCTGCATGCCGTCGATGAGGTATCCGTAGAGGTCGCGGATCTCGGGGCCCAGCGCCTTCTGGCCGAAGAAGTAACTGAGCGGGTTCGGCGCCTCGTAGCGGGTGAGATTCAGGATGCCGACATCCACCAGCGCCACGCTGACCCGGGCCTCCTCGCCGGATTGAAGGCCGGCGAGCTGGATCGGCAGGGTGAGGGTCTCGCGCGGGCGGACCTTGGCCGGCGCGTCGAGGGTGACGCCGAGGGTGCGGCTGTCCCGGTCGACCCCGAACCAGGCCACGCCCAGCGCCCGGCCCGGCAGGCGCTTGGCCGCCTGGTCGAGGGGCCGGTAGGCGGTGGCGACGAGGTAGGCGCCCGACCCCCACTCGGCCTTCACCGGAATGTCCACGGTGGTGCCGGCGGCCGGCACGTCGACGGTGAGGAGCGCGTGCAGCTTGTCGCTGACCACGGCGAGCGTCGCCTGTCCCTTGAACTTCGGCTGCAGGCGGGCGTGAAGCATCTCACCGGCGGCGTAGGCCGCCTTGTCGAGGCGCAGGTCCAGGAGGTCCGGCACGTCCGCCGTCTCACCGCCGCTCCAGCCCACCGTGAAAGTCACGCTCGCGGTGGCCGCCGGGCGGCCCGGCACGCTCGCCTCCAGCCGGTAGGTGCCGTAGCTCACCGTGGCGCTGACGCGGCCCGGCGCGTCCGGCGTCAGGTCGAGGCGGCCGTCGGCGATGCGCCGGGTACTCGTTACGGGCTCGTAGGACCAGCGCCCACCCTCGCGGTACCATTGATAGGTCTTCTCCACGCGCTGGAGCGTCCAGGCGACGTTGCCCTGCGCGAGGCGCTGCCCGTCGGGGGCGGCCATGACCACGTCGAAGCCCGCGACGCCGCCTTCCTGGATGTCGCCGCCGAAAGTCTTGCGGATGGCGAGGACCGGTCCTTCGGGCAGGATCGGCAGCGTGAGACTGCGGCTTAAGGCACGCCCGCCCGGCTCGCCCACCTGCAGGGTGATCTTCGCCTCGACGGGGCGCGGGGCGGCGAGGGCCTGCACCGGCACCACCAGCCGGGCCTTGCCGGTGGCGTCGGTGGTGGCGCGGGCCTCGATCTCGGTGGAGGATGCCTCCACGCGCTCGTCGTCGAGGCCGACCGAGAAGCCGTCGAGGCCCTTGATGCCGTTGCCGGCCGATTGCTGCACCAGCACGGTGCCGGAGACCTCGAGGCCGGCGCCCGGCGCGCCGTAGAGGTAGCGCGCGGCCACGTCGATGGTGGCGGGCGCGCCCTTCGTCAGGGTCGGCGCCGCGCTCGACAGCGTCACCTCCAGGCGCTCGGGGACGTAATCCTCCACGAGGAAGCTCGCCTCGCCGATGGCCGGCGCCTTCGGGTCGGTGAAGGCCGCCACCCGCCAGGTGCCGTGCGGCGCGCCCGGCATCAGCGGCAGCGCGAGTGCCCGCCCGCCGAGGCCCGCATCCGCGACCTGAGCGCGGCGGTACTCGACGCCGTCCGGGCGCTTGACCACCAGGGTCAGCGGGATCTCGGGCACCGCGACCCCTTGCGCGTCGCGCAAGAGCCCGGTGAGGTGCACGGTCTCGCCCGAACGGTAGACCCCGCGCTCGGGAAACACGTAGGCCTCGACGGCCCCCGGCTGCGGCCGGCCCTTCACGCCGCGATCGGTGAGGTCGAAGGCCGATTGGCCGAGGTCGAGGAAGCCGTAATCGTCGCCGATCTGCGCCACCACGAGGCCGGGCGCGATGCCCCCTTCCCCGCGCGCGAGGCCCGGCGCGAAGGCGGCGTGGCCCTGGCCGTCGGTCCTGGCGGTGGCCAGCACCTCGTTGTTGCGCGCCACCAGCCGGATCTCGGCGCCGGACACGGTCTCGGCGGAGGCGAGCGAGCGGGCGAAGACATGGACGCCGTCGCGGCCCTTGAAGGCGGTGAGCCCGAGATCCGAGACCACGAACCACTGCGTGGCCTGTTGCTCGTAGCCGCCCTCCTCGTCGGTGGAGGAGGCGGCTCCGCTGGCCTGGGCCAGCATGATGTAGATGCCGGGCTCCAGCTTGCCGACGGCCTGGAGTACCGGGAAGGCGGTGACGGCCTCCTGGTTCAGCTCGGCCTTGGCGGTGTCGAGCACGCCCTTCCAGACGCGCTGGCCCTTCTGGTCGGCGATGGTCCGCGCCGTGGCGCCGTTGAGCTGGGACAGGAAGTCCTCGGCCCGCAGCGAGGGCAGCAGGCCGCGGTCGCCGACCCGCAGGACCTCCACGTCGATCCGGGCCGCGTTCACCGAGACCAGGGGCACGCCGGCTTGGCCGGTGCGGGGCAGGACGTAGTTGCGCCCGGTGAAGCGGACCTGGGGCGAGCGGTCCCGGACATAGACCTCGTAATCCGCCGCTTTGAGGAGCCCTTCGCCCGCCGCCGAGGGCAGGCCGGAGCGCACCACGAAGGCGTAGCGCTCGCCGTGCTTGAGGCCGTCGACGCAGACCTGCTGGCCCGTGGCGGTGACGGCGGCGTTGGCCGCGCCCGAGACCGCGATGTAGGGCGTGAAATCGGTCTTGGCCGCCACCCCTTCGGAGAACTGGAAGCAGATGCGGGGCGCCGCGGCATCCGAATCGACGGTGTAGTTGAGGATGCGGAAGCCGTGCTCGGCCCGTAGGGATTCGTAGGTCTCGCGCACCTCCGCGTCGTCGGAGAGGGCGAGGCTGGCGCGATAGGCCTCCAGCGCCGGGCGCCACTCGGATTCGGCGGCCTGGACCGCGCCGAGGCCGGCCAGTGCCTCGGCCTCCGCCGCCGCGTTGCCGGCGCGCAGGTAGCCCTGATAGGCGGCGGCCCGCGCGTTGCGGCGCAGGCGCAGCCGGCTGGCGTAATCGCCGGTCTGGTTGTCGTTGCCGACCGCGCTGGCCGCGCGCGCATAGGCGAGCCAGTTCGCGGGGTCGCCGGGCTCGGCCACCACCGCGAGACCGAGCGGCTTCAGGGCCTCGGCCGGCTTCTCGGCCTCCAGCAGGGCCTCGCCCTCGGCCCGCGCCTTGCCGGCCGGCTTGGTGGCCCCCGTCCCCGCCTCGCTCTTCAGGCTCGCTTCGAGGCGCACGCCGTCGCTGGCGAGATCCTCGCGCAGGAACGTCTTGGGGGCCGCCTTCGGCATGACCTTGGCCAGCGCCCGCGCGGCCAGGGCCGGATTGGGGGGTTGGGTCTGTGACTGGGCCAGGGACTGGGCGTTGCCGGGCAGCGCCGTCAGCCCGGAGAAGGCCAGCGCGCACAGGAGGGGCGCGGCCCAGGATCCGCCTCTGGTCGATCCCGACATGTTTCCACCCCGCCGCTCGGATGCCGACGCATCGTGCCGGCACCGGACGGAATCGTACCACTTCGGGCTCGGCCCGCAACGCCCTGGAGCCGCCGACCCGACCGAATCAAGCCCGGGGCGCTAGGCATTTGTCTTGCCGTGCCTTTTGGCGACGAACCGGTTTCCGCCTCGTCGGAATGCACTCTAGAATTCGGGCCCGGGCTCTGCCACACCGGACGGGATCTCGCAGGGGGCGCGATTCGACCATGACGCGACGCGGGCGAACCATCCGGGGCATGGCCGGACTCGTGATCGGGGCCCTTTCAGGGACCGCCGCCGCGCAGACGCCGCCCGCACCGGCCCCCGCCAAGGCGGCACCCGTCAAGCCGAAGCCGGCGGCGCCCGATCCGGCCTTCGAGGCGGCCCGGGCCGCGTTCGAGGCCCTGCCGGAGGCCGAGCGCAAGGGCCTCCAGGAGGCCCTGGTCTGGACCGGAGAGTACAACAGCGTGGTCAGCGGCGCGTTCGGGCGGCGCAGCTACGAGGCGCTGCAGGCCTATGCGGCGCGAAAGGGAACGGGCGGAATGCCCGACGCGGCGGCCCGCGCCGCCCTGCTTCAGGAGGGCGCCGCAGCGCGCAAGGCCGCGGGCTTCACGGTGAAGCCGGACGCGACCAGCGGCGCGGTGCTGGGCGTGCCCGAGCGAATCCTGCCCAAGCGGACCGCGCAGCCCGGCGGCACCCGCTGGCAGAGCGCGGACGGGCGCATCACCCTCGAAACCAAGTCCTTTGCGCCCGGCGAGACCGGGCTCGAGGCGGTGTTCGCCCGCGTGACCGGGCCGAGCCCGGAGCGGCGGGTGACCTACAAGCTGCTGCGGCCCGACTTCCTCGTCGTCACGGCCGAAACCCCCACGGGCAAATCCTACATCCGCTACGCCGCCGGGGCGGCCGGCCTGCGCGGCATCACCCTGGGCTACGACAAGGCGCTGGCGGGCGAGGTCGACCGGCTCGCCATCGCCATCGCCAACAGCTTCGTGCCCTTTCCCGACGCCGTGCCCGCAGCCGCTTCGGGTCCGGTGGCGGCGGCTCCGGCGCCCGGTGCGCTGTCCGCACCGGCTCCGCTGCCGGCCCCCGTGCGCAGGGCAGCCCCCATCGCCACCGGGCTCGTCGTTGCGCCGGGGCGGGTGCTCACGGGTGCGGCGGCCCTCGCCGGCTGCCGCTCGCCCGCCGTCGCGGGGTTGCCGGCGCGGGTGGTCCCCGGCGCCGGGACGGATCTGGTGCTGCTGGAGAGCGCATCGCTCGCGGGCCGTACACCGGTGCTTCCGGCCCTGCGCGCAGGCGCGCTCGCGGCGGGCGAAGGGCTGGTGGTTCTGGGCGCGGAGGCGGAGGGCGTCGCGGTTGCCCCGGCGGAGGCGGGCGCGGCGGGCGCGCGGATCACGGCGCCGCTGCAACCCGGAGCCGGGGGCGCCCCGGTCCTCGACCGGTCAGGTTCCCTGGCGGGCCTCGTCGCGGCCTTTCCGGCGGCGCCGCGCCTCGTCGCGGGCGTCGTGCCGCCGGCGAGCTACGCGCTCGTCCCCGCCGGCACGGTCGCGGCCTTCCTGGGCCAGGCGGGACTGACACCGCCGGCGGCCGCGCCGAAGACCGGCGCCGGCACGCTCGGCGGGGCCGCCGCGTCCCTCTCGGGCGCGGTCGTCGCCGTCACGTGCCAGCCCTGAGGCGCGCTCAGATTCGCCCGGTGAGGAGCAGCACGATCAGGATGATCACGAGCAGACCGCCGATGCCGAAGCTCGGACCACGATAAGCCCCGCCGCCGAGGAAGTTTCCACCGCCGAGAACGATCAGGATCAGGACGATGAGCAGGATGGTGGTCAGGGTCATGGATGGGAACTCCGTCATGCGCCCAACCGGAATTGCTTGAGCTTGACCGTACAAACGTCGTCGCGGCGATTCCGTTCAACGATCCGTGCGGCATAATCCCTGTCGTTTCATCTTTCTTGCGAAGCCGGTTTTTCTGGGCCTGATCAGGCCCGCCAGTCCGGCAGCGGGTCGGTGGCAGGGCCGAGCCAATCCGGCACCGGCAGGCCGCGCTCCGCCAGGAAAGCGGGGTTGAACAGCTTCGAGGCGTAGCGCGCGGCGCCGTCGCACAGGATCGTCACGATGGTGTGGCCGGGTCCGAGTTCCCGGGCCAGCCGGATCGCGCCGGCGACGTTGATCCCCGACGAGCCACCGAGGCTCAGGCCCTCCTCGCGCATGAGGCGGAAGACGATGGCGAGGGCCTCGGCGTCCGGGATGCGGTAGGCGTGATCCGGCGTGAAGCCCGCGAGGTTCCCGGTGATCCGGCCCTGGCCGATCCCCTCCGTGATCGAGGAGCCCTCGGCCTTGAGGGTGCCGGTGGTGTAGTGGGCGTACAGAGCCGACCCTTCCGGATCGGCGAGACCGATCCGCACGTTGGGCTTGGCGGCGCGCAGCGCCTGCGCGGTGCCCGCGAGGGTGCCCCCGGTGCCCGCCGCGCAGATGAAACCGTCGACCCGGCCCTCCGTGGCGGCGAGGATCTCCGGCCCGGTGGTCTCCACGTGCGCCTGGCGGTTGGCGACGTTGTCGAACTGGTCGGCGAAGAAGGCGCCCCCCGGCTCGCTCTCGGCGAGGCGCCCGGCCAGCCTGCGGGCGGCGTGGACGTAGTTGTTCGGGTTGGCGAACGGCACCGCCGGCACCTCGACAAGACGGGCGCCGGCGAGCCGCAGGGTCTCCTTCTTCTCGGCGGATTGGGTCTCCGGGATGACGATCACCGTGCGGTAGCCCCGCACCGCGGCCACGAGCGCCAGCCCGATGCCGGTGTTGCCCGCCGTGCCCTCCACGATGGTGCCGCCGGGGCGGATGGCGCCCCGCGCCTCGGCCTCGCGCACCATGAAGAGTGCGGCCCGGTCCTTCACCGACAGGCCCGGATTCAGGAACTCGGCCTTGCCCAGGATCGTGCAGCCGGTCTCCGCGGAGGCGCGCGCGAGCCGGATCAGCGGCGTGTCGCCCACGGTCGAGAGGATGTCGGGATGGGGGGGCATGCGCGGGCCTCCGACGCGTTGAGGGTTCCGGGGGGCGGCGGCTGCCGCCCGCCTCAGGCCGCCAGCGCCCGGTTCACCGTGGAGCGCAGGTCGGCCAGGGAGAAGGGCTTCGTCAGCACGTCGGTGACGATGGCGTCGAGGCCGCGGGCCCGCTCGCGCTGGTCAGCGAAGCCCGTCATCAGCAGGATGGTGAGGTTGGGGAAGTCGCGCTTGGCCGCCAGCGCCAGGGCGATGCCGTCCATCAGCGGCATGCGGATGTCGGTGAGCATCAGGTCGAACGCGCCGTCCGCTTCGGTCAGCCGGTCGAGCCCGTCGCTGCCGTCGCTGGCCGTGACCACGGCATGCCCGTCGATCTCGAGGCCCCGCTTGAGGAAGCCCCGCACCGTCTCTTCGTCATCCACCAGGAGGATGCGGGCCATCGCGCGTCTGTGTCTCTCTCGGATCCGGGCGTTCAGTCACGCAAGGGCCGGCGCGCCCTGTCAAGGGATCGGCGGGCACAGTCGGCCCGACAGCGCCGGTTTTGCCGCGAATTGTTCGCAGCCGCGGCGGAAATGCGTCTCCCCCGCCCGCGCGACAGAGCGCGCCGGCCTCAGGTGCCGCCGAACAGGTCGGGCTCGCGGCTGTCGTAGTCCACGAGGCCGACGAAGGGCAGTTGCCGGTAGGCATGCGCCACGTCCATGCCGTAGCCGACCACGAACACGTCCGGGCAGGTGAAGCCGACGAAATCCGCGTCGATCGTCACGGCGCGCTTGCCGGGCTTCTCCAGCAGGACGGCGGTGAGCACCCGCTTGGCGCCCCGCGCCATCAGCAGGTCCTTGGCGAACACGATGGTGCGACCGGATTCGAGGATGTCGTCGATGAGGAGGACGTCGCGCCCGCGCACCTCGCTCTCCACGTCGCGCAGGATCTCGACTTGGCCGGAGGAGACCGTGGCGGTCCGGTAGCTCGAGAGGTGGACGAACTCGGCCTGCGGCTCCAGCCCGACCCGGTGCAGGGCGCGCAGGAGGTCGGCGGCGAACATGAAGCTGCCCTTGAGCACCGCCACCACGAGGAGGTTCTCAGGATTGGCGGCGGCGATGGCGGCCGCGAGTTCCTCGGTGCGCCGGGCGATAGCGGTTTCGTCGAAGAGGACGCGCACGCGTCGTGAAGTGCTGGTCATCCACGCTCCATATCATGGGTGTTTCGCGCTGGCATCGTCCTTCGCGGGCGTCTCGGCCGCCGCGTTCGCAAAATGCACCCGCACCGAGCGCCCCTGGGCCGGCGGGGCCGACAGGCTCGCGCGGAAGCGCGCCGTCTCGCCCTTCTCCAGGGCGGGGCGCGGGGGCGCGATCTGCCAGCGGTAGAGGGGCTGGTCCCGCCCGTCGCGCACCTCGACCTCGATCGGCGGAACCTCGGCCCCGGCGGCGGCGACGCCCACCAGATCGCCCTCGACGACGAGCTGGCCCTGCGCCCCCTCGCCCGGAACCTGAAAAGCCACCACATCGCGCAGATCGAGGCCGCGCAGGTTCACGGGCAGGCCGGCGCGGGCATAGAGCCCGGCGCTCTGGGGCATCGCCCGCACCACCCCGGTGCGTCCCAGGACGGCGAGGCCGAGCCCGGCCACCAGGGCGAGGCCGAGGGCGGCCCCGGGGGAGGCCAGGGGGAAGCGGCGTCCCTTCGCCTTGATGGGCTTCGGCTTCGTGCGGGGCCGGGGACGCGGCTCCTCGACCGAGGGTACCGGCTCCGGCTCGGCGCTCAGGGCCGCCTCCCAGGCGTCGAGGTCGGCCTGGGCCGAGGCGCGGCTCTCCGCCGCGTCGGGATCCGTTCCGGAGGCTGCCATCATGGCCGCGCTCATCTCGGCCTCCAGGGCGGCCGAGACCTCGTCGGGGGAAATGAACCAGGTCTCGCGGCAGGCGGCGCAGCGGACCGAGCGCCCTTCGGCGCCGACGCGATCCAGGGCGATCTGGTATTCGCTGGCGCAGGCGGGGCAGACGATCAGCATGTCCAGGCGATCAACATGGGCAATCGGCGCCTCGGGTGGCGATCGGCAGTTGCCGGTTCGGGCAAAAAGACTCACACGGTTCTCGGGCAACGCGGTTAACCATCCGTGAAGCGCGCGGTCCGTAATCGTGTCCCGGCGGGTTGCGCCGAGGGTTCGCCCGGACGCGGATGGCCCGGCGACCGGGCGGGCATGAGGGAGGGACCGTGGCGGATCGGGTGAACACGCAGTCGCTCCTGACCGGGGCCGAGGAGCCGGTGGTCCAGTTCGAGAGCGTGGGCATGCGCTACGGCCTCGGGCCCGAGGTGCTGAGCGACGTCAGCTTCCAGATCGCGCCGCGCTCGTTCCACTTCCTCACCGGGCCGTCGGGGGCGGGCAAGACCACCCTGCTGCGCCTGATCCTGCTCTCGGTGCGCCCGACGCGGGGTCTCGTCTCGGTCTTCGGCGAGGAGGTGAGCGGCATCTCCAGCGAGGCGTTGACCAACCTGCGCCGACGCATGGGCGTGGTGTTCCAGGATTTCCGCCTCCTCGACCACCTCACCACCTACGAGAACGTGGCGCTCCCCTTGCGCGTCCAGGGCCGCTCGGAGACGAGCTACCGGGCCGAGGTCGTCGAACTGCTGCGCTGGGTGGGTCTGGGCGAGCGCATGCACGTGCTGCCGCCCCTGCTCTCGGGTGGCGAGAAGCAGCGCGCCGCCATCGCCCGCGCGCTCATCGCCCGCCCCGAATTGCTGCTGGCCGACGAGCCCACCGGCAACGTCGACCCGGGCCTCGGCCGGCGCCTGCTGCGCCTGTTCATCGAACTCAACCGGCTGGGCACCTCCGTGCTCATCGCCACCCACGACTTCGCCCTGATGGACCTCGTCGAGGCCCCGCGCTTCGTGCTCGGCGACGGCCGCCTGACGGTCGAGACACGGTAGGCATGATGGGAGAGACCGGAACCCCCTCCGCCTCGCAGGCGAAGACTCAGGCGGGCCAGAGCCCGGCGCGTCAGGGCCCGGCCGGCAGGACGCCGCCCGGCGACCGTCCGCCGGTTCGGCCGCCGGCCGCGCCGGATTCGCGCGGCGCCCCCCTGCCCCCGACCCTGCGCCGCAACGCCCCCCTGGTGCCCACCGATTCGGCGGCGAGCCGGGCGCTGGCCGCCGTCATCGCCATCCTGACCTTCCTGGCCGCCCTGTGCGCGGGCGCGGCCGAGATCGTGGCCTCCAGCGCCGTCCAATGGCAGGGCACCGTGGCCCAGGAGGTGACGATCCAGGTGCGCCCGAGCCCCGGGCGCGACATCGACGCCGACGTCGCCCGCGCCGAGGGGCTGGCCAAGGCCACGCCCGGCATCGCCGGCGTGCGGGTGTTCTCGAAGGCGGAGGCCGAGCGCCTGCTCGAACCCTGGCTCGGCAGCGGCCTCGACCTCTCGGACCTGCCGGTGCCGCGCCTCGTCACCCTGAAGCTCGCCGAGACGGCACCGGACCTGAAGCCCCTGCGCGCCTCCCTGACGGAGGCATTGCCCGGCGTGGCGAGCCTCGACGACCATGCCCTCTGGCTGCGCCGGCTCTCCACGGCGGCCAACACCTTCGTGGGCGTCGGAATCGGCATCGTCGTGCTGGTGCTGGTGGCGACGGGCCTCGCGGTGGTCTTCGCCACGCGCGGCGCGATGGCGGGGAACCGCGAGGTGGTGGAGGTGCTCCACTTCGTGGGCGCCAACGACGATTTCATCGCCCGCGCCTTCCAGCGCCGCTTCTTCGGCCTCGGCCTGCGCGGGGGCATCATCGGGTCGGGGGCGGCCATCGCGGCCTTCGCGCTGGCCGGGCTGGTTGCGCGCAACTGGCGCTCGGGGCCGGCCGGCGAGGAGATCGAGGCGCTGTTCGGCAGCTTCCACATCGGCTGGCGCGGCTACGCCGCCGTGCTCCTCATCGGTGTCATCGCCTCGGTGGTCACTGGCATCGTCTCGCGCCTCACCGTCCGGCGCTTCCTGTCCTGACCAAGCCGTCCACACGCTGACGTGTCCGGCGATCCCGTTAACCCTTCGTGAACCTTTCGGGGCGGAAATGCTTGCCTCGTGAACGCCCCAATCGGGGCTATCCTACGGGGGAATGACGAGGCGGATGTCAGCCAGCGGCACCATGAGGCCCTCCGAGGCTTTCGGATGGGCCTGGACCGACACCACCTCCCGGGTGGCCGCGCCGCGGGAGCATCGCGGGCCCAAGGGCGCCAAGGGCGGTCGCCGGTTCGGCTCGGGCGCGCGAGCGACCCTCGGCCTCGCCGGCGCCGGTGCGGCGGCCCTGTTCTGCGGATTCCTCAGCTTCGTCGCCTGCCTGGAGCGGGACGAGCGCGTGCCGATCGGCCGGGCGGACGGGATCGTGGCTCTGACCGGGGGGGCGCAGCGCATCGGCGATGCCATCGATCTCCTGGCCAACGGCTACGGCCGGCGCCTGCTCATCACGGGCGTCAACGAGCGCACCAGCCGCGACGAGATCGCCCGTCTCAATCCGAACCAGCGCCACTGGATCGATTGCTGCGTCGACCTCGACTACCGGGCGCGCAACACCATCGGCAACGCCATCGAGACCCGGCGCTGGATGCGCCAGCACCGCTTCAGCACGGTCACGGTGGTGACCTCGAATTACCACATGCCCCGGACCCTGGTGGAACTCGACCACGCCCTGATGGGGGACGACCGGGTTGTGCCCCATCCGGTGATCGCCGAGGGCTTCGACCCGGACGGCTGGTGGCGGCACCCGGCCTCGGCGCGGCTCCTGGCCTCCGAGTACCTCAAGTTCCTCGTGGCCTGGGTCCGCACGCGCTTCGAGAGCGATCCCGAGCGTTCCCGCGCCGCGATCCTGATCGGACGCGGCAAGCCGATCAAGATGGTGGCCGAGCCCCTGCTGCTGCGCGGCCAGGAATAGAGCGATCCGGAGAACGGGACGACGTGGACGAGGCCTACAGGCCCTTGCACTGGCGCTGGATCAACCCCGAGAACTCCTTCTCGGAAGTCTGCACCTGGGCGAGGCGCTCCGTGCGCTCGGCCCCCGAGAGGCAGCGGCCGTAGACGCTGGCGACCCGCCGCATCGTCTCAACGTGGCGGCGCCAGACGCGGCATTGGTCGGCCGCCTCGCTTCCCGCCTGTTCGAGCTGGTCGATGGCCTGGCGCTGCATCGAGCTCGCGACGAGCACGTCGCGGGCGCAGGCGGTGTCGCCGGCGCCGCGCTGTTGCGCGAGGGCCGGATCGGCCATGAGGCAGGCGGTGAGGCAGGCGGCCGCGAAGGCCCCGAGACGTCGCGAGCGGCGCATGGTCAGGCAGCCTGCGAGGCGGAGGTGTGGGTCAGGAGCGCGTAGAGCGCGCTGGCGTCGCGGGCGGCGCGGATGCGCTCCAGGATGCCGGGCTCGCGCAGGAGGCGGGCGACCTGGGCCAGGGCCTTCAGGTGGTCCGCCCCGGCCCCTTCGGGAGCGAGGAGCAGGAAGGCGATGTCCACGGGCTGGCCGTCCAGGGCATCGAAATCCACCGGCTTCTCCAGGCGGGCGACGAGGCCGAACAGCCGGTCGAGGCCCGGCAGCTTGCCGTGCGGGATCGCGACGCCGTCGCCGATGCCGGTGGAGCCGAGGCGCTCGCGCTGCATCAGGGTCTCGAAGACCTCGCGTTCGTCGAGCGCCGGGAGTTGGCGCACCGCGTGGGCGCTGATCTCCTGCAGCATCGCCTTCTTGGTACGGGCGCGCAGGGACGACACCACGGAATCCGGAGAAAGGAATTCCAGCACAGGCATAGAACGACCGTCGCCCCGTCGGCGGCGGCCAGCCCGGCCGCCGCGCCATGAAAGGTCGGGTCACCCGCGCGACCCTTCGGACTTAATCGGCCAGGTTCAGGCTCTGTTCCCGCCCGGCCCTAGGGAGCCGCCTCGGCGGGATCGACCCAGCCGATCGCCCCGTCAGTGCGGCGGTATACGACGTTGATGCGCCCGGTGCCAGCGTGAACGAACACGAGAACGGGAGCGCCCGTGAGATCGAGGGCGGTGACCGCCTCGCTCACGGAGCGGCGCGTCAGGGTCTTGGTGCTCTCGGCGACGACCGGCGGGTGGGCGGCCTCGCCGTCGTCGGCCTCCTCGTCGTCGAAGTCGTCCGATTCGTCGCTCGGGGCGGCGAACACCGCGTAGGCCGCCTGCACGGTCGCGCCGTCATGGCCCGCCGCGCCGTGGTCCTTGAGCTTGTGCTTGTAGCGGCGCAGGCGCTTCTCCAGGCGGTCGGCGGTCTGCTCGAAGCTCGCATGGGCGTCGTGGGCGGCGCCGGAGGCCTCGAGCGTCAGGCCGGAGACGAGGTGGAGCACGCAATCGGTGCGGTAGGCCGCCCCGTCCCGCCGCAGGGTGACGTGGCCCGAGCAGGTCCCGCTCATGTGGCTGTCGAGGTATTTCGAGAGGGTGGCCGCCATTCGCTCCTCGACGCGACCCCGCAGGGCTTCGCCAAGATCCAGGCCGTGGCCCGTCACGCGCAATGACCCCATGATCCCTCCGATTTTCGTTGCCTTCGGAAGACGAGTTAAGGAGCCTCGTCCGGAGAAGTCAACGCGAGGCCCGCAACGGGCCTTGGCGCATTCGGCGATCTGTCGCCGCCTTCCGAACCGACCCGACGGATGAGGTCAGCGGCCCGCGTAGGCGAAATGCTCGCGCCGGCGCTCGATCGAGGAGGGAATGCGCAGGGATTCGCGATACTTGGCGACCGTGCGGCGGGCGATGTCGATGCCCTCGTCGCGCAGGCGCTGCACCAGGGCGTCGTCGGAGAGCACGTCGCTCGGGGCCTCGCCGTCGACGAGTTGCTTGATGCGGTGGCGCACGGCCTCCGAGGAATGCGAGGCGGTGCCGGCGGCCCCCGGGATCGCGGCGGTGAAGAAGTACTTCATCTCCAGGGTGCCGCGGCTGGTGCCGATCGACTTGTTGGAGGTCACCCGCGAGACGGTGGATTCGTGCATGCCGATGGCCTCGGCGACCGTCTTCAGGTTGAGGGGACGCAGGTGCGCGACGCCGTGCAGGAAGAAGGCGTCCTGCTGGCGCACGATCTCGGAGGCGACCTTGAGAATGGTGCGGGCCCGCTGCTCCAGGCTGCGGGTGAGCCAGTTGGCGGTCTGCAGGCATTCCGACAGGAAGGCCTTGTCGCCCTCGGCGGCCGCGCCGCGGGAGACGCGGGCATAGTAGCTCTGGTTGACCAGCACCCGCGGCAGGGCCTCGGCGTTGAGCTCCACGAGCCAGGAGCCGTCGGAGGCGGCGCGCACGAACACGTCGGGGATCAGCACCTCGACGGCCCGCGCCCCGAAGGCGCGGCCGGGCTTGGGATCGAGCCGGCGTAGCTCGGCCAGCATGTCGACCAAGTCCTCGTCGTCGACGCCGCAGAGCCGGCGCAGCGCCGCGAAGTCGCGCTTGGCCACGAGGTCGAGGCGCGAGACCAGGGCCTGCATGGCCGGGTCGAAGCGGTCGCGGTCGCGCAGCTGGAGGGCGAGGCATTCGGCGAGATCGCGGGCGGCGATGCCGGCGGGCTCGAAGCTCTGCACCAGCTTCAGCACCCGGGCGACCCGGTCGAGGGAGGCGCCGAGGCGCTCGGCCACGTCGTCGATGGATTCGCGCAAGTAGCCGGCGTCGTCGACGGCATCGATGAGGAAGCCGCCGATCAGGCGGTCCATGGGATCGCGGGTGGCAAGCTCGAGCTGGCTCCCGAGATGCTCGCGCAGGGAAATCTCGGCCGTCAGGCTCGCTTCGAAATCCGGGGCCTCGCCGTCGAAGCTGCCGCCGGTGTTGCCGTAGGGCGCGGGCGTCAGCGAGAGCATGTCGCCCGAGGCCGCCTCGCGGGCATGGGTCGGGTTCTCGTCCGCGAAGACGTTGTCGAGGCGGGTGTCGAGGGCGCTCTCCATGTCGGCGCCGCTGGCGGTGAGCGTCGTGGCGATCCAGGGCTCCTCGCCGTCGTAGTCGCCGCCCTCGCCGTCGCGGTCCACGGACGATTCCGAGGGGGTCTCGGCGGGCGCCCGCTCGATCTCCGCCTCGCCCTCCGCCCGCTCCAGCAGCGGATTGCGTTCGAGTTCGGCGTCCACGTAGGCCGCGAGGTCGAGCTGGGAGAGTTGGAGGAGCTTGATCGCCTGGAGAAGCTGAGGCGTCATCACCAGGGCTTGGCCCTGGCGCATTTCAAGCCGTTGCAGCAGGCTCATGGTTGTCGCCCCGGATGAGTCGCACCTCAGGTCAGCGGCGCACGTTCCCGTGAGCCGATTACCGGCACAAATCTTGCTTCCTCTTGTCTGCTCCCAGGTCTAGCGCCAACCCGGCCACACGTCAAAGTGTGACGGGCCTCATTTGCACGCAAATGAGGCAGGCCATGCCGGCAAGACGGGGGAGACAGCTTCGCTCCGGCCCGAGCGTCGCATCCCGCGCACTAACAAAAGCTTCTGCGATCAGGGGAAATTCCCGCACCGCACCAAAACGGCCTGCGAAGCGCGGCCGTGGGCGCCGACAAAAAAATCTGCGGGGTACGAGGTGGATGCAGGGCTCGCGCCCCGTGGACGGGGCGGACAGCCGCCGTCTAGAGGCGAAAGTCCTCGCCGAGATACAGGCGGCGAGCCTCTGGATTGGCCACGATCTCTTCCGGCGTGCCCTCCGTGAGGATGCGGCCCGAATGCGCGATGTAGGCGCGGTCGATCAGCCCGAGGGTCTCGCGCACGTTGTGATCGGTGATGAGCACGCCGATGCCGCGCTGCTTGAGGTGCTTCACGAGGTCTTGGATATCGCCCACCGCGATGGGGTCGATGCCCGCGAAGGGCTCGTCGAGGAGCATGAAGCTCGGCGAGGAGGCCAGCGCCCGGGCGATCTCGCAGCGCCGGCGCTCGCCGCCCGACAGGGCGATGGAGGGCGACTTGCGCAGGCGGGCGATGTCGAATTCCTCGAGCAGCGATTCGAGCTTTCGGGCGCGCTCCTTGCGATCCGGCTCGGCCACTTCGAGGACCGCGCGGATGTTGTCCTCCACCGTCAGGCCCCGGAAGATCGAGGCTTCCTGCGGCAGGTAGCCGATGCCGAGGCGCGCGCGCTGATACATCGGCAACCGGGTGATCGGCAGACCGTCGAGGGTGATGGTGCCGCGATCGGCCGTGACGAGGCCGGTGATCATGTAGAAGATCGTGGTCTTGCCGGCGCCGTTGGGGCCAAGGAGGCCCACCGCCTCGCCGTTGCGCACGGTCAGGCCGGCCTCATGCACCACGGTGCGGGCGCCGTAGCTCTTGCGCAAGCCCCGCACGCAGAGGATGCCGGGCCCGCCGCCCTCCTCGGCGATGGCGGCGGCCTCGGCCGCGCGCCTCCGCCTGGCGCGGCCGAAGAGCCGGCCCAGGAGCGAGGGCGGACTGGCCTGCGCGGCGGCATCGGACGAGCGCTCCGCCAGGACCGGCGCCAGGGGGGCGGTGCTCAACGCGCCGGGGCCCCGGTCTTACCGGCCGTGGCCTCCACGGGCTTGTCGGGGGCTGGCCGGGCCGCCGGGCGCGCCGCGCCGGCCGGCTGCGCGCAGCCCTTGCCCTTCGCGCCGTCCTCTTTCTGGGGCACGAACAGCGCCGAGACGCGCCCGCCCGCCACCGGGTCCATGTTCGCCCGGCCGGTGTTCATGTCGTAGACCAGGCGCGAGCCCCGCGTCACGTTCTGGCACTGGCTCAGCACGACGTTGCCGGTGACCACGATGCGCTTGGCCTCCTGGTCGAACACCGCGTTGTCGCCGGTGGCGACCTGGTCCTTCTGCACCACCGTCACGGGCCCGGCGCACTCGACGCGCTGGATGCCGTTCTCGCTCAGGCCGGCGGCGCGCTCGGCCTGGCTGGCGGACTCGCCCGCCGCCTCGCCCGACTCCTTCTTGTCCTTGCCGCGCTTGTAGCGCACCGTCATGCTCGAGCAGCGGATGGTGCTGTCGCCCTGAACGGCCACGACATTGCCGGCGAAGATCGCCTTGTTCTCATGGTCGAACACGTCGAGCCGGTCGGCGTCGATCTTGATCGGTTCCTTGCCGCCGCCGCCGAGGTTGCCCAGCGACGATGCCGCCTTCTCCTTGCGGGGCGCGACCGGGGCGGTCTGCGCCTGCAGGGAGCCGGCCGGCAGCAGGAGGGCGAGCGCGAGACCGGCAAGGCCCAGTCCCACGCGCGGCCCAGCGGGCCGGCGAACGGAGCGCTTCACCGGCGGCGCTCCCCGTCATCCGGCTCCGCCGCCGTGGTGCGGATGCGGGCGGGCCTGTCGCTCGCGGCCGCCACCGGGACGGCATCGCTGGCCGTCTCCGCCTTGGTCTGCGCGTGCAGGACCGTGCGGACGTTGCCCACGAAGGAGATCACGCGCCCGCTCTCGAGGACCTCGAGGGTGTCGGCCACGACGGTGCCGCTCGGGACCGTGACGGTCACGGCCTCGCTCGAGCGGACGCTGCCGGCCTTGAAATCGACCGCCGCCGTCGAGAGGCGGACCTCCTCGTTCTTGTCGGTCCAGAGGCGGATGTCGCGCTCCAGAGTCAGGGATTCCCGGGTGGAATCGAACACGCCGGAGGCCGCCTCCAGGTGAAGCAGGCCACCCTTGTCGTCGGTGTTGAGATGGCCCCGCATCGCCTGAAGCTCGATCACGCTCGGCTTGCGCACGTCCTGGAACGCGGCGTTCGCGGTGACCTCGTAGCCTCGGTCGCCCTTGCGGAAGCCGGACAGGCGCGGGCTCTCCATCTTCACCTTGCTGCCCGACAGGCTCACCTGCCCCACGGACACGTCCGGCAGGCTGGCGCCGAAGGGGTTGAACAGGGTGACGGCGAGGAGCGCCAGCACGGCCGAGCCGGCGGCGAGCGGGATGACGCGGCGCAGGGTCCGAACGCGGGAACTATGGCTGCGGGCGCGCGCATGGGCCCGTGTCCGGCGCGCGTCGGCCCCGCTCAGCTGCTCCGTACCGATGGCCGCGCCCACGTGCATGACATTCCCAACATCGCGACCCGCCGATGAGGGCACGCGAGGTGCGCTTCAGGCAGGGTCGACCGCCGGATGCCCGGGGGCAATGGCGAAGTTATGACGGCAAGCTTGCCAAAGCATCAAGCCCGCCGGTGCGTTCGCCGAAGGAATGATCCCGCGCGGGCACCGGGCGATGTGCGCCGGCGCACGATCGGATCCGTCCGTGCCCCGGCGGGTCCGCGCGGTGCCACCCCGCCCTCGGGCTCAGGCGTGCGCGAAGATGTCGGTCTCGGGCCAGCCGGCGAGGTCGAGGCGGGCGCGGGTCGGCAGAAAGTCGAAGCAGGCCTGGGCCATCTCGGTGCGGCTCTCGCGCGCCAGCATGGCGTCGAGGCGCGCGCGGGCCGCGTGCAGGTAGAGGACGTCGGAGGCCGCGTAATCGACCTGGGCCTGGCTCAGGGCCTCGGCGCCCCAGTCGGAGGATTGCTGCTGCTTGGAGAGGTCGACGCCGACGAGTTCGCGCACCACGTCCTTCAGCCCGTGCCGGTCGGTGTAGGTGCGGGCCAGCTTCGAGGCGACCTTGGTGCAGTAGACCGGCGCCGGCATGACGCCGAGGCCGTGGAACAGCACCGCGAGGTCGAAGCGCGCGAAGTGGAAGATCTTCAGGGTGGCGGGATCCGCCAGGACGCGCCGGAGCGTCTCGGGGGCTGGGCCGCCGGGCACGATCTGCACCACGTCGGCGCTGCCGTCGCCCCGGGAGATCTGGACCACGCAGAGGCGGTCGCGATGCGGGTTCAGCCCCAGCGTCTCGGTGTCGATGGCGATGGCCGGGCCGGCGACGTAATCGGCCGGCAGGTCGCCGCGATGCAGGCGGATGGCGGGGGGAGACGGCATGGCGGGGAAGGTTCTGCGCTCTTGTGTTCGCATCTGGAGGTCCGGCGCGTATCACCCGGCCCCTCCCCCGACAAGCGGCGCCCGCACGCAGGCAACGGAAGCCCGCGCGGCGCGCGGCGTGGGAGCCGCCCGCCGCGCCGAACCTCACTTCTGCTTGGCGATGACCTTGTCCTTGATGCCGTCATAGGCGTTCTGCGGGATGATCTTCTTGGTGATCAGCTCGTCCTTGCCCCGATAGGGCCGGCCCTTGATGATGGCGGCGGCGCGGGCCGCGCCGATGCCCGGCAGGGCGTCGAGTTCGGCCGCGGAGGCACTGTTGATATCGATCAGGGCGCCCTTGTGCGCGGCGGCCGGGCTCTCGACGGTGGGGGCCTTCGGCGGCGTCGGGTTGCTCGGGGCGGGCGTCGCCGGAGCCGGCTTGGTGGTCGGCGTCACGGGGCTCGGGGCCTGCGCCAGGGCGGGGACGGCGGCGAGGCAGGACAGCACGGCCATCGTGCGCAGCAGGGAAGACATCATGGGAAACTCCCGGGGTCGATGACGCGCTCGGAGGGCCGCGCCAACGCTCGATACCTAGGGCGGCGCGGTTGAACCGCCGCTTAACATCGTGTTGTGCGGGCGATCATCGGCGGGGGCGATCGCGTCCGCTTCGCGAAGACCACCGAATGCTGGCGGCGCACGGGAGGATACCGTAAGTGAACGGCCCGGCGCCTTCGAAGGGCACGCACTTTGAAGGGCACGCACCTGGGACGCGCAGACGTGCCCGCCCGGGCATTCGCCGGGGAACCCCTAGCCAGGGCGCCCCTGCGCGGTTATAAGGCCTGCCTCGAATCTCCGTTTGAACACGGTGCCGAGGCGATCCATCCGAGAGGGGGAGCCGCCCAGGCGCTCTTTTTGCCATCGACAGGATGCTCCCATGGCCGTTCCGAAGCGAAAGACCTCCCCCTCGCGTCGCGGCATGCGCCGCTCCGCCGACGCCCTCAAGGCCCCGACCTATGTCACGGACAAGGATTCGGGCGAACTGCGCCGTCCCCACCACATCGACCTGAAGACCGGCATGTACCGGGGTCGCCAGGTCCTCAAGGTTAAGTCGGCCGAAGCGTAAGGTCTTCGGGGCGCCCGACGGGCCGCCCGCGCACCACGGCACCGAGCCCCTCCGTGGGCAGAAAGCCGAGCTCGTTGCCGCGAGCCCGGCTTTTTCGTGTTCGGATGTCTTTCGTACCCGGATGTCAGGCGCGCCGGGCCGCCTCTGCGTAGCGCGCCGCGGCGGCGCGCGTGCGCTCGCCCCGTGAGGGGCGCAGGGCCGGCTCTGCACTGACGATCAACTGCGCGAGGAAACCGGCGAGCGGGCGATTCGGGACCGGCCGCAGACCACGACCCGTGCCGGACGCTCCGCCCGCGATCACCACGAGGTCGTGGCCGCCCCGTGGGCCCGCATCGCTCGCATGATCCTCGGGGCGCGTCATCGCATCCGTTCCGGCGCCGAAGGCGGCGCGTCGAAACAGAATTGGCGGCCGTTAACGGAACGTCAACCTTTGGTCCGGACGTCTCGCAAAACGGGGTTACTTTTTGGCGAGATCCTCGAGCCGCGACTGCATCTCGGCCATCTGGCGCTTGAGGTCGTCGAGGTCGCTGCCGCCCGCCCCCTGGGGCGCGGGCGCCGGCACTCCACCGGACTTGCCGGCCGGCGAGGGATGGTTGCCCATTCCCGAGAGGGGTCCGGTGCCGAAGGTGGTGAACATCTTCATCGCATCGCCGAAGAAGCTCATGTTGGCCCGCACCTGCTCCTCCATCGCGCTCTGGAACGCGGTGGGGGCGAAGCTCTGGGTCATCTTCTCGCGCAGGCCCTCCTGGTCCCGGGCGAAGTTCGCCATCGAGAATTCCAGGAAGCTCGGCACCATGGTGCGCATGCTGTCGCCGTAGAAGCGGATGAGCTGGCGCAGGAAGGCCACCGGCAGCAGGTTGTCGTCGCCGGCCTTGTTCTCCTGCTCGAAGATGATCTGCGTCAGGACCGACCGGGTGATGTCGTCGCCCGAGCGCGCGTCGTAGACGAGGAAGTCCTCGCCGTTCTGCACCATCGTCGCCAAGTCCTCGAGGGTGACGTAGGTCGACGTCCCGGTGTGGTAGAGGCGCCGGTTGGCGTATTTCTTGATGACGGTGTGATTGGACTTACCGTTATCCGCCATCTCTGGTGGCCTCTCCCGACACGTTCCGCCCCATGCGCACTCTTCTCGGAGACGCCGGGACCCTCGCCCGATCTCGCGGCGCACAAGTTCATCTTAAGGCGTTCGCGTGCCGACGAAAACAGCAATTTCACGCCCGTCCCGCAGAATACCACGCAAGCAACTGCCGGCTGTCACGGCCGGAGCCCCAAACCACCCGCGGGTGCCTTGACTTCGCAGGGTCGACGGCTTTCATCCGAGGGAACGGCACAAAGGCGCCCACGCTCAACCTGTAGGAGCGTCAAGGGAGCGCCGGCCGGGATGAGGAGAACGTCACCATGGCAGCAGAAGACATCGTCATCGTCGGCGCCGCGCGCACCGCGGTCGGCTCGTTCGGCGGCGCGTTCAACACCGTGCCCGCGCACGATCTCGGCGCCGTCGCGATCAAGGCGGCCCTCGAACGCGCCGGCGTACCGGCCGACGACGTGGACGAGGTGATCTTCGGCCAGGTGCTCACCGCCGGCGCCGGCCAGAACCCCGCCCGCCAGGCCGCCATCAAGGCCGGCATCCCCGAGAAGGCCACCGCCTGGGGCGTCAACCAGGTCTGCGGCTCGGGGCTGCGCACCGTGGCGCTGGGCATGCAGCAGATCGCCAACGGCGACGCCACCGTCATCGTGGCCGGCGGCCAGGAATCCATGTCGCTCTCCCCCCACGCGCAGTACCTGCGCGGCGGCCAGAAGATGGGCGACGTCAAGCTCGTCGACACCATGATCAAGGACGGCCTCTGGGACGCCTTCAACGGCTACCACATGGGCACCACCGCCGAGAACGTGGCCCAGGCCTTCCAGCTCACCCGCGAGCAGCAGGACGAGTTCGCGACGAAGTCGCAGAACAAGGCCGAGGCCGCCCGCAGGGAGGGCCGCTTCAAGGACGAGATCGTCCCCGTCACCGTGCCGGGCCGCAAGGGCGACGTGATCGTCGACACCGACGAGTACATCCGCGACGGCGCCACCGTGGAGGCGATGGCCAAGCTCAAGCCCGCCTTCTCGAAGGACGGCACCGTGACGGCCGCCAACGCCTCGGGTCTCAACGACGGCGCCGCCGCCATCGTGCTGATGTCGGCCTCGGAAGCCGAGCGCCGGGGCATCAAGCCGCTGGCCCGGATCGTCTCCTGGGCCACGGCCGGCGTCGACCCCAAGGTGATGGGCACGGGTCCGATCCCGGCCTCGCGCAAGGCCCTGGAGAAGGCTGGCTGGAAGGCCTCCGACCTCGATCTGATCGAGGCCAACGAGGCCTTCGCCGCCCAGGCGCTCGCGGTGAACAAGGACATGGGCTGGGACACCGACAAGGTGAACGTGAACGGCGGCGCCATCGCCATCGGTCACCCGATCGGTGCCTCGGGCGCCCGCGTCCTCGTCACCCTGCTGCACGAGCTCAAGCGCCGCGACGCCAAGAAGGGCCTGGCCACGCTCTGCATCGGCGGCGGCATGGGCGTCGCCCTCTGCGTCGAGCGCGTCTGAGCCACGTCCCGCGCGGCACCGCACGAATTCTTGACGGTGCCGCAAAATTAAATCGGTCGCGCGGCGCGCGGGCGCTCCGCTAAAGCGCGACCGGCCAATCAAAATCACAAGAAACCGGATTTCGGAGGAAAGCATGGCTCAGGAACGCGTCGCACTCGTCACCGGCGGCACCCGCGGCATCGGCGCCGCCATCTCGAAGGGCCTCAAGGCCAAGGGCTACAAGGTCGCGGCCAATTACGGCGGCAACGACGAGGCGGCCAACGCCTTCAAGGAAGAGACGGGCATCCCGGTCTTCAAGTTCGACGTCGGCGACTACGCCGCCTGCGAGGCCGGCATCAAGGCCGTCGAAGCCGAGGTCGGCCCGGTCGACGTGCTGGTCAACAATGCCGGCATCACCCGCGACGGCCTGTTCCACAAGATGACCTTCGAGAAGTGGCAGGCGGTCATCAAGACCAACCTCGACTCGGCCTTCACCGTCACCCGGCCGGTCATCGAGGGTATGCGCAACCGGGGCTTCGGCCGCATCATCCTGATCTCGTCGATCAACGGCCAGAAGGGCCAGATCGGCCAGGCCAACTACTCCGCCGCCAAGGCCGGCGTGATCGGCTTCGCCAAGGCGCTGGCCCAGGAGAGCGCCTCGAAGGGCATCACCGTCAACGTGATCGCGCCGGGCTACATCGCCACCGACATGGTGATGGCGGTGCCGGAGGACGTGCGCAACAAGATCATTTCGACGATTCCCGTGGGCCGCCTCGGCGAGGCTGAGGAGATCGCCCGCGCGGTGGAATACCTCGCGGGCGACGATTCCGGCTTCATCACCGGCTCGACCCTGACCATCAACGGCGCACAGTACATCGCCGGATAGTGGTTCGCGCGGCTCCCGCTGCGGGAGCCGCGCCCGTCACTCGATGCCGACGCAGTTGGCGTAGAACGTCGCCGTCGCCGGCCAGTCCGAGAAGACGCCCTTCACGCCCACTTGCCCGTACAGCACATCCAGGAGGGTGAGCACGTCGCCATCCCGGTCGATCACCGGGCGGATCGACTTGTAGTAATAGCCGCCCCCGTCCTTCAGCGGTCCCGAGCGCTCCAGCGACCAGGTGATCAGGTCGAGGCCGGCGGCCCGCGCCGCGCGGGCATAGGCCGAGGGTTCGATGCTTCCGTTCGGCCCGAGCCGGACCAGCATCCAGAGGGGCGGCGCCAGGGTGCGCAGGCCCAGCGCCGCCAGTTCCGCCATGCCGGGCGTCCAGCTCTCCGGCCGCTCGGGATCGAAGCCCGGGTCGGTCTCATCGCGGTTGTCGAGCCAGAGGGCCTGCCGCCCGAATTCGGGCTCCGCCCTCAGCCAGTACAGGATGTCCCGGAGCTGGAAACTCTGCGGCCGCACGTCGGAGGCCGGGATGCCGGCCTGCTTGTAGGCGTCGATCATCGCCTGGGCGTACTGGTCCTGGCCGTAGCCCGCGAACGGCATCGGCACCTCGGGCGCCTTCAATTCCGGCGTGAACCGGCGCCCCAGGGATCGGACCAGCGCGATGTAGTCGTCATGGCTCATCAGCGTGCCGGTGGTGGCGTAGAGGTCGGTGCGCCAGCGCGGGGTCGCATTCATGTAGGCCTCCCGAGTGGTGGCCTGGGGGTCGCTGGCGTCCATCTTGCCGTTGAGGCTCTTGAACTCGGCCAGGGTCAGGTCGCTGGTGCAGCAGCGGGCCGAGGCCTTGCGTCCGGCGGCCGGGTCGGCGGGCTGGAAATCCTGGCTGCACTTGGCCGCCAGGTCCGGTCGGGCGAGGATATCGGTGGTGGTGTGGAGGTCGCACTGGGCGTGCCGGCAGACCAGCTGCCGGTCCCGCGTGAAGGCGACGTCGCACTCGATCACCCCGGCGCCCATGCGGGCGGCCGCCAGGATGCCCTCTCGCGTGTGCTCGGGAAACTGCAGCGGTGCGCCCCGGTGCGCGATCGAGAAGGTGCGGGCGGTGTAGGGCCGGTCCGCGCCGCAGGCCTGCAGGCGGTCCTTGAGGGGGCCGGGCTTCATGCCGTCCACGAGGTAGAAGGGCCGCGGCCCGAGCTGGGCCGGCTCGCCAGCCACAGCCGGGGCTGCGGCCATGAGCAGGGCGGCGCCCAGCGCCGCCGCTCTCCGGAGGCGTCCACGTCCGGGAGATGCCGCGCCCATATCCGCCTCCATGCCGGTTGCCTGCCCTCGGGGAGGTAGGGCCGGCCCGTGACCGGTCGATGAAGGTGCCGGCTCCGAGCCCGCTTCGTCTTGCCCGGAGCGGTCCCCCATGGGAGAGCGGCGCGGCCTCCCGCCTTCGGACTTCCGGTTTGCCATGCCCTCCGCGACCCTGCTCGGCTTCGGCGCGATCCTGCTCTGGTCGCTGCTCGCCCTGCTCACCGCCCTGTCGGGGACGGTGCCGCCGTTCCAGCTCGCGGCGATGACCTTCGCGCTCGGCGGCCTCGTCGGCTGCGCCAGCTGGCTCGTGCGCCCCCAGGGCATCCGCGCCCTGCGTCAGCCCTGGCGGGTCTGGCTCCTCGGCGTCGGCGGCCTGTTCGGGTACCACGCCCTGTACTTCACCGCCCTGCGCCTCGCCCCGCCGGCGGAGGCGGGCCTGCTCAACTACCTGTGGCCGCTCCTCATCGTGCTGCTCTCGGCCCGGCTCCCCGGGGCGGCGGGCCTGCGCGCCGGCCATCTCGGCGGCGCCGCCCTCGGGCTCGCGGGCGTCGTGGTGCTGTTCGCCGGGCGGGGCGGGATCGACTTTTCCGCCGGGGCCGTGCCGGGCTACCTCGCGGCGCTGGCGGCCGCCTTCGTGTGGTCGGGCTATTCCGTGCTCTCGTCCCGGGTCGGGGCGGTGCCGACCGACGCGGTGGCGGGCTTCTGCCTCGCCACCGCCGCCCTCAGCCTCGCCTGCCACCGCGCCTTCGAGACGACCCTGTGGCCGGAGGGCGCGGTGCAATGGGGCGCGATCGCCGCCCTCGGCCTCGGGCCGGTGGGCGCCGCCTTCTATCTCTGGGACATCGGCGTGAAGCGGGGCGACCTGCGCCTCCTCGGAGTCGCGGCCTACGCCGCACCGATACTCTCGACCCTGACCCTCGTTCTCGCCGGCTACGCCGAACCGAGCCCGGCCCTGGCGCTGGCCTGCCTCCTCATCGTCCTCGGCGCCGGGGTGGCGGTGCGGGCCTCCCGCGCCGGGCGCTAAGCAGATTCGCCTTGGCAAGCCAACGCTTCACCCTGCTTAGCTCTCTCATATATCGTAGGTTTTAGCCGCAAAACCGGCGGCCACTTTTGCCAAACCTGCTTCGATCCCGAGCCTCAGGCTCTGGGCATCGGCCGCCAGTCCGGGGGCGCCATCTCGAAGCCGGCGAACTCGAACGCGGGCGAGACCGTGCAGCCGACCAAGGTCCAGGCGCCGAGGCTCGTGGCGGTCTGCCAATGGCCGGCGGGAACCACGATCTGCGGCTGCTGCCCGCGCGTCAGGTCGGGTCCGAGATAGGCCGCATGCGCATCGTGCCCGTTGGGGCTGACCGTCAGGACGAGGGGTGCGCCGGCGTGCCAGTGCCAGATCTCGGCCGCGTCCACCCGATGCCACTCGGAGACCTCGCCGAGATCGAGCAGGTAGTAGATCGCGCTGCCCACCGAGCGTCCGTCCACGGTCCGGGGATCGCGAAACGTCTCGCG
>NZ_JAIEOF010000261.1 GCF_019750675.1 Methylobacterium sp.
CAGCCGGGGCCGGCGCATCACCAAGCCCCTGGCGCTGGCGGTGCTGGAACGCCTCGGCTTCGGAACGGACGAGACCGGGGACGACGAATCCGAAGACGACGAAAGCGAGGACGCGTCCCGCGACCGGGACGTCGACTGAGCGGATCGTCATCGAACTGTCAAAAAGGCCGGCCCACCCCGTGCTAGGGAGCCGGCCCCCCGACCCATAGGAGAGACACACTTGGCGGATATCGACCCGGACGCGACCGCAGTGGAGACCGCCACCCCACGTGCCACCAAGGCCCGTCCCCGGCCCGCCGCGCGCCGAACCGCCTCCGCCGGCGTGGCCGCCAGAGCATCCGACGCGACGCCCGACCGGGGGAACGGAGAGGCGGTGCTCCCACCGGTCGCGACGCCGGCGGCCGTGCCCGATGCCCTCCCGGATGCCGACCTCGACCTGCCGCCCGGGGACCTGACCGCGCCCGCCCAGGCAGGCCCCGGCGCCGAAGCGCGCGATTCGGTGCGGGAGGCGGGCATCGCCCTGCGCCACTCCCCCGAGCGCTTCGTCAACCGCGAATTGTCGTGGCTGCAGTTCAACCGCCGGGTGCTGGAGGAGGCCTCGAACACCCATCACCCGCTGCTGGAGCAGCTGCGCTTCCTCTCGATCTCGGCCAACAACCTCGACGAGTTCTTCATGGTGCGGGTCGCCGGCCTGCACGACCAGGTCCGCGCCGGCCTCGTCCTGCCCTCGCAGGACGGCCTGACCCCGGCCGAGCAGCTCGCCCGCGTCGGCACGGAGGTCTCGCACCTCGCCCTCGACCAGCAGGCGCGCTGGCGCGAACTGCGCCGCGAACTCCTCGGCGTCGGGATCGAGCTGATGGAGCCCGCCGGCCTGACGCCGGAGCACCGGGCCTGGCTGGAGGATTACTTCCTCAACCACGTCCTGCCGGTGCTGACGCCGCTGGCCATCGATCCGGCGCACCCGTTCCCGTTCATCCCGAATCTCGGCTCCACCATCGCGCTGATGCTGGTGCGCCCCCGCGACGGCCGCACCCTGCGCGCGCTCATCCGCCTGCCCGCCGTGCTCGACCGCTTCGTGCGCCTGCCCGACGCGGACAACGACGCCACCGCCCGCTTCATCGCCATCGAGCAGGTCATCGTCCTGTTCACCGGCCGGCTCTTTCCCGGCTACGCCGTGCGCGGGCAGGGCGCCTTCCGGGTCATCCGCGATTCGGATCTCGAGATCGAGGAGGAGGCCGAGGACCTCGTCCTGCACTTCGAGACGGCCCTGAAGCAGCGCCGCCGCGGCGTGGTCATCCGGCTCGAAGTCGAGGCCGGGATGCCCGAGGACCTGCGCGCCTTCGTGGCCGACGAGCTCGAGATCGGTAGCGACGCGGTGATCTTCGTGGAGGGCATGCTCGCCCTCAACGAACTCTCGCAGATCGTCGGCATCGACCGGCCGGACCTGAAGTTCAAGTCCTACAACCCGCGCTTCCCCGAGCGCATCCGCGAGAGCGGCGGCGACGTCTTCGCGGCGATCCGGCAGAAGGACTTCATCGTCCACCACCCCTACGAGTCCTTCGACGCGGTGGTGCAGTTCCTCGCGCAGGCCGCCCGCGACCCCAACGTGGTGGCGATCAAGCAGACGCTCTACCGCACGTCCTCGAACTCGCCGATCGTCGCCGCGCTCGCGGAGGCCGCCGAGCTCGGCAAGTCGGTCACCGCCCTCGTCGAGCTGAAGGCCCGCTTCGACGAGGAGGCCAACATCCGCTGGGCGCGCAACCTCGAGAAGGCGGGCGCGCAGGTGGTGTTCGGCTTCATCGAGCTGAAGACCCACGCCAAGCTGTCGATGGTGGTGCGCCGCGAGGGCGACCGCCTCGTCACCTACTGCCACGTCGGCACGGGCAACTACCACCCGATCACGGCGCGCATCTACACCGACCTGTCCTTCTTCACCGCCGACCCGGCGGTGGCCCGCGACGTCAGCCGGATCTTCAACTTCATCACGGGCTACGCGGAGCCCGCCGAGCTGGAGCGGATGGCGGTCTCGCCGCTCACCCTGAAACCGCGCCTCCTCGAAAACATTGAGGCGGAGGTGGCCCATGCCCGGGCGGGGCGCCCGGCGGCGATCTGGCTCAAGTGCAACTCGCTGGTGGACCAGCAGATCATCGACGCGCTCTACGATGCGAGCACCGCCGGCGTGCAGATCGACTGCGTGGTACGCGGCATCTGCTGTCTGCGGCCAGGCATCCCGGGGCTCTCGGAGACGATCCGGGTCAAGTCCATCGTCGGACGCTTCCTGGAGCACGGCCGCGTCTACTGCTTCGGCAACGGTGTCGGGCTGCCGCACCCCAAGGCCACCGTCTACATCTCGTCGGCCGACCTGATGAGCCGCAACCTCGACCGACGCGTCGAGGCGCTGCTGCCGATCACCAATCCGACGGTGCACCAGCAGGTGCTGGACCAGATCATGCTGGCCAACCTCCTCGACAACCGCCAGAGCTGGCGTGTACTGGCGTCGGGTGCGGGCGAACGGATCCAACCTGCCGAGGGCGAAGAGCCGTTCAATGCGCACAAGTATTTCATGACGAATCCGAGCCTGTCCGGGCGCGGCAAGTCGTCGAAGAAGTCGAGCCCGCGCGCCCTGAGCCGACGCGCGCAGCGTGGCTGACGGCGGCGTGCCTGACTGTTTGTCCAGAGGAGCCCGCATGGGCCTCGATCCCGCCCGCCCTGCGCCCGTCCAGAGGAATCCCCTGCACGGGACGCGCGACCATATCGAGCCGGTGGCGATCATCGACATCGGCTCGAACTCGGTGCGGCTCGTCGCCTATGACGGCCTGACGCGGGCGCCGACGCCGCTCTACAACGAGAAGGTGCTGTGCGGCTTAGGCCGCAACGTGCTCACCACCGGCCGCCTGAACGAGGAGGCGGTGCGCCGGGCCCTGGTGGCGTTGGCCCGCTTCCGGGTGCTGTGCGAGACCATGCGGATCTCGCGGATCTTCGTGCTGGCGACCGCCGCCGCGCGCGATGCCGAGAACGGGGCGGAATTCCTCGCGGCCGCCGAAGCGGCTTGCGGCCAGCGCATCGAATTGCTCTCCGGACGGCGCGAGGCCGAGCTCTCGGCGCTCGGGGTCATCTCGGGCTTCCATGCGCCGGACGGCGTCGTCGGCGACCTCGGCGGCGGCTCCCTCGAACTCGTGGACGTGCGCGGCGCCACCGTCGGCATGGGCGTGACCATGCCGCTGGGCGGCCTCGCGCTCCAGGACCTCTCGGGGGGGTCGGTCAAGAAGGCCCTCAAGATCGTCCGCGAGAACCTGAAGAAGGCCGCCCCGCAGCTGGAGACCCTGCGCGGGCGCAGCTTCTACGCGGTCGGCGGCACCTGGCGGGCGCTGGCGCGGCTCCACCAGTCGGCCCGGGGCTACCCGCTCCACGTCATGCACGGCTACAGCGTCGAGCCCTCCGACGAGTTGAACTTCCTCGAAGTGGTGGAGCGCACCGACGCCGCCCTGCTGCAGGACGTCGAGAGCGTCTCCGAGGCGCGCCGTCCGCTGCTGGCCTACGGGGCCGTGGTCCTGGAGGAGATCATCCGGATCGGGCGCCCGCGCGAGCTCGCGGTCTCGGCCTCGGGCGTGCGCGAGGGCCTGCTCTACGAGCAGCTCGACCGCGACGCGCGGCTGACCGACCCGCTGCTGGCGGCGGCCGCCGAACTGAACGACCTGCGGGCGCGCTCCCCCGGCCATGCCCGCGACCTCATCGCCTGGAGCGACCGCTTCATCGCGAGTCTCGACCAGCCCGAGACCGCCGACGAGCGCCGCCTGCGCCACGCCGCCTGCCTCCTCTCCGACATCGGATGGCGGGCGCACCCGGACTACCGCGGCGAGCAGAGCGTCAACGTCATCACCCACGCGGCCTTCGTGGGCATCGACCATCCGGGCCGGGCCTACCTGGCGCTCGCCATCTACTTCCGCCACGAGGGTATCGCGCCCGAGAAGGCGAGCCCGATGCTGCGCAACCTCGCGGGGCCCCGCCTGTTCGAGCGGGCGCGACTCCTCGGCGCGCTGCTGCGCCTCGCCTATCCCCTCTCGGCCGGCATGGAGGGGGCGCTCGGCGACCTGCCCGTCACGGTGTCCGAGGGCCGCGTGAGCCTGACGCTGCCCCCCGGCCGGGAGGCTTTGCCGGGCGACCGCATCCTCAACCGGGTCCGCGGCCTCGGCCGCCTGCTCGGCCTCGACGGGCGGATCGTCGGCGGCTGAGGTCCCCCGGGCGTTTGGTCCGCCGCCTCCGGTCAGGAGGCGGGGCGCGCCGGAAAGATCGACTTCTTGACGATGGCGTGGACGCCCCAGTTGCCGTCCACCACCTGGGTGATGCCGAAATCCACCGCGATGGACATCAGGGAGATCGCCTCGTCCTCGGTGAGCCCGTGCCCGTGCATGAGGAACTGGCGCATCTTGCGGAAGGCGTCGCGCATGGCGAGGTCGATGGAGGACTTGGAGAAGATCGCGTTCTGCGCGTCGGGTCCGAGATCCGCGAGGTAGTTCGGATAGCTGAAGCCGGAGAGCACCCAGTCGTCGGCGGTCTCGATCATGGGGAAGTCGAGGGTCTCCAGGGCCGTGCCCGGCAGATCGGCGCGTTTGTGCAGGATGAACTGGAAGGTGCCGGTGAGCGAGCACTCGATGGCGGTGCCGCAGAGTTCGGAATCGCCCTGGCTCGCATGCGGGTCGCCCACCGAGAACAGGGCGCCCGGCACCGCCACCGGATAGTACAGGGTCGCGCCCTTGCCGATGCGCCAGTTGTCGATGTTGCCGCCGGTGTAGCTCGGGGGAATCGAGTTCACCATCTCGGCTTCCTTCGGCGCCAGGCCCATCGTGCCGAAATGCGGGCGGATCGGCACGCGGAAGCCCTTGAGCACGTCGAAGTTGCGCGTGGTCTTGGCGTGGTCCACCGGCAGGCCCGGATAGTCGATGGTGGGGTGGTCGATCCCGGCGGGGTCCGTCACGCCCGGCCAGCGGAAGCTGTAGACCGCCTGCGCCCAGTCGCGGGCCCCCGTGGCGTCGACCTCGTAGATCGTCACCACCTCGCGGGGCCGCTCCCCGGTGATCATGTCCTTGTAGTGGTAGCCCCAGTTGGCGGCCGCGTTGCTGCCGAAGGTGCGGCCCTTGAAGGCCGGGTTGGCGCAGGGGCGGGGCGCCACGTCGAGGATGCGCACCTCCAGCACGTCGCCGGGCTCCGCGCCCCGGATCGCCACCGGCCCGGTGCAGATGTGCACGCCGAGGCCGCCCCCGGGACCGAACTTGGTGTCCTCCGGACCGGCGCCGCGCCGGGCGACGCCCTTCCTGTCCTTCGTCCAGAGGAACACGCTCTCGGCGCCGGGATCGCCCGTGACCATGCGCTCGGCATCGTCGTTGGCGTGGTGGGTCAGGGTCTCGATCGTGACGTAGTCGCCGGAGGCGATCTCGACCTGGGGCTTCAGGCTGCGGCTGAAATAGCCCCAGTGCACCGTCTCGGCGGTGGCGGGCAGGTGGTAATGCGCCGTCGCCTGCGCGCCCCGGCGGGCACTCGCCTGCGCCAGGGCCGCCCCCGGCAGAGTGAGGCCGCCGGCCATCAGGGCCGCTGCCCCGCCCGAGGCCACGAAGCCGCTCTTCAGGAAGGCCCGGCGCTCGGGGGCGAGGTCGCCGAGGAACCGGCGGCGATGCGCGGCGAAATGCGCGCAGTTCGGATCGTCACCCTGGCACATCCGGAAGTCTCCCTTCGATCGGGGCGAAATTTCGCCTTCGGCAGGAATTTTGTATGCAAGCCTGTGGCCACGCTTCCGATTCGAGGCAGGGCGTCGGCAACGAGTCGGACCCAGGCGCGTTCGTTCCCCTGCGGACGGCCACGTTCACGTCAGGGGCGCCGTCCACACCCCGGCGCCCGCCCATCGTGGGCGCCGCCCCGCATGCAGGATGCCAAGACCTTTGACGACGGGTGTCGACCGTTCCCAGCTCCGCCAGATCATCGCCGGCCTCACCGAGGGCGTGATCCTGATCGAGCCCGATCAGCGGATCACCTGGGCCAACGCAGCGGCGCTGGCCATGCACGGGGCGGCCGACCTCGCCGAGCTCGGCGGCACCGTCGCGGCCTACCGCGACCGCTTCGAGCTGCGCTACCGCAACCACCACGTCATCACGAACACGCCCATCGAGCGGGTTCTGAGCGGCGAGAGCTTCGACGAAGTCATCGTCAACGTGCGCCGGACGGACCGCCCGGACTTCGATGTGATGCACCGCATCCGCAGCCTCGTCATCACGGACGCGGCCGGCGCGCCAGACTGCCTCGTGCTGATCCTCACCGACGTCACGCCGCAATTCGAGGCCGAGGAGCGCTTCGAGAAGACCTTCAACGCCAACCCGGCGCCCGCGCTGATCTGCCGGCTCTCGGACCTGCGACACGTCAAGGTCAATCTCGGATTCCTGGAGATGACGGGCTACACCCGCGACGCCGTGATCGGCCGGAGCGCCTACGAGATCGACGTCCTCAACGAGGCGCGCAGCCGCGACCTCGCCATCGCGCGCCTCAACGCGGGCGAGACCATCCCGCAGATGGAGGCCTGTCTGCGCCTGCCCGGCGGAGGAACCCGGTTCGTCATCGTGGCCGGCCAGCCCATCGACATGGGCGACGAGCCCTGCATGCTGTTCACCTTCGCCGACCTCGAACTGCGCAAGAAGGCCGAGACGGCCCTGCGCCACAGCGAGGAGCGCTTCGCCACGGCGTTCCGCCTCGCGCCGGTGCCGACGATCCTGTGCCGGATCGACGACTTCTCGGTGATCGGGGCGAACCAGGCCTTCTCGCGCGTCTTCGGCTACCCCGAGGAGACGCTGGCGGAACAGGGGCTCGATGCCGTCGGCCTGTGGAGCGACCGCGCGCAGCGCGAGCGCTTCGCGGCGGACCTGGCCGCGCAGGGGAGCGTGCTGGGTCTCGAGGCGTGCCTGCGCAGCCGGGACGGGGTCGAGATGGATTGCCTCGTCTCGGCCGAGCGCGTCACCATCGGCGACGAGGCCTGCGTGCTGGCCGTCCTGCAGGACATCAGCGACCGCAAGCGCTCGGAGCGCGAACTGTTCGCCGCGATCGAGACCGTGATGGCCGATACGTCCTGGTTCACCCGGGGCCTGATCGAGAAGCTCGGGAACCTGCGCCATCCCACCACCGAGGCGCCGGTGAACCCCAGCCCCGACCTGACGCGCCGCGAGGGCGAGGTGCTGCGGCTGATCTGTCAGGGCCTCGGTGACGCGGCCATCGCCAAGCGCCTGGGCCTGACGCCCAACACCGTGCGCAACCACGCCGCCGCCCTCTATCGCAAGCTCGGCATCCACCGGCGCGGCGAGGCGATCATCTGGGGTCGGGAGAACGGGTTCGCGACCTGAGCGGAGGCCGGATCAGAACCGCGTCCCGGCCGCCCCTGCGGACCGGTCCGCCAATTCCGCGAGGGCGACCGCGCCGTCCTCGAGCTTCAGGAAACGGACACCGCCGCCTTCCAGGGACTCGACGGCGACGCGGCGACTGCGGAGGCCGACGGCCTGCACGTTCTGCTCGAGGCGCCGGATCGTCGACAGGGACAATCCGCTGACCTCCGCCAGATCCGACATCGACCAGCCGAGGAGCGCGCGCGCGCCGCGCAGATGAGCGCCGTTGACGGCGGCCACGACCTCGAAAACCGTCAGGCGCGGCGCCGCCCCCCGGTGCGCAGGCCCGGGCCCCTGTGCCTGCGCCGCAGGGCGAATCCTGAACGGGTTCTCTCCCTCCATCCGTTTCATCGGGACGGCGGATGGCGGAGACGCGACGCCCGGGGACACAGGTTTGAGATAGGTAGGAACCGGGTGCGCCGGGCTGGGCCACTCACAGGATATCGCCCGGCATTCATCGTGCAACGACGCCGGCAGCATCAGGTCACCCGTGCGCGGGCGAGCAGATCGATCGGCCTGGGCCGCACGGTCCGAAGCAATGAGCAAACTGGCAGTCAAGTATTTGCTCCCATACAACGTAAGACTTAATTGTGATACTTTCACAAAAGCTAGATTTTGTCAAATTTTCGCAATATTTATAGCTTTCTTCGTAAATCTGATAGCCGTGATCGATCTCTCGGCGGTACCGGCCGGGGTCCCGTCGGGGGCTGATCCGTTCGGCGGGCGGCTCGGCGCTGCGCCGAATCCGTGGGATCGCTTCGGGACGGCGGAACCCGCTCCTGGCGCCGCCCGCGGAGAGCGGAGCAGTCCCCGGTCCGATGCGCGCGAAAACCCGGGTCAGTGGGCGCGCCCGGCCTGATGACGCGTCGCGGACGGCGTGCAACCGTAGCGTTTGCGATAGCGCTGCCCGAAATCACTCGGATGCGCGAAGCCCCAGCGCCGCCCGATCGCGGCGACCGACAGCGTGTTGCCGGGCGAGAGCAAATCACGATGGGCGTGCTCGAGGCGTTGGTCGATGAGGAACTGGACCGGCGTCTGGCCGAGGTCGCGCCGGAAGCGGTCCTGAAGTGAGCGGACGCTGATCCCGGCGGCGGCAGCGATGTCCGCCAGCATCAGGGGACCGCCGAGGTTGGCCATGATGTAGTCCAACGCAGTCTGAAGGCTGCGAGGCGACCCCTCCCGCCCGATCACGGCCGGGGCCGCCGTCTGCCTCGGCCAGACCGAGAGCAGCTGATAGACCATGATCTCCCGGATCACGGGCACCAGAAAGTCTCCGGACCGGGGCGCCTCCTGGACCTGACGCCGAACCTCCCTCATCGTGCAGAACAGGGCCCGCATCCCGGGGCCGGCGATTTCAGCGACGGGCGCGAGCCGGGGCAGGACGAGCGGGTCTCCGCCGGTCAGCGCCGCCTGGGCGGTGGCCAGGTCCGGGACCCTGAGGGTCGCACTGACGGCACCGAACGCGCCAGACGCTTCGACCTCGCGCAGATCCTCGAACCCCACCAGGGTCGCGTGCGTCGGTGAACCGACGATGTCGCCGACGCGATGGTGATAGACGATCGTCCCGCTCGTGACGAAGCGGATCGTGACGAGTTCGGCATTGAACTTCGGGCGCGTGACGAAACCGCTGCCCGAGCGGGTCTCCCACAGGCTCAGCGACTCGCTCTGGCTGCCGACGAGGGCGATCTCGGGTACGCACGCGCGCCGAACGTCGAAATTGACCGGGACGCCGCCCGTATCGTTGAACATCCGGAGTTCGCGCAGCGACACGATGGAGGCAGCGAACCGGTTCTGTGGCCGCCAGATCACCGAATCGAGGCCTGCCTGTCCTGTCATCCGTCGACCTCGTCCTCGCTTTCGCGGCGTGATCCGGGCTTCCACGCGAACGCGATCCGGCGTTCGCATCCTATCAGGTCGGAGGGATACCAGTCGCGGGACACGTCGGACACCGGCAGCCCCCGTGACACGATCGTGCACAGCGGGTCCGGATGTCGGTTCTCGTCGTCGACCCCGATCTCACCACCGCTCTCCAAGGTGGGGATCACGCCACGCTTCCCGGGTGGCTCCACCCGGGAGATTCACATGGACACGAACCGTGTCGAGGGTGCGAGCAAGCGGACCAGGGTTCGCTCGATGAGGCGATCGGAGCGGGCCCGGGGCGCCCGCGTCGAGACGCGGGACGCTCCGAGGAAGTCGGCATCGGCCGCAACGATGCGGATGCGACGGCGACCAGCGCGGCCCGTCGCCCGGCCTGCGAGACCCAGATCGACGAAGGCCCTCCGCTCCCGGCGGGGAACGGAGGGCCCTGGTTCACACGGGGCGGTTGTCCCCGCGCGCCCTAGAGGGCCGCTTTGATCGCGGCCGCGATCCGCTTCAGTCCGGCCTCGACCCCGCCGCCCTTGATGTGGACGCGCAGCGCCCGCCGCCTGCGCTCGGCCAGGACCGCGAAGTCGCCCCGGGCCTGGGCCGCCACCACCGTGCCGAAGCCGAGGCTGCGGCCGGGAATCGCCAGATCCGCCGCGGGGTCGGCGGTGATCTGGATGAACACGCCGGTGTCGGGCCCCCCCTTGTAGGCCTGGCCCGTGGAGTGCAGGAAGCGCGGCCCGAATTCGAGGCAGGTCGCGAGGCGGCGCTTGTCGCGCAGGGCCACCCGGGCCTCCTGCAGGATCGCGTGGTGTCCGGGATTGCGTGCGACGTAGGCCAGCAGGGCCACGTAGTCGCCGTCCTTGGCACGGGCGAGATGCGCCGCGATGGCCGCGTCCAGGCCCTCGGCCGCCTGGGGCAGGGCGCCGGCATTGCCCGCATCGGCGTAGAGGGCGATCCCGTCATCCGCGAAGATCGGGGTCTCGCCCGGCAGGGCGCCGCTCTTCTCGGCCGCGTCGAAGAGCTTCTTCGTCTCGATCTTGCTCGCCTCGACGTCGGGCTGGTCGAAGGGGTTGATGCCGAGCATCGCGCCCGCCACCGCCGTGGCGATCTCGAACCGGAAGAATTCCTGCGGCAGCTGCTCCTCGTTGGCGAGGGTGATGTGCGCCACCGGGTGCCCTTCGCGCTCGAGGTTGCGCACCGCCTCGTCCTGGTGCGGGTCGGCGCGGCCGTCGAGGCGGAGATACACGAAGAAGCGGTCGCGTCCGTAGACGGCCGGCACGTCGACCGGTTCGCCATCGATGGGGATCAGGCCCTTGCCCGCCTTACCGGTGGATTCGGCGATGAGCTGCTCGGCCCAGGCGCCGAAGGTGTCGATACCGGGCGAGGCGATGATCGTGACCTTGTCACGGCCGGCGGTGAGTGCGGCCGCCCCCAGGGCGGTGCCGAGGAGCACGCCGGGGTTCTGGGCCGGCGGCACGGCCGGGCCGCAGGAGCGGACCATGATCCGGGCCGTGTCGAGGAAGGCCTTGACGTCGATGCCCGAGGCCGCCGCCGGCACGAGACCGAAGGCCGAGAGCACCGAGTAGCGCCCGCCGATCTGCGGCACGCCGTAGAAGATCTTGCGGAAGTTGTCCGCCTGCGCGGCCTTCTCCATGGCCGAACCCGGATCGGTGACGGCGACGAAGTGCGCGCCGGCCTTGTCGGCGCCCACGGTGTCCTTCATCCGGCCGAGGAAGTAGTCGCGGAACACGTTGGGCTCGAGGGTGGAGCCGGACTTGCTCGCCACGATGAAGAGCGTGGTGGCCAAGTTGATGGCGCCTTCCGTCTCGCGGACCTGATCGGGGTCCGTGGAATCGAGGATACGCAGGGTCGGGAACCCCTCGTGGGCGCCATAGGTCTCCGCGAGCACCTCCGGGCCGAGGCTCGACCCGCCCATGCCGAGCACGACGACGTCCGAGAAACCGCCGGCGCGAACCTCCCCGGCGAAGGCCTCGTACGCGGCGACGCGCTCCAGCTCGTCCTCGACGATGCGCAGCCAGCCGAGCCAGCGATCCTCGTCGGCGCCGCTCCAGACGGTGTTGTCGTGGGCCCAGAGCCGGCGGATCTTTCCGCTGGCGCGCCACGCCTCGACGGCCTTCTTCGCGGCCGTGCCCAGGGCCTCGTCGAGCACGAGGGTCTGGCCGTTCAACTTCGGCCCGAGAAAGTCGATGCGCTTTCCCGCCACCGCGCCGAGCAGCTTGTCGGCGGCGTCGATGAAGAGCTGCACGCCCTCCTCCACAAGGGTGTCGCCGACTTTGGCGATGTCGATGCCGGCCTCGGCGAGGCGCGCCATCACGGCTTGCGCGCCCGCCACATCGTCCTCGATGGCGGCCTTCAGGGTACCGTGGTCGCGGAACGCGTCCATGGTCGCGGGCGGCATGGTGTTGACGGTGTCGGGGCCGATCAGCTCCTCGACGTAGAGCACGTCGGAATAGGCCTTGTTCTTCACGCCCGTGGAGGCCCAGAGCAGGCGCTGCGCCTTGGCGCCCTTCGCGGCCAGCGCCTGCCATCGCGGCTCGGCGTGGATGGCCTTGAAGCGCTGGTAGGCGAGCTTGGCGTTGGCGATGGCGACCTTACCCTTGAGGTCGTCGAAACCGCCCGTCTCGTCGAGGGCCTTGTCGACCGCCACATCGATGCGGCTGATGAAGAAGCTCGCCACGCTGGCGACCTTCGAGACGTCGCCGCCCTTGGCGGCGAAGGCCTCCAGGCCGGCGATGAACGCGCGGGCCACCGCCTCGTAGGTGTCCACCGAAAACAGCAGCGTGACGTTGATGTTGATGCCGTCCGCCGTCAGCGCCTGGATCGCCGGGATGCCCTCGCGCGTGGCCGGCACCTTCACCATCAGGTTGTCGCGCGCCACCATCTTGTGGAGGCGGCGCGCCTCGTCCAGCGTGTCTTCGGTGTTCAGCGCAAGGTAGGGCGAGACCTCGAGGCTGACGTAGCCGTCGGCGCCGTCGCTCGCCTCGTAGACGGGGCGCAGCACGTCGGCCGCCGCCTGGATGTCGGCGATGGCGCAGCCCTCGTAGAGGTCGATGACGCGGGCATCGCCCTGGTCCATCACCGACTTCAGGGCATCGTCGTATTCCGACGAGCCGCCGATGGCCTTCTCGAAGATCGACGGGTTCGAGGTCACGCCGCGCAGGCCGTCATCGTCCACCAGGGCCTTGAGCTTGCCTTGCGCGACGAAGCCCCGGGCGACGAAGTCGAGCCACACGGCCTGACCCTGTTCGGGGAAGAGCGCCTTGAGCGGGTTCATACGAAAACTCCCAGTCGTCCGTCGTCGTGAGTCGCGCGCAAAGGGCAGCGCCGTTCAACCATCGTCCTTCGGAAACGCGCCTCCGCTCCCCCTCGCGGGGCGGCATCGGAGGTGGGGGTGGGTGGACCTCGGTCTCTGCGGAGGCCAGCGGAACCACCCTCACCCCCAGCCCCTCCCCGCAAGGAGGAGGGGGACGCACATTCCGCCCTCCAAGAACCTCCGAACCCTACTTCTTGTGCCGGGCGATCTGGTCGCGGGCGGCCTGCAGCACCTTCTCGGGCGTGAAACCGAACTTCGACTGCAGGTCCTTGATGGGCGCCGAGGAGCCGAAGGTGCTCATGCCGATGATGCTGCCGGCCGAGCCCGCGTAGCGGTCCCAGCCGATGACCGAGCCCTGCTCGACGGCCACGCGCGCGAGCACGTCCGGGATCAGCACGCTGTTGCGGTAGGCCTCGTCCTGGCGCTCGAACAGGTCCCAGGACGGCATCGAGACGACGCGGGCCTTCACGCCCTCGGCGGTCAGGGCCTCGTAGGCCGAGACGCAGAGCTGCACCTCGGAGCCCGTGCCGATGAGGATCACCTCCGGCGTGCCCGCGCAATCGGCCAGCACGTAGGCGCCGCGTGCCGTGCCGGCGGCGCAGGCGTATGTCGTGCGGTCGAAGGTCGGCAGCGGCTGGCGGGAGAGCGCCAGCACCGCCGGCTGGTTCTTCAGGCCCAGGATCACGCGGTATGATTCCGCGACCTCGTTGGCGTCCGCCGGGCGTAAGGTGACGAGGCCGGGGATCGCCCGCAGGGTCAGCAGCTGCTCCACCGGCTGGTGGGTGGGGCCGTCCTCGCCCACGCCGATCGAATCGTGCGTGAAGACGTGGAAGACCGGCACTTCCATCAGCGCCGCCAGGCGGATCGGCGGGCGCATGTAGTCGGCGAAGACCAGGAAGGTGGCACCGTAGGCGCGCAGGCCCACGAGGCCGAGGCCGTTCACGATGGAGCCCATCGCGTGCTCGCGCACGCCGAAATGGATGTTGCGACCGCCCGGCTCGAAGGGGGTGAGCGAACCCGCCCCCTCGAAGGTGAGGTTGGTCTTGTTGGACGGCGCGAGATCGGCCGAGCCGCCGAGCATGAACGGCACGTGCTGCGCGATGGCGTTCAGCACCTTGCCGGAGGATTCGCGGGTGGCGAGCCCCTTGGCGTCCGCCTCGAAGACCGGGATATCACGGTCCCAGCCCTCGGGCAGGCGGCCTTCGAGATAGGCGGCGAGTTCCTCGGCATGCTCCGCATCCGCCGCCTTGGCTTCGTTGAAGAAGCCTTCCCAGGTGGCATAGAGCTCGGCGCCGCGCCGGCCGATGCCGTCACGGAAGTTGTCGTAGACACCGTCAGGCACCAGGAACTGCGCGTCCTCGGGCCAGCCATAGGCGCGCTTGGCACCCTTGACCTCGTCCTCGCCCAGCGCGTCCGAGTGGGCCTTGGCGGTGTTCTGCTTCTTCGGGGCGCCGTAGCCGATGATCGAGTTGACGACGATCAGCGTCGGGCGGTCGCCGGACTGGAGGAATGTCTCGAGCGCGGAGGCGACGGCGTGGACGTCGTTGGCGTCGGCCACCCGCAGCACTTGCCAGCCATAGGCGAGGAAGCGGGCCGCGACCTCCTCGGAGAAGGCGAGCTCGGTGTGGCCCTCGATGGTGATGGTGTTGTTGTCGTAGATCCAGCACAGGTTCGACAGGCGCAGGTGCCCGGCGATGGAGGCGGCCTCGGCGGCCACGCCCTCCATGAGGTCGCCGTCCGAGCAGATCGCGTAGACGTTGTAGTCGAACAGCGGCAGGTCGGTCCGGTTCAGGCGCTCGCCGAGGAAGCGGCCGCCCATCGCCATGCCGACGGAGTTCGCGACCCCCTGGCCGAGCGGCCCGGTGGTGGTCTCGACGCCGGTGGTGAAGTGGTACTCGGGGTGGCCGGGGGTGCGGCTGTCGAGCTGGCGGAAGTTCTTGAGGTCGTCGATGGTGAGCGCGGGGGCGTTTCCGCCGTCCTTCTCGACGACGCCGGCGAGGTGGATCAGCCCATAGAGCAGCATCGAGGCATGGCCGGCCGAGAGCACGAAGCGGTCGCGGTTCGGCCAGTGCGGATGCGCCGGGTCGTAGCGGAGGTACCGGTTCCACAGGGTGTAGGCTACCGGCGCCAGCGCCATCGGGGCGCCGGCATGGCCGGAATTGGCCTTCTGCACCGCGTCGATGGCGAGCGTCCGGAGCGTGTCGATGCTGAGCTTGTCGATCTCGCTCAAGGCCGCGCTCGGCTTGGTGTCTGCTCCGCTCATTGCTCGTCGTCCTTCAATCTCTGGGCTTGTTCGCCGTGGGCGTCCGGAACGCTCAGGCGTCGCGCCGTTGGGGTGCGGAAACCGTGTCGGCCGCACCCGGGGATTCGGCTTGGGCGGAGCCGCTGCTCCGCTCCTTGGCCGGGCCCTTGGCCCGGCTGTAGTTGAGAATGGTGTTCACCAGCGTGACATGGCTGAAGGCCTGCGGGAAATTGCCCACGAGCCTCTGTGCCTTCACATCATACTCCTCCGCCACCAATCCGACATCGTTGCAGACGCCGATCAGCCTCTCGATCAGCGCACGCGCCTCCTCGCAGCGACCGAGGCCGATGAGGTTGTCGGCGTACCAGAACGAGCAGGGCAGGAAGGCACCCTCGTCGCCGGGCAGCCCGTCGGTGGTCTGGTTCTCGGTGTCGTAGCGCAGCACGAAACCGTCCCGCATCAGGGTGCGGCCGATGGCGTCGACGGTGCCGACCACCCGGGGATCGTCCTGGGGCAGGAACCCCATATGGGCGATGAGCAGCAGGCTCGCGTCGAGGCGCTTGGAGCCGTAGGACTGCACGAAGCTGTTCAGCTCCGGATCGAAGCCCTTGGCGCAGACCTCGGCGTGGATCTGGTCGCGGATCTCGCGCCAGCGCGCCACGGGCACGTCGCGGGCGCGGCTCGGCCGGTGGTTCACGCCGGTGGCGCGGATCGCGTCCTGCTCGTGCCCTTCCGCCTCCTCGAAGGAGCGGATCGCCCGGTCGAAGGCGACCCAGGCCATCACCTTGGAATGCACGAAGTGCCGGCGCCCGCCGCGCACCTCCCAGATGCCCTCGTCGGGCGTGCACCAGACTTTCTCCAGGTGGCGCAGCAGCGCCTCGCCGACCCGCCAGCCATCCGCATCGCCCTGCAGGCCGCGCTGGCGCGCCTGGTAGAGCGCGTCGAAGATCTCGCCGTAGACGTCGAGCTGGAACTGCTCCACCGCCGCGTTGCCGATCCGCACGGGCTTCGAGTTCTCGTAGCCGGGGAGCCAGTCGAGCTCGATCTCGGGCAGCATGCGCTCGCCCGCGATGCCGTAGAGGATGTGGGCCTGCTCCGGATTGCCCGCGACCGCGCGCACCAGCCAGTCGCGCCAGGCGCGCGCCTCGTCGAGGTAGCCGCCATCCATCAGGGCGATCAGGGTGAAGGTGGAATCGCGCAGCCAGCAGAACCGGTAATCCCAGTTGCGCACGCCGCCGAGATCCTCCGGCAGGGAGGTGGTGGGGGCCGCGACGATGCCGCCGGTGGGCTGGTAGATCAGCGCCTTCAGGGTGAGGAGCGAGCGCTTCAGGATCGCGTCCCAGGGCGTGCCGGAGGCGGCCCGGCTCGACCAGTCGCGCCAGTAGCGGTCGGTCTCGAACAACACCTTGCGCGGCTGGATCGGGGCCGGGTCGTCCTCGTGGGAAGCGCCGTAGCTCAACGTGAAGGCCACGCTCCGGCCGGCCTCCACGGTGAACTCCGCCACCGTGGTCTGGTCCTCGCCGTGGGTCGGCACCAGGGTGCGCAGCACCACCTTGTGCGGCCCCGAGATCGCGCGGAGATCGCCGAGCTCGTTGTGCGAGACCCACGGCACGGCGAGCCCGTAATCGAAGCGCACGCGCATCCGCATCCGCATGGGCACGGCGCCCTCGAGCCCCTCGACGATGCGCACGAGGTGCGCGCCGTCGTTGGCGGGCATGTAATCGGTCACCCGCACGCTGCCGCCGGCGGTCTCGTGCCGGGTCTCCAGGACGAGGCTGCCCTCGCGGTACTGCCGGGTGGTGGTGGCGGGCTCGGCGGGGCCGAGCTTCCAGTAGCCGTGGTCCTCGGTGCCCAGCAGGGCGGCGAAGCAGGCGGCGGAATCGAAGCGGGGCCAGCAGAGCCAGTCGACGCTGCCGTCGCGGGCGATCAGCGCAGCGGTCCGGCCATCGCCGACGAGCGCATAATCCTCGATCCGTCCGGCCATCCGTGTCCTCGTCCTCGCGACGTCGACCGTCACGGGGCCGCGCAGCATCGCTGATGCGTCCACGTAGTCTTCGAAGCCGGCAGGGTCCAGGGTTCAGGGCCGCTTTTGCTGGCGCGCCGGTGCCGCCGGGGGCCTCAGCGCAGGCGTCCGACCCAGCCGGAGACGGCCACGCCGAGGGTCACGCCCTTGTCGCCGACGAACGCGCCGGCAGCAGCGCTCTTGTCGACGACGAACGCGCCCGCAGCAGCGCTCTTGTCGACGACGAACGCGCTGGCAGCAGCGCTCTTGTCGACGACGAACGCGCCCGCGGCGGCGCTCGCCCGGCTGAACGCGCGGATCGTCGGCGCGAAGGGCAGGGCCACGTCGGGCAACGTCACGTCCGGCAGGGCGACGGCGGGGAGCAAGCCTCCGTCCGTCTCGGCGGCGGCCTGCGAAACCTCGGCCTCGGGCACGAAGGGCAGCGCCTTCTCGAACACCTGCGGTGTCCTCTCGGCGGCGAGCGGCGCCTTGGTCGCCACCCGGGGGTTCTCGGGGCGGCGCGGGGCGGCGATGCGGGCGGGCCGGGCCACGGCCTTCCGGGCCTGAATCGCGGGCTCGGCCTGGGCGACGACGAGGGGGAACTGGGTCTGGAAGGCGAGGGGCGCCGGGATGAAGGGCGCCTCCGCCGTCGCCTCGGGGGCGGCGGCCAGGGCCGTCGCCGGCACCGAGGCCGGCGGCGCCACGGCGGCCGGCTCGTGGCAGAGATAGGAGGCGGCGCCGAGGATCACCGCCATGGCCAGGGTCGGCAGGAGGGGCGGGGTCACGCCACGCGCGGTACCCGATTCGAACGCCGCTTGATCGGGGGGCGTGCAGCCTGACATCCGGGGCACCTCGCTGTGCAATCCAGCAACCGGTTCGATCGCCGGCGCCATTAGCCGGGCCGTTTGCGGCGGAACCTGGGCTGTTTTCTCTCCCAACGGTAACGCTTGGTCGGGCATGCCACTTGCGTGCCCGCTCTTCGCCTCCGACCAGCACGCGCCTCGCCCGCCGAGTCGCCCTCCAAGTCATGTCCCTTGTCATCCCCTCGGCGGGCATGCGACCTGCCGGGACCGCCCCCGCCCCGATTCGATCCGTCCCCGGACACCGATGACCGAGCCGACCCTCACCGTCGCCGTGATCGACCCGAGCCGTGCCCGCGCGGCGATCCTCGAGGAAGGCCTCAACGCGTCCGGGTTCACCCGCGTCGTCGTCCTGCCCGACACGGTCGACCTGCCGGCCCGCGTGGCCGCCCTGAACCCGGACGTGGTCGTGATCCACCTGGAGAGCCCGAGCCGGGACATCCTCGAACAGATGTCGGGTCTCTCGCGCCATGTGGAGCGACCGGTGGCGATGTTCGTCGACCGCTCGGACGTGCCGATGATGCAGGCGGCGATGGATGCGGGCATTTCCGCCTACGTGGTCGACGGCTTGCAGCCGCAGCGCATCCGCTCGATCCTCGATGTGGCGATCCTGCGCTTCAACGCCTTCGCGCGGCTGCAGCGGGAACTCTCCGAGGCGCGCGGCGAGCTCGCCGACCGCAAGCTCATCGAGCGCGCCAAGGGCATCCTGATGACGGCCAAGGGTCTCTCCGAGGAGGAGGCCTACCGCCTGATGCGGCGCAAGGCCATGAACGAGAAGCGCAAGATCGCCGACATCGCCCGCGCCATCGTCACCGCGGCGGACCTCCTCGGATGAGACTCGCCCTGGGATACGTCCCCCTCATCGACGCGGCCCCCCTGATCGCCGCCGTGGAATGCGGCTTCACCGCGGCCGAAGGTCTGGCGGTGGACCTCGTCAGCGAGCCCTCCTGGGCGACCCTGCGCGACAAGCTGGCCCTCGGGCACCTCGACGGGGCGCACATGCTGGCGCCCCTGGCTGTCGCGAGCGCCCTCGGCATCAGCGGTCCCGAGACCGACCTGGTGGTGCCCCTCGGGCTCAGCCTCAACGGCAACGCCGTCACGGTCTCGTGCCCGCTCTGGGCCGCGATGGCGGCGGAGGCAGAGGACGGCGACGGCGATCTCGACCGGGTGGCGCGGGCCTTCGCACGGGTCGCCCGGGCACGGGCGGAGGCCGGCCGGCCCCTGACGCTGGGCACCGTGCACCCGTTCTCCAGCCACACCTATCAGCTGCGCCTGTTCGCGGCCCGTGGCGGGCTCGACCTCGACACCGACACCCGGATGGTGGTGATCCCGCCGCCCTGGATCGCCGAGGCCCTGCGCTCCGGGCAGATCGACGGGTTCTGCGCCGGCAGCCCCTGGAACAGCGTCGCGGTGGCCGAAGGCTACGGCCGGATCGCCGCCTTCGGCAGCGAACTCGCCCTCGACTGCCCGGAAAAGGTGCTGGCCCTGCCGGCCTACGCGGCGGACACCTGCGCCGCCCTGGTCCGGGCAGTGCGCCGGGCCGGGGAATGGTGCGCGGCGCCCGAGAACCATCGCGAGCTGGCGAGCCTGCTCGCCCACCCGGCCCATCTCGGCATCGATTCCGGCCTCGTCCGCCGGGCCCTGGCCGGCGCGGTGGTGGTCGATCCCGACGGCAGCGCGCGGCACGCGGCGCGCTTCGTGGTGTTCGGCGCCGAGGCCGCCCCGCCCGCGCCCGGACAGGTGGACTGGATCCTCGGCCAGATGGGCGCGGCCGGCCAGATCGTCGCGACGCCCGCCCTGGTCGCGCGGGCGCGGGCGATCTACCGGCCCGACCTGTACGCGGCGGCCCTCGGCGCCTGAGCCGGCGGGCTGCCGCCGACACCGGCAACCTGCCCGCCGATTGTGCAATGCGGTAGATGGCGCTCGGTGAGGCAACGGGGCGGGGAGGCGGGCGGTTCGCGTCCGGTCGCCGGGGGTCCGCAGCGCGCCGGCAGCGCGGCCGCGCGGTGAGGCATTCGCGACAAATCGCAGTGCGCCGAGACGCTTGGACCGATTCCGACTGGCCCCCATCGCCGTGATGCGACGGGCGGGCCGGACTTGGCACGCCCCGTGCAAGACAGCCAAGGCTCGCCAACGATGACGAGCCTTATCCGTCGGCAGAGCCGCTGACCCGAGTCCCCCACGGAACGCACCTCTCGCGTTCGATGGATGTGCTTGGTCGGCGGTTTTTTCTTTGGCGGGTCTCCAAGCTTTCGAGGGTGTCGGGTTCGATGACTGACGGTTTCCGCAACGACCGCCGTGATCTTCTGAAGGGCGCCGCCGCAACGGTCGCCCTGGCGGCACTCGCCCGGACCGCCCTGCCGGGCGGCGCGTTCGCGCAAGGGGCCGGCCCGGAGGTGAAGGGCGCCAAGCTCGGCTTCATCGCGCTCACCGATGCCGGGCCGCTCTTCGTGGCCAAGGAGAAGGGCTTCTTCGCCAAGCACGGCATGCCGGACGTGGAGGTGCTGAAGCAGGCGAGCTGGGGCACCACCCGCGACAACCTGGTGCTGGGCTCCGAGGGCAACGGCATCGACGGCGCCCACATCCTCTCGCCGATGCCCTACCTGATCTCGGCCGGCCGGGTGACGCAGAACAACGTGCCCGTGCCGATGCAGATCCTGGCGCGCCTCAACGTCAACGGCCAGTGCATCTCGGTGGCCAAGGAATACCTCGACCAGAAGGTCGGCCTCGATTCCAAGGTGTTCAAGGCGGCCGTCGAGAAGAAGAAGGCCTCCGGCAAGTCCGTGAAGGCGGCCATGACCTTCCCGGGCGGCACCCACGACCTCTGGATCCGCTACTGGATGGCCGCCGGGGGCATCGATCCGGACAAAGACATCGAGACCATCGTGGTGCCGCCGCCCCAGATGGTGGCCAACATGAAGGTCGGCACGATGGACTGCTTCTGCGTCGGCGAGCCCTGGAACGCGCAGCTCGTGCAGCAGGGCCTGGGCTACTCGGCGCTGACCACCGGCGAACTCTGGAAGAATCACCCCGAGAAGGCCTTCGCCATGCGGGCGTCCTTCACGGAGAAGTACCCCAACGCCACCCGGGCGCTGCTGATGGCCGTCATCGAGGCGCAGATGTGGTGCGACAAGCCCGAGAACCGGGACGAGTTCGCCGCCATCGTGGCCAAGCGCCAGTGGATCAACATTCCGGTGGCCGATGTCGCCGGCCGCATGAAGGGCACCATCGACTACGGCGACGGCCGCGTGGTCGAGAACAGCCCGCACATCATGAAGTTCTTCGCCGACGACGCGTCCTACCCCTACCAGTCGCACGACCTCTGGTTCCTCACCGAGGACATCCGCTGGGGCAAGTTCGACGCGCAGACCGACACCAAGGCCCTGATCGCCAAGGTGAACCGCGAGGACCTCTGGCGCGAGGCGGCGAAAGCCCTCGGCGTCACCGCGATCCCGACCTCGACCTCGCGCGGCAAGGAGACCTTCTTCGACGGCAAGGTCTTCGATCCGGCCGATCCCGCCGCTTACCTGTCCAGCCTCGGCATCAAGAGGATCGCGTGATGGCCAACACCTCCACCATCGCCGCCGCGCGCACCGTCGCCGTGGCGGCCAAGCCCAAGCGGGCGCCCCTCGTCACCTTGGCGACCCTGAACACCATCGCGAAAAACCTGATCCCGCCCGTGGTGGTGCTGATCGCCTTTCTGGTGATCTGGGAATTGCTGTGCTCGCGTCCGGGTGCGGGCCTGCCGCCGCCCTCGCGCGTCGTCACCGAGGCCTGGGACATCATCGCCCACCCGTTCTACGACAACGGCGGCACCGACAAGGGCCTGTTCTGGCACATCTCCGCCAGCATCCAGCGCGTCGCCTTCGGCTTCGCGCTGGCCACCGTGGTCGGCATCCTCACCGGCACCCTCATCGGGCAGTCGGAATGGGCCATGCGCGGCCTCGACCCGATCTTCCAGGTGCTGCGCACGATCCCGCCGCTGGCCTGGCTGCCGCTCTCGCTCGCCGCCTTCCGGGACGGCCAGCCCTCCGCGATCTTCGTGATCTTCATCACCTCGATCTGGCCGATCATCATCAACACGGCGGTGGGCATCCGCAACATTCCGCAGGATTACCGCAACGTGTCGGCGGTGCTGCGCCTGAACCCGCTGGAGTTCTTTTCCAAGATCATGCTGCCCTCGGCGGCCCCCTACATCTTCACGGGCCTGCGCATCGGCGTCGGCCTGTCCTGGCTCGCCATCGTGGCGGCCGAGATGCTCATCGGCGGCGTCGGCATCGGCTTCTTCATCTGGGACGCGTGGAACTCCTCCCACATCTCCGAGATCATCGTCGCCCTCGTCTATGTCGGCATCATCGGCTTCATCCTCGACCGCTTCGTCGCCTTCGTCGGCACCCTGGTCACCCGCGGCACCGCGACGGCCTGAGGAATTCCCATGACCTATCTCAGCATCGAGAACGTCGGCATCTCCTTCACCCGCTCGGGCCGCACCAACGAGGTGCTGCGGGATGTGAGCGTGAAGATCGACAAGGGCGAGTTCGTCTCGCTGATCGGGCATTCGGGCTGCGGCAAGTCCACGGTGCTCAACATCGTAGCCGGCCTGCTCAAGGCCTCCACCGGCGGCGTGCTCCTCGAGGACAAGGAGGTGAACAGCCCCGGCCCCGACCGCGCCGTGGTGTTCCAGAACCACTCCCTCCTGCCCTGGCTCACGGTCCGCGAGAACGTGGCGCTGGCCGTCGACAAGGTTTTCAAGGGCAAGAAGAGCCGCGCGGAGCGCAGCGCCTGGATCGACCACAACCTGTCGCTGGTGAACATGACCCATGCCGCCGACCGGCGCCCGAGCGAGATCTCGGGCGGCATGAAGCAGCGCGTCGGCATCGCCCGGGCGCTCGCCATGGAGCCGAAGGTCCTGCTCCTCGACGAGCCCTTCGGGGCCCTCGACGCGCTGACCCGCGCGCACCTCCAGGACTCGCTGATGGACATCCATGCGCGGCTGAAGAACGCCGTGATCATGATCACCCACGACGTGGACGAGGCGGTGCTGCTCTCCGACCGCATCGTGATGATGACCAACGGCCCCTCGGCCACGGTGGGCGAGATCCTCACGGTCGACCTCGAGCGGCCGCGCCGCCGCCTCGATCTGGTGGAGGACGCGACCTACACCCATGCCCGCGCCGAGGTGCTCGAATTCCTCTACGCGCGCCACGCCAAGCCCGCCGTCGCGGCCTGAGGACCGGTTCGCGATGAAGGAACGGCTGGTGGTGATCGGCAACGGCATGGCGTCGTTGCGCTTCCTGGAGCGCCTCACCGAGCGGGCGCCCGGTCTCTACGACGTCACCGTCGTCGGGGCCGAGCCGCAGGCGGCCTACAACCGCGTCCTGCTCTCCTCGCTGCTCGGCGGCGAGGTCGACGAGGCGGCGTGCGCCTTCCGGGGCCTCGACTGGTACGAGGCCCACGGCATCCGCCTCATCACCGGCGCGCCGGTCACCGAGATCGACCGGGAGAACGGCCTCGTGATGGTGGGGGAGACCCACGTCCTGCCCTTCGACAAGCTCGTGCTGGCGATCGGCTCCCTGCCGATCCGCCTGCCGAAACCCGGCATGGATCTGCCGGGCGTGCTCACCTTCCGCGATCTCGCGGATGTCGCCGCCATCCGCAAGGCGGCGGTGGAGCACGCCAAGGCCATCGTGATCGGCGGCGGCCTGCTCGGGCTGGAGGCCGCCGTCGGCCTCGCGCGGCTCGGCGTCGACACCACGCTCCTGCACGTCATGGACCGGCTGATGGAGCGTCAGCTCGACCACGCCGCCGCCGGCCTCGTGAAGCGCGCCATGGAGGCGCGCGGCGTCCGGGTGCTGCTCAAGGCCGACACGGCCGCGATCGAGGGCGAGGGCCGGGTCGAGCGCCTGGTCCTGTCCGACGGCACCGTGCTGCCGGCCGACCTCGTGGTGATGTCGGTCGGCGTGCGCCCCAACGTGGCGCTGGCCCAGAATGCCGGGATCGAGACCGCGCGCGGCATCAAGGTCGACGACCGGATGCAATCCTCGGATGCCCGCATCTACGCGCTGGGCGAATGCGCCGAGCACCGGGGCCAGGTCTACGGCCTCGTCGAGCCCGCCTACGAGCAGGCCGAGGCCCTGAGCCGCCACCTCGTCGGCGAGGAGGCGAGCTACCTCGGCACCGCGCTTTCCACCAGCCTCAAGGTCTCGGGCCTGCCGGTGTTCTCCGCCGGGCAGATCGAGGCACCCGAGGGCGCCGAGACCGTGCTGATGTCGGATCCCGGCCTCGGCCTCTACCGCAAGCTCGTCGTCGCCGACGACCGGCTCCTCGGCGCGGTCTTCGTCGGCGACATCGCCGAGCAGGGCTGGTGCAAGGAGCTGATCCGCACCGGGGCCTCGATGGCCGAGCACCGCGACGACCTCATGTTCGGGCGCCCCGCCGCGCCTGCGCCCCAACCCCTCGCAGCGTGAGGAGCCTAGCCATGGCCGACGCATTCAACGCCGAGCAGAAGCGCTATCTCGAAGGCTTCGCCTCCGGCATCAGTGCCGCCCGCATGACTGGCGGCCTCGCGGCCGGACAGAGCGCCTCCGCGCCGCCGGCCGAGCCCATCGGCCCGGACGCGATCCACATCAAGGCGCAGGACGCCACGATCAAGGCCGGCGGCAAGCTCTGCGAGCAGGAGAAGTGGAAGCGCGCCGAGAACCCGTTCGACGGCCACAACCGCCTCGTCACGGAGGCGAGCACCGGCAAGACGCCGAAGCCGGAGGACAATTTCCGCTGGCGCTACCACGGCCTGTTCTGGCTCGCGCCGGCCAGCGGCGACTTCATGTGCCGCCTGCGCATCCCCAACGGCATCCTGCAGCACTGGCAGTTCGCCGGGATCGCCGATCTCGCCGACGCGCATGGCGGCGGCTACAGCCACGTCACCACCCGCGCCAACCTGCAGGTCCGCGAGATCACGGTGGAGCACGGCCAGCCCTTCCTCGACGGGCTAATCGACCTCGGCCTCACGGCACGCGGCGCCGGCGCCGACAACATCCGCAACGTCACCGGCTCGCCCGTGGCCGGCATCGACGCGCAGGAACTGCTCGACACGCGCCCGCTGGCCAAATCCTGGCACAACTGGATCCTCAACGACCGCTCGCTCTACGGCCTGCCGCGCAAGTTCAACGTCGCCTTCGACGGCGGCGGCGTGATGCCGGTACTGGAGGAGACCAACGACATCGGCTTCCAGGCGGTCCGCGTCCTCGACGGCGCCGCCGTGGAGCCGGGCGTGTGGATGCGCCTCGTGCTCGGCGGCATCTCCGGCCACCGGGATCTCGCCCGCGACACCGGCGTGGTGCTGAAACCCGGGGACTGCAACAAGGTGGCGGACGCCATCCTTCGGGTCTTCATCAAGAACGGCGACCGCACCAACCGCAACAAGAGCCGGATGAAGTACGTCCTCGACGCCTGGGGCTTCGACAAGTACCTCGCCGCCGTCGAGGACGAACTCGGCTACCCGCTCGCCCGGGTCGATCCCGCCCATGTCGCCCCGCGCGGGCCCATGGACCGCTTCTCCCATGTGGGCGTGCACAAGCAGGTCCAGCCCGGACTGAACTGGATCGGCGTGATCCTGCCGGTGGGCAAGATGACCTCGGACCAGATGCGGGGCCTCGCGGCCATCGCGTCCGAGTGCGGCGACGGCGCCATCCGCATGACCGTCTGGCAGAACTTCCTGTTCTCCGGGGTGCCGGATGCGAAGGTCGCCGAGGTCCAGGCCCGCGTCGCCGCGCTCGGTCTCACCACCGAGGCCTCCAGCATCCGCGCCGGCCTCGTGGCCTGCACGGGCAATCGCGGCTGCAAGTTCGCCGCCTCCGACACCAAGGGCCACGCCCTCGTCATCGCCGACTACATCGAGGCGAACCTCACGGAACTCGACGTGCCGGTGAACGTCCACGTCACCGGCTGCCACCACTCCTGCGCCCAGCACTACATCGGCGACATCGGGCTCATCGGCGCCAAAGTCGTGGTCTCGGAGGAGGGCGACACCGTCGAGGGCTACGACATCGTCGTCGGCGGCGGCTTCGGCGATTCCCCGAAGATCGGCACCGAGATCTGGAAATCCGTGAAGGCCGAGGATTGCCCGCCCCGCATCGAGGCGCTGCTGCGCAGCTACCTCGCCCGGCGCACCGGCCCGGCCGAGAGCTTCCAGGCCTTCACCGCCCGCACCGGCGCCGAGTCGCTGCGCAACCTCGCCGAAGAGCAACCCGTCCTGAAGGCCGCCGCATGAGCGAGCACGTCACGCCCCCCCTGGTCCTCATCCCCGAGACCGCCCCCTTCGACCCGGACCAGCGCGCCTGGCTCTCGGGCTACTTCGCGGCGCTGCTGGGCCCCGCCGTCGAGGGTGCCACGGCGCTGGCATCCGGCGACGCGCCGGGCGGCGGCGGCGTGAGGCTCGCCGACAACGACGACGCGCCCTGGCACGATCCGTCGATGCCGCTGCCCGACCGGATGGAACTCGCCAAGGAAAGGCCCGAGCCGCAGAAGCTGATGGCCGCCATGGCTCAGCAGGATTGCGGCCAGTGCGGCTACAACTGCGCCGACTACGCCAACGCGATCTTCCTCAAGAACGAGGAGCGCCTGAACCTCTGCCAGCCCGGCGGCAAGGATACGCTCCGGATGCTGAAGAAGCTCGAGGAGGAGTTCGGCGCCGCCGGCGGGCCTGCGCCGAAGAAGGCCGAGGATTCGGCGCCCAAGGCCGCCCCCGAACTCGGGCCGCTGGGCTTCTGCCGCGAGAACCCCGTGGAGGCGACCTTCGTGTCCCGCACGCGCCTCAACGCGCCGGGCGGCGAGAAGGAGACCTGGCACGTCGAGATCGACCTGACGGGCACGCCCATCGACTACGTGGTCGGCGATTCCCTCGGGCTGTTCCCCGCCAACGCCCCGGCCCTGGTCGACGCGGTCATCGCCGAGCTCGGCGCACGGCCCGAGCGCAGGATCGGCGCCAAGACCCTGCGCGACCGGCTTCTGACCGACTACGCCCTGGGCGGCGCGCCGGACGGGCTCTACCAGCTCCTCTCGCTCCTGACTTCGGGCGAGGCGCGCAAGAAGGCGCAGGCGCTGGCCGCCGGCGAGGACCCGGACGGGGACGCCGCGCATCTCGACGTCCTCGGCGCACTCCACAAGTTCCCCGGCGCGCGCCCCGACGCCGAGGTGTTCCTGGAGGCGCTGGACGAGTTGCAGCCGCGCCTCTACTCGATCTC
>NZ_JAIEOF010000173.1 GCF_019750675.1 Methylobacterium sp.
GGGATCGTCCCGGGGGCGGCGCTGCATGCGGCATGGCCCGCGCGGCATACCCCTTGCCTGGGGGGAGGGCACTTCCACCCTGGAAAGTGCGAAAACAACGATTGCGGTGGTATACACCGCTGCTACGTTGCCTTCGGTCATGGTCCAGCGACGGCCAATGGGGCGGTCGGCCTTCAGGAGTCATCCTTGCAGATGCGTTCGAGTCATCAGAGATCCACCCTCTCCGCACTGGCACTCAGCCTTGCCGTGGCCGTGTCCGCGGGCGGGAGCGCCCAGGCGCAAGACCTCACCGGGACCCTGAAGAAGATCAAGGAAACCAACGCGATCACCATCGGCTACCGGGACGCCTCCGTGCCGTTCTCGTATCTCGACGGCGACCAGAAGCCGGTCGGCTACGCCTTCGAGATCTGCCAGAAGATCGCCGAGGCGGTGAAGACCAACCTCAAGCTTCCGAACCTCGAGGTGAAGCTGAACCCGGTCACCTCGGCCACCCGCATCCCACTGATCGCCAACGGCACGATCGATCTGGAATGCGGCTCCACCACCAACAACCCGGACCGCCAGAAGCAGGCGACCTTCACCAACACGCACTTCCTGACCGCGACGCGCTTCGTCGCCAAGAAGTCCGCCAAGCTCGACAAGATCGAGGACCTGAAGGGCAAGACCGTCGTCTCGACCTCCGGCACCACCAACATCCGCCAGATCAACGAGGCGAACACCGCGCGCAACCTCGGTCTGACGATCCTGCCGGCCAAGGACCACGCCGAGGCCTTCCTGATGGTCGAGACCGGCCGCGCCGCGGCCTTCGTCATGGACGACGTGCTGCTGGCCTCGCTCGCCGCCAGCTCGAAGGAGCCGGGCGCCTACGCGATCTCCAGCGAAGCCCTGTCGAAGCCCGAGCCCTACGGCATCATGCTGCGCAAGGACGACGCCCCGTTCAAGGCCGTCGTCGATGAGGCCACCGCGAAGCTCTACAAGAGCCCGGAGGGCAAGGCCCTCTACGACAAGTGGTTCACGAAGCCGATCCCGCCGCGCGGCATCAACCTGAACCTGCCGATGAGCGAGGCGATGGCCAAGCAGTTCGCCACGCCGAGCGACAGCCCGGACCCGGCGGCCTACTGAGCCTTCCGCCGTTCCACCGCCGAGACGTCGAGCGCCTCGCCCCACCCGGGGCGGGGCGTTCCGCTTTCGAGGGTACGGTCCTTCGTCGAGAGCGCTTCGCTCTCACGCCCCTTAAATTTTCCGGGTGATGGCTTCGATCAGCCTGCGCGCGACGTGCTCCCTCTCCTGAAAGGAGAGGGTTGGGGTGAGGTGTGGTCCATTTCCGGAGAGGTCACACACCTCACCCTGTCCCTCTCCTTCCAGGAGAGGGGACCCGCGCCAGATCCCGAGAGGTTCAACCGGTAATCGTATCATGCGAGACCTCGACGAGCCCGACCCATCGAGCTTTGCCCACGCAGCGGCTTTCGTCCGCTGGACCACCGTGAGACTGACCAGTGGGTCTGGCTCACGGAGACGTGGTTTCACCGCGTCGCGGCCGCCGGGCCCGGCTCCCGGGCGAGGCGCTCCATGGTCGCGAACAGCACGGACCAGTCGACGGGCTTGGCGACGTGCGCGTCCATGCCGGCGGCGTGGCAGCGCTCGATCTCCTCGCTCATCGCGTTGGCGGTCAGGGCGATGATGGGGAGGCGGCTGCGCCCCTCCGCCTGCTCGCGGGCGCGGATGGCCCGGGTCGCCGCGAGTCCGTCCTGGCCCGGCATCTGTACGTCCATCAGCACGAGGTCGAGGGGACCCTGGTCGAGGGCGGCCGCCACGGCGCGCTCGCCGTCCTCCACCACCGTGACCGTGTGGCCCTTCTGACGCAGCACCGTGCCGATGATCTCCTGGTTGATGGCGTTGTCCTCGGCCAGAAGGACCCGCCAGACCGCCCCGGCGGTGGCCTGGAGCAGCGGCGATGCGCGATCCTCCGCCGCGCTCTCCGCCTCGGCCAGCCGCAGCGGCACCTCGAACCAGAAGGTCGACCCGGCGCCGAACCGGCTTTCCACCCCGATCTCGCCGCCCATGAGCTGCACGAGGCGCCGGCAGATGGTGAGGCCGAGCCCGGTCCCGCCGTATTGGCGCGAGGTCGAGCCGTCCGCCTGGGCGAAGCGCTCGAACAGGTGCGGAAGCGTCTCGGGCAGGATGCCGATGCCCGTATCGACGAGCTCGATCCGGAGCCGCGCGCGGCTGCGGCGGGACTTGGCGGGGTCGTGCAGCCAGGAGGCCCGCAGGGTCACGCTGCCCTCCGGCGTGAATTTGATCGCGTTCGTGGTGAGGTTCAGGATGACCTGGCGCAGGCGCGTCGGATCGCCGAGGACCCATTCGGGCACGTCCGGCGCGATCACGATCCCGAAGGCGATCGGGCGATCCTGGAGCGTCTCGGCACTGAGTTCGCGGCAGCCCTCGATCAGGGCCGGCAGGCTGAAGGGGAGGGCCTCGATCGTCAGGTGGCCCGCCTCGATCTTCGAGAAGTCGAGGATGTCGTTGACGATGGTGAGGAGCGAGCGCCCCGATTCGCGCGCGAGACCCACGAGGCGCGCCTGGTCGCGGGTCAGCGTCGCGTCCTCCCGCAGGAGGTCGTGCACGCCGAGGATCCCGGCCAGCGGGGTCCGGAGTTCGTGGCTCATGTTGGCCAGGAACTCGGCCTTGGCCCGCGCGGCGGCCTCGGCGGCGGCCCGGGCGCTCTTGAGGTCGGCCTCCTGGGTCTTGCGCTCCGAGACGTCGCGGATGGCCTGGATGACCTGGATGCCGCTGGCGTCCGCGATGCGCCGGAACGCCGCCTCGACCCAGATCCAGGTCCCGGCCTTCCGGCGCATCCGGTAGATCACCGATCCGGTCGGATGCTCGGGCCCGAGGGCCCGGAGGGTGGCGTCGAGCTTGGCGACGTCCTCGGCGTGGACCAGCGTGCGCAGGCCGATCGCGTCGGCCTCCTCGGCGGTGTAGCCGAGCATGCTCGTCACGGCGGGCGAGACGTAGCGGTGGCGGCCCGCCGCATCGTCGAGGACGATGAGATCCGAGGTGTAGTCCGCCAGGAGCCGGAAGCGGGCCTCGCTCTCGCGCAGGCGCTCGTCGGAGCGTCGCCGGTGCGTGATGTCGGTCAGGGTCTGCACATGGCCCTGGCCCGTGAGCATCGGCAGGGAGCGGACCTCGATCACGCTGCCGTCCTGGCGGCGCCGCTCCGAGCGCAGGTCGGTGGTGCGGCGGTTCTCGTCGAGGAGCCAGTGGCGGGGGTCCTGGATCGAGGTGCCCCAGGCGCCGCTCTCGCGCAGGCTGCGCCGGATGGCCCGGTAGTCGGGCCGCTGGGCCATGAGGGCGGGGGGCAGAGAGAGGATCTCGACGGCGCGCCGGTTGATGACCGGGACCGAGCCGTCCGCGCCGATGAGCAGGAGGCCCTGATCCATGCTCTCGAGGGTCGCCTCCAGCAGCGCCGACTTGTCGGCGAGCGCGCGCTCGGCCTGTTTCACCTCCGTCACATCGGCGAAGACGCCGAAGATCGAGCGCACCGAACCGCGCCCGTCCCCGCTCCCGTGCTCGAACTGGCAGAGGCCGCGCACGAGGACGTCGCGGACCTCCCCCGAGGGACGCACCAGCCGCAGGGCGATGTCGAAGCCCTCCCGGCGCCGGATGGCGCGCAAAACGATCGCCCGCGCGGAGGCGCGATCGTCCGGATGGCAGGCGGCGAGGCTGCCGCGGATCGTCGGCGTGAAGGTCCCGGGATCGAGGCCGTGGATGCGGTACACCTCGTCGGACCAGGTCAGGCGGCGCGCCTGCAGCCGGAGATCCCAGTGCCCCACATGCGCGACCTGCTCGGCTAGGACCAGGAGCCGGTTGGCCTCGCGCGCCTCGGCCTCGGCGAGCTTGAGGTGGCTGATGTCGTGGATGCCCACGTAGATCCGATCGATCGCCCGCGTTACGGGATCGCGCAGCGGAACGTGGACGGCCTCGAAGAACGCGCCGTCGGCATGGTCCTCCAGGCGCACGGTCTTGCCGCTGACGAGGGTGCGCGCCAGGGCGGCGCGCATCCGCGCGGCCTGGATCGGGGGGAGGACGGCCTCGACCGGCCGGCCCAGGGCCTCGTCGCCCCGGCCCGAGGCGGCCGCGGCTGCCGGATTCCAGTTCGCGAGGCGGAAATCGCCGGGGAGCCGGACGTGGAAGATGAATTGGCGGTCCGCCGAAGCCTCGAACAGGTCGCGCAGGAGCGCCTGGGCCTCGTGGGCGCCGCGCCGCGCGAGCGCGTTCTGCCTGCGCCGCCGCCCGATGCGGATACCGATGAGCATCAGGCCGACCAGGGCCAACACCACGGTGACGAGCGCGAGATCGACGCCCCGCGCGCCCTCAGTCAGGCCCGCGATCGACTCCATGAACACGGCGGGAGTCGGGCTCGCGCCGGGCGTGACGCCTTCCGCGCCCGGCACGCGCCAGGCCGGCCCCCAGGCGGCCAGGCTAGCCACGCGGCTCCTCCCGCAGCGCGGGCCGGCGCTGGGTGAGCCGGAACGCGATGCCGAGGACGAGGAGCGCGACCGCGCCTCCGGTGATCGCCGGAAGATGGGGCACGGTGGCAAGCCGGCCCGCGACCAGCGGATCGGTGGCGATCATCTGCCCGGCGATCCAGCCGAGCAGCGCCGCGCCGGCCCAGAACATCAGGGCGATCAGGATGCGAAGGCCCCCGCCGTTGGCGGCACCGAGCAGGATGCCGGTGCGCCGACGGTCCTCGGGCAGGCCCCGGCACGCCAGCGCGATGACGATCGCGTTGTCGTCCGAGAGGAGCCGATCGATCCAGACGATCTGAAGGACCGCGACGAGGAATTGCGGGCGGTTGATGTCCATCGAATCCTTCGAGGCCGGCCCCGGTCGGCTGGCTGAGCGGGTCCGCCTGAGGTAGCCGATCGCCGCACCTTCGCACACGCGGCAAAGCGCCGATGCAGCGCACCAGCGCTTCAACCCAGAATGGCATTCCGTGGCAAGCGGAAGTTTCGGGCCGGACGCGCCACGATCCGGCGGATCGGCCGGGCTCACGCCTGGAGCCAAGCCCCAACCCGACGCACCACGCATGGCTCGGCCCCGAAGCGTTCGGGGCCGGCGCGCTGGCGCATGACTCTCGGAGGGCCGCCGCGGCCTCTCCGCAACGGGTCCGCGGCACGACGGGAAAGGGCGTGATCCGACGGGTTTCGCGCCTTGACTTCCGGTGACGCGGGGTCGCATTGCACAATCCTGTGGGATGGTGCTTCCGTCCCGCCGGGCTGACATTCCTTTGAAAGCCTCTAAGGTCCCTGCCGGCCATCGCCGCAAGGTGGGACAACGGTCACCCGGCGCATTCATGCTTGGAGCTTGACACTTGGCGAACACGGCAGGCCACCCCGAGAGCCCCCACGGCGCGCCGGACGGCACGCGACGCGACTTCATGTTCCTCGCGACCGGTGCCGGGCTCGCCGTCGGTGCGGGCGCCCTGGCTTGGCCCTTCGTCGCCTCGATGGCGCCGGATGCGGAGACCATCGCGGCCGGTGCTCCCCTCGAAGTCGACCTGACGCCGATCCAGGAAGGCCAGATCGTCAACGTATTCTGGCGCGGCAAGCTCATCTTCGTCCGGAACCGGACGGAGAAGGAGGTCAAGGAGGCCTCCGAGGTGAAGATGGCCGACCTCATCGATCCGCAGGCCGACTCGGCCCGCGTCAAGCAGGGCCACGCCAAGTGGCTCGTCGTCTACGGCAATTGCACCCATCTCGGTTGCGTGCCGATCGGGCACCAGGGGCAGTACGAGGGCTGGTCCTGCCCCTGCCACGGCTCGCTCTACGATACGTCCGGCCGCGTCCGCCGGGGTCCCGCCCCGACGAACCTGCCTATCCCGCCCTACGTGTTCGAGTCGGATTCGAAGATCCGGATCGGCGAAGAGGGTGGCAAGGCGGTCGCCTGACACAGTGAAACAGGAATTGGAGCGGGTCGCCCCATGAGCGCACACGGCAACACCTACGTTCCCAAGAGTGCCCTGGCGAAGTGGTTCGAATCGCGCCTGCCCCTGATCGGGCTGGTGCATTCGTCCTTCGTCTCCTTCCCGGTGCCGCGGAACCTGAACTACTTCTGGACCTTTGGCGCGATCCTGATCGCCATGCTGGTCTCGCAGATCGTCACCGGCATCTGGCTGGCGATGCATTACGATCCCTCCGCCGCCAACGCCTTCAACTCCGTCGAGCACATCATGCGCGACGTGAACTACGGCTGGCTGCTGCGCTACATGCACGCCAACGGCGCCTCGATGTTCTTCGTGGCGGTGTACGTGCACATCTTCCGGGCGCTGTACTACGGATCGTACAAGGCCCCGCGTGAGGTGCTCTACATCCTCGGCGTGATCATCTACCTCCTGATGATGGCCACCGCCTTCCTGGGCTACACCCTGCCGTGGGGCCAGATGAGCTTCTGGGGCGCCACCGTCATCACCAGCATCCTGGGCGCGATCCCGGTTGTGGGTGAGACCATCCAGAGCCTGCTCTGGGGCGGCTACTCGGTCGGCAGCCCGACCCTGAACCGCTTCTTCTCGCTGCATTACCTGCTGCCGTTCATGATTACGGGCGTCGTCGTCCTGCACGTCTGGGCGCTGCACGTGACGGGCCAGAACAACCCGGCGGGCATCCCGATCAAGTCCGGCAAGGATGCGGTGGCCTTCACGCCCTACGCGACCGTCAAGGACGTGTTCGCCTCGGTCGTGTTCTTCGCCTTCTTCGCCTACTGGATCTTCTACCAGCCGAACTACCTCGGCCACGCCGACAACTACGTGCCGGCCAACCCGGCCGTGACGCCCGCGCACATCGTGCCGGAATGGTACTTCCTGCCCTTCTACGCGATCCTGCGCGCGGTGCCGGACAAGCTCGGCGGCGTCATCCTGATGTTCAGCGCCGTGCTGATTCTGGCGCTGGCCCCCTGGCTCGACACTTCCCGCGTGCGTTCCTGCAACTACCGCCCGATCTACCGTCAGTTCTTCTGGCTGTTCCTGGTGGTCTGCGTGCTGCTCGGCTGGCTCGGCGCCAAGCCGCCGGAGGGTGGCTACGTCATCGCGGCCCGCATCTGCACGGCCTACTACTTCCTGCACTTCCTGCTCGTGATGCCGCTCGTCGGCCTGTTCGAGACGCCCAAGGCCCTTCCGGGATCGATCCTCGAGACCGTGACGGGACCGGGCAAGCAGGTGAGCGGGTCCGGCATGCCGATCGGTGCCGCCGCCGCACCATCGTCCAAGGGTTGAGGGCAGGGGACTTTTGAGAACCATGAAAACGACCCGCGTCCTCGCCGCGTCCCTGCTCGCGGCCGTCATGAGCGTCACCGTCGCGTCGGCGGATGAGGGAACCCCTCATCCGCCCCGCGAGAAGTGGAGCTTCGCCGGCATCTTCGGCCGCTTCGACCAGGCCCAGCTCCAGCGCGGCTTCCAGGTCTACAAGGAAGTCTGCTCGAGCTGTCACGGCATGAGCCTCGTGCGCTTCCGCAACCTGGCGGAGGCCGGAGGCCCCGGCTTCAGCGCCGGTCAGGTCAAGGAGCTCGCCGCCCAGTACAAGGTGAAGGAGCAGAACGATGCCGGCGAGGACGTCGATCGTCCCGCCCGCGCCGCCGACGCCTTCCCGTCGCCCTTCCCGAACGAGAAGGCGGCGGCCGCCGCCAACGGCGGCAAGGCGCCGCCGGACTTCTCGGTGCTGGCCAAGGCCCGGACCTACGAGCGCGGCTTCCCGCTGTTCGTGATCGATGCGCTGCCCTTCGTCGGCTATTCCGAGCAGGGCGTGGACTACATCCACGCGCTCCTGAACGGGTACGAAGACCCGCCGGCCGGCAAGGAGATCCCCACCGGCACCTACTACAATAAGTACTATGCCGGTCACCTGATCGCGATGCCCAAGCCCATCAGCGACGGGCAGGTCACCTACGCCAAGAACGACAAGGGCGAGCCGGTCGTCCCCGAGACGACGGAGCAGTATTCCCGCGACGTCGCGGCGTTCATGGCCTGGGCCGCCGAGCCCCACATGATGGCGCGCAAGGCCCTCGGCCTGCGGGTGATCCTGTTCCTGCTCGTCCTCTCGGGTCTGCTCTACTACGTGAAGAAGAAGATCTGGGCGAAGGTCGGCGGCGAGGTCCACGGCCTCCAACCCGAGCTGCACAAGACCTACTGATCAGAGCCCTGCTGATCCGAGAGCGGGCGGTCCCCACGGGGCCGCCCGCTCTCAATTTCCCCTTCGTTGACATGCCCCGCGCCGGCGCCCCAAGGAGGGGCGACCGGCGCGATCTTTATGGAGACCAGGATGACGGCAGCGGTGCTCGGCGTGATGGGCGGGTCGGGGGTCTACGACCTCCCCGGGCTCGAGGATGTCCGCGAGGAGCGGATCGAGTCCCCCTGGGGCGAGCCGTCCGACGCCCTGCGCATCGGCCGCATCGGTGAGACCCGGGTGGTGTTCCTGGCCCGCCACGGGCGCGGCCACCGCTTCTCGCCGACCGGCATCAATTACCGCGCGAACATCGACATCCTGAAGCGGGCGGGCGTCACCGACCTCGTCTCCCTCTCGGCCTGCGGCTCGTTCAGGGCGGAACTGCATCCCGGCCTCTTCGTGCTCGTCGACCAGTTCGTCGACCGCACCGTCGGGCGGGCCTCCTCGTTCTTCGGCAACGGCTGCGTCGCCCACGTCTCCCTGGCGCACCCGATCGGCCCCGCCCTGCAGGCCCGGATCGCGGCGGCGGCGCAAGCCGAGGACATCGCGGTCCAGCGCGGCGGCACCTATGTCTGCATGGAGGGGCCGCAATTCTCCACCTATGCCGAGTCCACCACCTACAAGGCGTTAGGCTACGACGTGATCGGCATGACCAACATGCCGGAGGCCAAGCTTGCCCGCGAGGCCGAGATCACCTACGCGACCATCGCGATGGTCACCGACTTCGATTGCTGGCACCCGACCCACGACGACGTGGACGTGGCCGCCGTGGTGGCGGTGGCCCGGGCCAATGCCGACAAGGCGGCGCGCCTCGTCGCCCGCCTCGCCCGCGACTTCCCCGCCGAGCGCGAGGCCTGCCCGGTGGGCAGCGAGCGCGCCCTCGACGGCGCCATCATGACGGCGCCCGCCCAGCGCGACGCCACCCTTCTCGCCAAGCTCGACGCCGTCGCCGGGCGGGTGATCGGAGCCTGACCGGCGGGCGGTGGATTTGGCCCGCGCCGCCCTTCACGGGGCCCCGACTTCGCACTAGAAGGCGGGTTCGTGCCAGAACCGGAACCGAACCGTGACCCCAGAGGCCCAGCGCGCCGCCAGTATCAGCCGCAAGACCGCGGAGACCGATGTGCGCGTGTCCTTCGCCCTCGACGGAACGGGAAAGGCCACGATCGCGACCGGCGTCGGCTTCTTCGATCACATGCTGGAATTGTTCGCCCGGCATGGCCTGTTCGACCTCGACGTGGCGGTCACCGGCGACCTCCACGTGGATCACCACCACACCGTCGAGGATACGGGCATTGCCCTGGGCCAGGCCTTCGCGCAGGCCCTGGCGGACAAGCGTGGCATCACCCGCTACGCCGACATCCACCTGCCCATGGACGAGACCCTGACCCGGGTCGCCATCGACATTTCGGGCCGGCCCTTCCTGGTCTTCCGCACGCAGTTCCGGGTGGAGAAGATCGGCCAGTTCGACACCGAACTGGTGCGCGAGTGGTTCCAGGCCTTCGCGATGAATGCCGGCCTCACGCTGCATGTCGAGACCCTGTACGGCGACAACGCGCACCATATCGCGGAGAGCTGCTTCAAGGGATTGGCCCGCGCCTTGCGGCAGGCGGTCGCCGTCGATCCGCGTGAGGGCGGGCGCGTACCCTCGACGAAGGGTTCACTCTGATCCGCTCGTCGGATCGGAGCAGAGGAGGCGGAACGTGATGCGGACCTACACGCTGCACCCGGAGCGGGACGCCCTGGCCGGGGAGGCGCACGGCCTCGAGCGCGCGTACCTCGTGCCGGACGGCTTCTCCTGGACCGCCTTCGCCTTCGGCCCCCTGTGGTTCTTCTTCCACCGGCTCTGGCTGGCCGGCCTCGGGGTGCTGGCCCTGCTGGCGGCCCTCGCGATGGCCGGCCGCTTCCTCGGGCTGACATCGCTGGCGGGTTTCTTGGTCGCGCTGCTGGCCATGGTGCTGATCGGCCTCGAGGCCTCGTCCCTGCGGCGCTGGACCTATGCCCGTGCGGGCCGGCCCGTGCGCGATGCCGTGATGGCGGCGAGCCCCGAGGAGGCCGAGATGAAGGCGGCGCTCCGCTGGCTCGGCGGAGGTCCGCTGCCCCGGCCCGCTTCCGCCGGCCATGCGAGCCTTGCGGTGCCGCCGAGCGATCTGGCCATCGGCATGTTCCCCTTCAGCGAGGGCCGCCGGTGAGCGCCGAGACCGTCGCGATCATCGATTACGGATCGGGCAACCTGCACTCGGCCGCCAAGGCGTTCGAGCGGGCCGCGCGGGAAGCCGGCCTCGATGCGACCCGGATCGTCCTCACCGACGAGGCCGAGACCGTGGCGAAGGCGGACCGCGTGGTCCTGCCCGGCGTCGGCGCCTACGCGGATTGCCGCCGCGGCCTCGACGCGGTGCCCGGCATGGTCGAGGCGATGACCCACGCGGCCAGAGCGCGGGCGCGTCCCTTCCTCGGCATCTGCGTCGGCATGCAGCTCCTGGCGACGCGCGGCCTCGAATACGACACCACCCCGGGGCTCGGCTGGATTCCCGGCGATGTCGGTCCGATCCGGCCCGACGACCCGGCCCTCAAGGTGCCCCACATGGGCTGGAACACCCTGGAGGTGGACCGCGACCACGCCCTGCTCGCCGAGATCCCGACCGGGGCGGACGGCCTGCACGCCTACTTCGTGCACAGCTTCGCCCTGAGCCCCGAGCGGCCCGGCGATTGCGTGGCGCACAGCGATTACGGCGGCGCCGTCACCGCGATGGTGGCGCGCGACAACGTCGCCGGCACCCAGTTCCACCCGGAGAAGAGCCAGCGCCTCGGCCTCGCGCTCCTCGCCAACTTCCTGCGCTGGCGTCCTTAGAACCGCGCCGATCCCGAACCGCACACCCGAAAGCGAACCGACGCGTGATCCTGTTTCCGGCCATCGATCTCAAGGAAGGGCGCTGCGTCCGCCTCGTGCAGGGCGACATGGCGCAGGCCATCGTGTTCAGCGACGACCCGGCCGCCCAGGCCGCGGTCTTCGAGGAGCAGGGCTTCTCCTGGCTGCACGTGGTCGACCTCGACGGCGCCTTCGCGGGCGCGCCGATGAACGCCGGCGCCGTCGACGCGATCCTGGCCCGGACCAAGCTGCCGGTGCAGCTCGGCGGCGGCATCCGGGAGATGCGCACCCTCGAGGCCTGGATCGCCAAGGGCGTCAGCCGCGTCATCATCGGCACCGCCGCCGTGCGGGACCCGGCCTTCGTGCGCGAGGCCGCCCGGCTCTATCCCGGCAAGATCGCGGTCGGCATCGACGCCAAGGACGGCCGCGTCGCGGTGGAGGGATGGGCCACCACCTCCAGCATGACGGCGGAGGAGCTCGGTCGCCGCTTCGAGGATGCCGGGGTCGCCGCCATCATCTACACCGACATCGCCCGCGACGGCATCCTGAAGGGCCTGAACATCGAGATGACCCTCGGGCTCGCCCGCGCGGTGACGATTCCCGTGATCGCGTCGGGCGGCCTCGCCTCCATCGAGGACGTCCACCGCATCCTGGAGCCCGATTGCGCGCTCCTGGCCGGCGCCATCACGGGCCGCGCCCTCTATGACGGCCGCATCGACCCGCGCGAGGCCCTCGCCGCCATCAAGCGCGCCAAGGGCTCGGCTGACGCCGACCCGGCGGCCTGACGCGCTCGAGGCCCGCCCATGTTGAAGACCCGCATCATCCCCTGCCTCGACGTGAAGGACGGCCGCGTCGTGAAGGGCGTGCAGTTCCTCGAACTGCGCGATGCCGGCGATCCGGTGGAGGCGGCCAAGGCCTACGACGCCGCCGGGGCGGACGAACTCTGCTTCCTCGACATCACCGCGAGCCACGAGGACCGGGGCACCCTCCTCGACGTGGTCAGCCGCACGGCGGAGGCCTGCTTCATGCCGCTGACCGTGGGCGGCGGCATCCGCACGGTTGCGGATATCCGCACCCTGCTGCTCGCCGGGGCCGACAAGGTCTCGATCAACACGGCGGCGGTGAACGATCCCGACTTCGTGGCCCGCGGAGCCGAGAAGTTCGGCAGCCAGTGCATCGTCGTCGCCATCGACGCCAAGCGCACCTCCGGCCCCGGCGAGCCCGCCGCCTGGCAGATCTTCACCCATGGCGGACGCAAGGCGACCGGCCTCGACGCCATCGATTTTGCCCGCACCGTCACCGCGCGCGGCGCCGGTGAGTTGCTGGTGACCTCCATGGACCGGGACGGCATGCGTTCGGGCTACGACATCGGCCTGACGCGGGCGATCGCGGACGCCGTCACGGTGCCGGTCATCGCGTCGGGGGGCGTCGGCAGCCTCGACGATCTGGTGGCGGGCGTGCGCGATGGCGGCGCCAGCGCCGTGCTGGCGGCCTCGATCTTCCACTTCGGTCAGCACACCGTGTCCGAGGCCAAGGCCCACATGGCGGCGGCCGGACTTTCCATGCGCCTCGATCTGTAAGCACGGCGGCGGCCGGCCCTTGCGTCATGATCCATCGTGCCGCACGCTCGCGCCGACGGCACGATAGGCCCGGTTCGCCGGGACCCAGGATTGTATGACCCACTTCACGCTCAACGACCTCGAAGCCCTCGTGGCCGACCGCGCCGCGGCATCCCCCGAGACCTCCTACACGGCCAAGCTCCTCGCCGGCGGCCAGGGGCGGGCGGCCAAGAAGCTCGGCGAGGAGGCCGTGGAAGCCGCCATCGCCGCCGTGCAGGGGGACCGCGCCGGCCTGGTGAGCGAAGCGGCGGACGTGCTCTACCACCTGCTCGTGGTGCTGCGCGGCGGCGGCATCGGCCTCGACGAGGTCCTGGCCGAGCTGGAGCGCCGCACGGCCCAGAGCGGGATCGCCGAGAAAGCCGCGCGGGGGCCGGCGTGAACGCCGAGATGCCCGTTCCGGTCGCCACGCCGCGCATGCCGGCGGAGGGGCAGGATCCGGTCACCGGGGAGGGCTCCGAGCGGCTCTCCCCCTACCGCCTGTTCACCCGCGAGGAATGGGCGCAGCTGCGCGCCGACACCCCGCTGACCCTGGCGGCCGAAGAGGTGGCGCGCCTGCAATCGCTCAACGATCCGATCTCCGTGGAGGAGGTCGAGGCGATCTACCTGCCGCTGTCGCGCCTGCTGTCGCTCTACGTCGCGGCAACGCAAGGGCTGTTCAAGGCGACCCAGCGCTTCCTGCTCGCCGAGCACGAGACCAAGGTGCCCTACATCATCGGGTTGGCGGGCTCCGTGGCGGTGGGCAAGTCCACCTCCGCCCGCGTCCTGGCCGCCCTGCTCGCGCGCTGGCCGAACACCCCGAAGGTCGACCTCATCACCACGGACGGCTTCCTCCTGCCCAACGCCGAGTTGCGCCGCATGGGCGCCATGGAGCGCAAGGGCTTTCCGGAAAGCTACGACACCGCGGCCCTCCTGCGCTTCCTCACGGACATCAAGGCCGGCAAGAAGCGGGTCGCCGCGCCCCTCTACTCGCACCTCGTCTACGACGTCATGCCGGGGGAGGAGCGGGTCATCGAATCGCCCGACATCCTCATCGTCGAGGGCCTCAACGTGCTCCAGCCCGCGCGCCTGCCGCGCGACGGCACCGCGATTCCGTTCGTCTCCGACTTCTTCGACTTCTCGATCTACCTCGACGGGCACGAGGACGACCTGCACCGCTGGTACGTCAACCGCTTCCTGCGCCTGCGCCAGACCGCCTTCCGCGATCCGCTCTCCTACTTCCGCAAGTACGCGGAGGTGACGGAGGCCGAGGCCATCGAGATCGCCGATACGCTCTGGACCACGATCAACCTGCCGAACCTGCGCGACAACATCCTGCCGACCCGTCAGCGGGCGAGCCTGATCCTCGCCAAGGGCGCCAGCCACCGCATTGAAAGCGTGGCCCTGCGCCGGCTCTGAGGTTCGTGGGGGTCTACGCGCGATCGGGGTGACCGTGCGGATGGCAGCTGCGGGTGGGGAGTGGCGCTCGCCGTCCTATCCAAGAGCAGACGTTCCGATTTCGACCCGACCCAGGCGCCTCTGACGTCGTCGGCGCTTCCCGAAAGCGGCCGTTCGTAAGCCCTCGGGCAAACTCGGCTCGGGCTGGCAGACGGACCCCAGCTTTTCGTCCCGGAGCAGACGTTCCGCATGCTGCCCGACCGCAACGTATAAAAATTTGTCCGGTGAACCGTGCCGGCTCCTTCAATCCCTCGCCGTCCAAAACAACTTGCGCGGTGCATCGCGTAAGACAGTCCTGCGGTCTCCGGCATTGGGCAGCCACATGTCCAATTCGCGGCGTACATCTGCATAGTTCGTCTTTGTCTCGAACTGCGTGTGAGGCCAGTCGCTGCCCCAGACCAGATGATCGACACCGAAATTCTCGCGTAGCAGCGGGATCGCCAAAGCGGGCAGTCCAGCCCCGTTGCGGTATGAGCCCGAGATCTTGACCCAGACACGATCAGTGCTGCCCGCCTTCAGCAATTGCTGGAAGCCGGGATCATCGACGCCGAGCTTGGGGTCAGGTTTGCCGAAATGATCGGCGACGACTTTCACGCCGCTCTTCAGAAGGAGCGGCAACAACTCCGGCCAGCGTCTGCCTTCGGCCTGGATCTCGACCTGCCAGTTGAGGTCGGCGAGGCGCTTGAGCAGCATCGGCCAGGGATCAACATCGAACTGAGGATTCTGTGCCCCGATCAGGTTGAGCCGGATGCCGACGACCCCAGCAGCAGTGAGTTCTCGCAGCGCATCCTGTTGAATGTCAGGTTGCACCACGGCGATGCCACGGAAGCGGTCCGGAAAACGTCTTAGCGCCTCCAGCAAGTAGTTGTTGTCGGTCCCGAGGAAGCTCGGCTGAACAAGGACGCCTTTCGACATGCCGTTGGCGTCCAGGTTCCTGATGTAATCCTCCGGCGTTGCATCGTAATCGGGCGCGTACCGGCTGTGAGCCGCCAACGGCAGGCCACGCTTGAAGACATGCGCGTGGGAGTCCACGGCTGTCACGGATGCATCCTGCGCCACGCTGCGTCGCGGCCAAGCACTTGTCGCAGCCAAGCCCACGATGGTCCGATGGAACATGCGTCGTGAGATCATCGCCGCTTCCTTGCGATCACTGCTTCATTGGAAAGACCCTGCTGCGTTCGGAAACGCATTGGGAAAGACATTTATCGAGGAAGCTCAAGCGCGGCGGCTTCGGCGATTGGGACTATTCCGCAGCGGCCGGAGCGGGGGCGGCGGCCCGCGCACGCGAGCCGCGTCCGAGGATCAAGGTCATGATCGCGCCCGAGCCGGTCAGGAACACGAGCGGCAGCAGGGCGAGAGGGAAGCTACCGGTTTGGTCCTTGATCACCCCGAGGAGCCAGGAGGCGATGCCGGTGCCCAGATGCGACAACGTGTTGATCGCTGCGATACCAGCAGCGGCCGTGCCGACCGAGAGCCATTCGGTCGCCATCGCCCAGAACGGACCCTTGATCGCGTAGTTGCCCATCAGTACCAGGCTCAGCAGCACCATCGTCACCGTGAGCGAAGAGGTGAGGTTGGTGGCGAACAGGCACAGGCAGGTCGCTGCCAACGGTAGCGCGGTGCTCCACACCCGCTCGCCCGTTCGGTCGGCGCGCAGACCCCAAAAGATCATGAACACCGAGGCGATGCCAAACGGGATCATGTTCAACAGGCCCGTCTCGAGATTGGACAAGCCGAACGCCTTGAGGATCTGCGGCTGCCACAGCGAGAGAGCGTTACTGGTGGCCGACGAGCCCGAGTAGATCAGCGCCAGCGCCCAAATGTACTTGTTCGTCAGAACTTTATGCAGCGGCAGGTGGTGTGCGACCGGGGAGATCCCGGAGCGATCGGCAGCGAGTTGATCTTCCAGCCATGCCCGTTCCTCTGGCGCCAGCCACTTGGCCTCCGCCGGTCGGCTCGGCAGCATGATCAAGGCAGCGAGGCCGAGCAGCACTGCCGGGATCGCCTCGACGATGAACAGCCACTGCCAGCCGTGAAGCCCGGCGGCACCCTCGAGCTGTAGCAGCGACGCCGAGATCGGCGAGCCGAGGAAGCTGGAGATCGGGATCGCGACCATGAACATCGCGACGATGCGGGCACGGTACGCCTTGGGGAACCAGTAAGTCAGGTACAGGAGCGCGCCGGGGAAGAACCCAGCCTCAGCCGCGCCCAGTAAGAATCGGCAGAGGTAGAAGCTGTAGGGGCCGACGATGAACGCCATCGCGACGCCGACCATGCCCCAGGTGATCATGATGCGCGCGATCCAGAGCCGCGCGCCGACCTTCTCCATCGCGATGTTGCTCGGCACCTCGAACAGAACGTAGGCGACGAAGAACAACCCGCCACCGATGCCGAACATCGCCTGCGACAGGCCGAGGTCCTTGTTCATGGTGAGGGCGGCGAAGCCCGCGTTCACCCGATCGACGTAGGCGATGAAGTAGCACAGCACGAGGAACGGTACGATCCGCCATCCCACTCGCCGCATGACGGCGGCTCCATCGACCGGCCGGTGGGGCGAAGTACGCGTGGCGTCCATGGGGCCTCTCCCAGCCGGTCTGTTGTCCTGGTTAGCTCACCTCATACCGTCAAAGTGAGGGGCGTTGAAACAGCGACTTAAGACTTCGTGGATCAGGCCTCCCGAATTGTTTGGTTGCAGGTTCAGGTGCAGGGGCGTCCCCTATGGCATTCCGAACGTAAATCTTGGAGCTATCAGACTGCCCGCATGGGGACGTTCCGAGCTTCCTCAAAAGGTCGGGAGCGGGCTCGATGACGATGTCCGCTTCTTTATTGATCCGAGCCCAGCGGATAGGCCGCCTCGACCACGTAGGGGCCGCCGCCCTTCGACTCGCGGGCGGAGAACAGCGCCACCCGCTCCACCGGGACGGTCAGGGGCGTGAACAGACCGCGTTCGCCGAGATAGGCGGCCACATCCTCCGGGCCGGCTTCCCGGCGCAGGCGCGCCAGGGTGACGTGGGGCGTGAACTTGCGCCGCTCCGGCTCCGCCCCGGCCTGGCGGGCGAGGCGCTCCTGCTCGGCCTGGAGATCGAGAAGCTCCGGGCTCGGCACCACCGTGGCGAGGATGGCGCGCGGCCGGTCGCCGCCGAAGCTCGCCAGCCCGTCGAGGGTGACGGAGAACGACGCGCGCGGTCGCGCCGCGACCAGGGCCTCGTGCAGGGCCTCCGCGACCTCGACCTCCACGTCCCCGAGGAAGCGCAGGGTGATGTGGTAGTCGGACGGGTCGATCCAGCGGCTGCCGCGCAGGGCACCGCGCTTCAGCGCCAGCGCCGCGCCGATCTCCGGCGGGATCTCGAGTCCGGTGAACAGGCGCGGCATCGGTTCAGCGGGGCCCGGGCTTCACGCCGTCGAGGAAGCGTTCGACGGTGGGGAGAATGGCGGCCACGATGGTCTCGACGCCCTTCGCGTTAGGGTGCAGCCCGTCGTCGAGATGCGCCGAGCGGTCGCCGAGGACGCCCTCGAGGAAGAACGGGTAGAGGAGGAGGTCGTGGCTCCGGGCGAGATCCGGGTAGATCGCGTCGAAGCGCGCCATGTAGTCCGGACCCAGGTTGGGCGAGGCTTTCATCCCGGTGAGCAGCACGGGGATGCCGCGGGCCTTGAGCCGCGTGATCATCGCCTCCAGGGCCTTGCGGGTGACGGCCGGGTCGGTGCCCCGCAGCATGTCGTTGGCCCCGAGTTCGAGGATGACGCCGTCGGTGCCGTCGGGAATCGACCAGTCCAGGCGGTCGAGCCCGCCCGTCGTCGTATCGCCGGAGACGCCCGCATTGGCGATCGTCACGCGCCGCCCACGGGCCGCCAATGCGCGCTCCAGCACGGTCGGAAATGCGGCCGTCGCCGGCAGGCGGTACCCCGCCGTCAGGCTGTCACCGAAGGCCACGAGCCTGATCGGGGCGGCTTCGGGCGCGGCGCGGGACGGCACCGCCCCGAGGGTGAGTGCGGCAAAGAGCACCATCAGCGCGGCGATCCCGAAACCCGGATGGCGCCTGCCGGCCACGCGGACCATATCGACGCGGTGTGACACTTCACACAGACCCATTCGCCCACAACTCCGACCCTCGGCGCACCATGTTCGCACCCGCTCACAGATCGGTCACCCGTTGAACTCCGACAAGGCCACGGCACCGACCATCGCGCTCTCCGACATCGACCTCAGCCTGGGACGCGGTGCCGCCCGCGTGCATGTGCTGCGCGGGATCTCCCTCTCGGTGGCGGCCGGGGAGGCCGTGGGACTCGTCGGTCCCTCCGGCTCGGGCAAGTCGACGCTGCTCATGGTGATGGCGGGTCTGGAGCGCCCGGATGCCGGCCGCATCGTCGTGGAGGGCACGGACCTCGGCACCCTCGACGAGGATGCGCTCGCGCGCTTCCGCGGCCGGCGCATCGGCATCGTCTTCCAGGCCTTCCACCTCGTGCCCACGATGACGGCCCTGGAGAACGTGGCGCTGCCCCTGGAACTGGCCGACAAGCCGGACGCCTATCGGCGGGCCCAGGCCGAGTTGGAGGCTGTCGGCCTCGGCCACCGCCTGCATCACTACCCGGCCCAGCTCTCAGGCGGCGAGCAGCAGCGCGTCGCCATCGCCCGCGCCATCGTGCCCGATCCGGCGATCCTGGTCGCCGACGAGCCCACCGGAAACCTCGACGAGGCGACGGGGCGCCAGATCGTCGACCTCCTGTTCGCGCTCAAGCGCGACCGGGGCGCCACCCTGGTGCTCGTCACCCACGATCCCGGCCTCGCCCGGCTCTGCGACCGGACGGTCCGCCTGCGCTCCGGCCGGGTGGAAGAGCCCGCGCCGGTTCGGGCCTGAGCGATGCACGGTACGCTGTCCCGGCCGGGCGAGCCCGGTCCCGCGCGGGGCCGGTCCGGCCTTCGCGTGCCCCTGACGCTGCGCCTCGCCCTGCGCGAACTGCGCGGCGGCCTCTCCGGCTTCGCAGTGTTCCTCGCCTGCATCGCCCTCGGCGTCGCCGCCATCGCCGGCGTCGCCTCGATCTCGCGCTCGCTCACGGACGGGCTCGGCCGCGAGGGCGCGCGCATCCTCGGCGGCGACCTCACCTACAGCCTGATCAACCGCGCGGCGACGCCGGAGGAGCGCGCCGCCCTCGACGCGCAGGGGCGCGTCTCGGTGGTGACCACCTTGCGGGCCATGGCGGTGGCCGGCGAGGGCACGGCGCTGGTCGAGCTGAAGGCGGTGGGCGACGATTACCCCAGCACCGGCGAACTCGTCACGGAGCCGGCCCGGCCCTTAAGCGAACTCCTGGGCGAGCGGGACGGCGCGGAAGGGGCCGTGGCCGATCCGGTGCTGCTGACCCGCCTCGACCTCAAGGTCGGCGACCGCATCAGCATCGCGGGCCGGCCCTTCGCGATCCGCGCGACCCTGGTCTCCGAGCCCGACCGCATCGCCAACGGCATCGGCTTCGGGCCCCGCGTCCTGATCTCGCACGCGGCGCTCGCGAAGTCCGATCTCGTCCGTCCGGGCAGCCTCAACCGCTGGAGCTACCGGCTCCGCATCCCGGAGGCCGACGACGCGGCCCTGCAGAGCCGGGCAGCGGCCGTCGCCAAGGCCGTGCCCGATGCGGGCTGGGAGATGCGGGCCCGCACCAACGCGGACCCGCGCTTCGCCAAGAGCATCGAGCGCTTCACGCAGTTCCTCACCCTGGTGGGACTGACCGCCCTCATCGTCGGCGGCGTCGGCGTGGCCAACGCGGTCGCGGCCTTCGTCGAGCGCAAGCGCGGCTCCATCGCCACCCTGAAGAGCGTCGGCGCGCCCGGCGGCCAGGTCGTCGTCCTTTATCTGACGCAGGTCGGGCTCATCGCGGCGCTGGGCATCGCCATCGGGCTCACTGTCGGCGCGCTGCTCCCGTTCGGCCTCGACGCGCTCTTCCACGATTCCCTGCCGCTGCCGCTGAACCCCACGATCGCTCCGACCGAGCTCGCGCTGGCCGCCTCCTACGGCTTCCTGACCGCGCTTGCCTTCGCGATCCTCCCCCTCGGGCGGGCGCACGACATCCCGGTCTCCGGCCTGTTCCGGGACGTGGTGGACACGGATGCGGGGCGCACGCGCCTGCGCTACCGCCTGATCCTGGCCGCAGCGCTGGCGGGTCTCGTCGCCCTGGCCGTGGGGACCGCCTTCGACCGGCGCCTCGCGCTGATCTTCATCGTGGCGGCCGGGCTCGCCTTCGGGCTCCTGCGCCTCGTCGCCATCGGGCTGATGGCGGGGGCCCGCCGCCTGCCGCGCCCGCGCATGGCCGCGCCCCGCATGGCGCTCGCCAACCTGCACCGGCCCGGCGCCCTGACCCCCGCCATCGTCCTCTCCCTCGGCCTCGGGGTGACGCTCCTCGTGACCCTGAGCCTGATCGACGCCAACGTCCGGCGCACGCTCACCAACTCGCTGCCCGCCAAGGCCCCGAACCTGTTCTTCCTCGACATTCCCTCCAGCGACGCCGACGCCTTCCACGGCTTCCTGGGGGGGCTCGCCCCGGGCGCCAAGATCGAGCGCGTGCCGATGATGCGCGGACGGATCACTGCCCTGAACGGCGTGCCCGCCGAGGCGATCAAGGCCCCGGAGGAGGCCGCCTGGGTCCTCGACGGCGATCGCGGCATCACCTACGCGGAGGATCTGCCCGAAGGCTCGAGCCTCGTGGCCGGGTCCTGGTGGAACGCCGAGGAGGCGAAGACGCCCCTCGTCTCCTTCGACGCCGAACTCGCGGGCAAGCTCGATCTGAAGGTCGGCGGCAGCGTCACGGTCAACGTGCTGGGGCGGACCCTGACGGCGCGAATCGCCAACCTGCGCAAGGTCGAGTGGCGATCGCTGGGCATCAACTTCGTCATGGTGTTCTCGCCCGGCACTTTCCGGGGAGCGCCGCATTCGGATCTGGCCACCCTGACCTTCCCGGACGGCCCCGACGCCAGGGCGGAGGCCGGCATCCTGCGGGACGTGGCGCGGGCCTACCCGTCCGTCACCAGCGTGCGGGTGAAGGAAGCGCTCGAAGCCGTGAGCGACATCGTCGGCAAGCTCGTGCTCGCCATCCGGGGCGCCAGCGGCATCGCCGTGGTGGCGAGCCTTTTCGTGCTCGCCGGGGCGCTGGCGGCCGGCCACCGGGCCCGGCTCTACGACGCCGTGGTCCTCAAGACCCTGGGCGCCACCCGGCGCCGGCTGCTCGCGGCCTACACCCTCGAATACGGGGCGCTCGGCGTCGCCACCGCGATCTTCGGCCTCGCCGCCGGCACCCTGGCGGGCTGGGTCATCGTCACGCGGGTGATGAAGCTCGAGTTCACCCTCGATCTCTCCGGCGCCCTGGTCGCCGCGACCCTGGCGGTCGCCTTCGCGATCCTGCTCGGGCTCGCCGGAACCTGGCGCATCCTCGGCCAGAAGCCGGCGCCCTACCTGCGCCAGTTCTAAAAAATCACGGCACCTCGATGCCCGCCGTGCCGCCCTCCGCGTAGCGCGCCCCGGCCACGGCATCCGGGCTGAAGAGGGCATCGAGCTCCGCGATCTCCCCCGGCGTCAGGACGAGATCCACGGCGGCGGCGTTCTCGGCGAGGCGCGCCCTCCGCCGCGCGCCGGGAATCGGCACCACCTCGGGGGCCCGGCTGACCAGCCACGCGAGGGCGACCTGCGCCGGTGTCGCCCCGCGCCGCTCGGCGATGGCGCCGAGGCCGGCGAGAAGCCGCCGGTTCTGTGCCAGCGCCGCGCCCTGGAAGCGGGGATTGCCCGTCCGGAAATCGCCCGCCGCGAGGCAATCCGGATCGATCGCCCCGGTGAGGAAGCCCCGACCGAGGGGCGCGTAGGCCACGAAGGTGACGCCGAGGTCCCGGCAGGTTTCCAGCATCCCGTCCTCCGGGCCCCGGCTCCAGAGGGAGTACTCGCTCTGCACGGCGGCGATCGGATGGATCGCGTGGGCGGCCCGCAGGGTCTCGGGCGAGACCTCGGACAGGCCGAGCGCCCGGACCTTGCCCTGCTCGACGAGGCGCGCCATCGCCCCCACGGTCTCGGCCAGCGGCGTCTCCGGGTTTCGGCGATGGCAGTAGTAGAGGTCGATGGTGTCCAGGCCGAGCCGCCGCAGGGAGGCGTCGCAGGCGGACGCGATATAGGCGGGGGTGTTGTCGATCCGCCGCTCCGCGCTGTCGGCCCGGCGCACGATGCCGAACTTCGTGGCGACGACGACCCGCTCGCGCCGCCCTGCCAGGAAGCGGCCGATCAGGGTTTCGTTGTGCCCGAGCCCGTAGGTATCGGCGGTGTCCAGGAAGTCGTAGCCGAGGTCGAGGGCGCCCGCGAGGGCGTCGCGGGAGGCGGCCTCGTCGGCGGAGCCGTAGAACTCGGACATGCCCATGCAGCCGAGGCCGGGGACGGAGACGGTGAGGCCGGTACGGCCGAGGGAGCGTCGCAGCATAGGCCTGTCCATCGCGTTCGGGATCGGGGCGTTTCGTGAACCGACCTCGGATGTGCCATGGCGGTCTTCCCCCGATAAGCTCAAGAAAGCGGGATGAGCCGTTGAGCCGGGATCACCAATGCGGCGTGCCGATCTGTCCGACCTCGCGGCGTTCGTGGCCATCGCCACGCGGGGGAGCTTCCGGGCGGCCGCCCTCGATCTCGGGGTCTCCACCTCAGCCCTCAGCCATGCCCTGCGCGGCCTCGAGACCCGGCTGGGCGTTCGCCTGCTCAACCGCACCACCCGCAGCGTCGCGCCGACCGAGGCGGGCGCGGCGCTGCTGGCGCGGCTCGCTCCCGCCTTCGCGGAGATCGCCGAGGCGGTCGGGGAGGCGGGCGCCCGCCGCGAGACCCTGACCGGCGCGCTTCGCATCAACGCCCCGCGCTCGGCCTGCCGCTTCGTGCTGATGCCCCTGGTGGCGCGCTTTCTCGCCCGCCATCCGGGCGTGCGCGTCGAGGTCAGCGCCGACGACGCGCTGACCGATGTGGTGGCGGGGCGCTTCGATGCCGGCGTGCGCGTGGGCGAGCGGCTGGCCGGCGACATGATCGCGGTGCCCCTCGGCGGCCCGTTACGCTTCGCGGTGGTCGGATCACCGGTCTATCTGGCGGATCGCCCCGCGCCGGCGAGCCCGGCCGACCTTCACGGCCACCGCTGCATCCGCCAGCGCTTCGCGGGCGGGAGCCTCTATCGCTGGGAGTTCGAGCGGGACCGACGCGACATCGCGGTGGCGGTCGACGGGCCGCTGATCCTCAACGACCAGGACCTCATCGTGCGCGCCGCCCTGGACGGGCTCGGACTCGGGTTCGTGTTCGAGGACAGCGTGCGGGAGCACCTCGACTCCGGCCGCCTCGTTCGCCTGCTGGCCGATTGGTGCCCGGCCTTCCCGGGATTCTTCCTCTATTACGCCGGGCGCCGGCAGGTGCCGCCGCCCCTGCGCGCCTTCCTCGACCTGCTGCGCGAGATCGATCCTACGGCCAGACCTTGATGGCGAGCGGCCGCCGCACGAGGTCGCGGTCCGAGGTGATGGCGCAGCCCTCGGTGCGCAGGGTCACGTAGGTCAGGATCGCGCGGTCGCCGGTATCGTCGAAGTTGCGCCCCTGCGCGTCCGGATCGAGCAGGGACGGATAGGCGATGAGGCCGCCGGGGGCCTGGCAGGGATCGTCGTACAGGGTGGCGCCCGCCAGGAGCAGGCGCGGCTGGTCCCAGGCCAGGAGGTCCCGCGAGGTCGTCCAGTAGAAGCCGGATTGCGGGAAGTCCCCGCCCGCCTTGGCCATGAAGACCGCGATCCAGGCGCCGCTCCCCCGGTGCCGCACCACGGCGCCGACCGGCGTCGGGAAGGGCGCGATGGGTGCGCAGGTGGCCGGGGCCTTGACCGGACCCGCATAGGGGTCCGGAAAGGCGGCGGTGAAGCCCGATCCGGTCCAGGCCCGCCAGCGGTTCGGATCGGCCGGGTTGTCCGAGCGGAACAGGCAGACCCCGGCGGATTGATCGCTGCCCGGTAAGGTCCAGCCCGTGGTGGAAGCCAGGAAGTAGCGCCAGCGGCCGTCCGCGAAGATGTTGGACGGGTTGAAGAACCCGCGATGGCGGCCCTGTCCGGCCTCCTGGCGGAAGGGCGGCCCGGCCACGACCGCCGGCGGCGTCGCCCGGGTGAAGCTGCGACCGCCATCCGCCGAGCCCGCCGCCACGAGACTGTTGTACCAGCACTCCATGTAGACCTTGGACCGGCAACGCCCGGGATGCTCGTTGGCGCGGTACTCGTGATGGATCAGGGCCGCGACGCCGCGCCCGTCCTCGGTCCAGGTCGCGGTGATCCAGGAGGCGTCGTCGTAGGCGGCCGGGTCGGCCTTTCCGCCCGATTCGAGCACGACCGCGCAGTCGAGCTTGAGCGCGTCGAGGCTCGGCCCCCGGAAGGCGCGGTTCCGGTAATGCATCCCGAAGAGCGCCACGGCCCCCGACGCATCGCGGAAGGCCCGCGCGGAGGCATCGGGCACGTCCACCCCGTCGCAGGCGTCCCGGGTCGCCTTGAAAAGGGTTGTCGCCGGCCCGACCAGGGTCAGGGCGGAGAGGGGTGGTTCGGGCGCGGCGCGCGCGGGTCGCAAGCCGAGACAGAACCCGAGGCAGAGACTTAGAGCCGCGAAGAGGAGGGGGCGCGTCATCGGGTGTGCCTGGACATCGGCCGAGGATTGCGTTTTGAACCGTTACGCTCTGCTTGTCCGGCCGCGCATCGGGCCGGGCTTGTCCACACCGATCCGAATCCCGCGCCCCAATCCTCGCGAAAGCCCGCCATGCTGCTCCTCATCCTCGGCCTCGTGCTGTTCCTCGGCACGCATGCCTTCTCCATGGCGCGGTCGAAGCGTGCGAAGGTCATCGGCGAGGTCGGCGAGGGCCGCTACAAGCTCGCCTACACCCTGTCCTCCCTCCTCGGCCTGGTGCTGATCGCCTACGGATTCCACCTCTATCGCGAGGCCGGCTACATCGCGGTCTGGAACCCGCCGGTCTGGACGCGCCATCTCTCCCTGCTCCTGACGGCTCTGGCCTTCGTCGCCCTGGCCTCCGCCTACCTGCCGGGCCACATCCGCGCCCGGGCCAAGCACCCGATGCTGCTCGCGGTGAAGATCTGGGCCACCGCGCACCTGCTCGCCAACGGCGATCTCGGCTCGATCCTGCTCTTCGGCAGCTTCCTCGCCTGGGCGGTGATCGCACGCATCAGCGCCAAGCGCCGGGCGCTCGCCCCCGGCGCCGTCGCCGCGCAGCATGCCGGCCCGGCCGTCGCCCCCGCCGGATGGCGCAACGACGCGCTGGCCGTGGTGATCGGTCTCGGCGTCTGGTTCGTCTTCGCCCGGTACCTGCATCCGCTGCTGATCGGCGTCGCCGCCTGGCCGGGCCAGGCCTGATTCGGGACCCGCGCGGCCGAGGCGCTCCGAAGCCGGTCGCCGAAGTCGGTCGCCAAGCCCGCGCGCCTGTGCTAGGCGCTTGGCCTTCCTCTTCATGCAGCGGCCGTCCGGGCCCCGGGCGGCGTGAGACCACATGGCCGAGAACAACGAGTTTATCCGCGAGGTCAACGAGGACTATCGCCGCGATCAGGTCGCCGAGATCTGGCGCCGCTACAGCGGCGTGATCATCGCGCTCGCGGTCCTCGTGGTGGCCGGCGTCGGCGGCTGGCGCTACTGGCAGCACGACCAGGGCGTGCGTGCGCAAGCGGCCTCCGAGCGCTTCGAGGTCGCCAACCGCCTCGCCCGCGAGGGCAAGACCGCGGAGGCCGACAAGGCCTTCGAGGCGATCGAGGCCGAGGCGCCCGCCGGCTACGCCCTGCTGGCCCGCTTCCGTTCGGCCACAGAGACGGCCAAGCGCGACCCGAAGGTGGGCGCGGCCGAGTACGATGCCCTGGCCAACGACACCAAACTCGGCACCGGCCTGCGCGACCTTGCGCGCCTGCGCTCGGCCCTCCTGCGCGTCGACGGGACCGACGCGGATGCCGCCCTCGCCACGCTCCAGGGGCTCGCAGCCCCGAACGGCCCCTTCCGCCACACCGCCCGTGAGATGCTGGGCCTCGTGGCCCTCAAGCGCGGCGATTTCGAGGGCGCCGGCCGCTGGTTCGACCAGATCAACGCCGACGCGCAGACGCCGCAGAACTTGCGCCAGCGCATCGAGGTCTACGCGGCCCTGGTGGCCGGCGGACCCGTCACCGTGACGGCGGCGGCGCCCGCCGCGCCGGCCGCACCCCCTCCCGTAACGCGCTGAGCAAACCTGCTTCTCCCGTACGCCTGACTGAAACGAGCACACCATGGATATGCCGACCGTCGCGATCGTCGGACGGCCGAACGTCGGCAAGTCGACCCTGTTCAACCGCCTCGTGGGCAAGAAGCTCGCCCTGGTGGACGACCGCCCCGGCGTGACCCGCGACCGGCGCGAGGGCGACGTCAATTTCGGTGGTCTCGTCTTCCGCATCATCGACACCGCCGGCCTCGAGGAGGCCGATCCGGGCTCTCTGATCGGCCGCATGCGGGCTCAGACCGAGGCCGCGATCCTCGAGGCCGACGTGGTGCTGTTCGTCATCGACGCCCGCGCGGGCATCCTGCCGGCCGACCAGCCCTTCGCCGACATGGTTCGCCGGGCCGGTTGCCCCGTCATCCTCATCGCCAACAAGGCCGAGGGCGGCGCGGGCATGGCGGGTGCCTACGAGTCGTTCTCGCTGGGGCTCGGCGACCCGATTCCGTTCTCGGCCGAGCACGGCGAGGGCATCGGCGAGTTGCACGACGCGCTGATCGAGAACCTGCCGAAGCGCGACGACGACGAGGAATACGACGACGATCCGCAGAACCGCTCGCTCAAGGTCGCCATCGTCGGACGTCCCAACGCCGGCAAGTCGACCCTGATCAACCGGATGCTCGGCGAGGACCGTCTCCTCGTCGGCCCCGAGGCCGGCATCACCCGCGATTCGATCTCCCTCGACTGGGAATGGCGCGGCCG